>CAYOWB010000203.1:0-5842 GCA_964407515.1 uncultured Bacteriovoracaceae bacterium
AGACCCTACGCGTGAACAGGGCAAAGCGAGTGCCGATGGAGTGGCCCGCTACTTTCGGTGGACGGCGAGGCCTACCAGACGACCAGGGCCTCGATGCCGTTGCCGGTCGGGTAGACGTGGTATTGGATTTTGGGCTTAGATTTCCCTGAAGGAGCTGACTCCGCCTTCTCCGGCTTGAACACGTCGATCAAACCGCGTGCGACGACATAAGCCCCACCCGCGACCAAGGCCAGTTGCAGGCCATCCGCGACGACGCGCGCAGCTCCTTCATCGGCGCCGATCCGGCTCTTGAACTTCGTGAAATCCGCCGTGGGATCCGGCCACAGGACGCCGTTACGCGCATGATTCAGCATGTCCACCAGGCTGCCCACGGGCAACATGAGGATCGCCATCTTGGCAAACTTGTTCCTCGGAAGGCTGTCCGTCTCAAGCAGCGCATAATAAGTGGACAGTACGGCGACGTCCACGATCTGCGGCGCAATGTCCGAAATCCATTCCCCCTTCTTCTCTGGGCCGTTCCTTCGATACGTCACGCTTCCAAAGTAAAACCGGCTAGTGCCGTCCCTCGCCTTTCTCATGTGAGGATAGGGACGAAAGGCAGTCACCTCGTAGCCGAGGGCCTTCAACACCACGGCATGCGACGCCTCATGAACTCCCGTATTCAGGAAGAACTCAGGACCCGCGAGCCCGAGCCCGAGCGCAATCAGCTTCCAAGCCTCCACGGTCCTCGTGGTTCCCTTCTTGTCCCTCTGAACTTGGACTGTTTCACGAACCGGGATCAATACGACGCGATCCTGATGCGTATTGAGAAGCTCCTTCATCTCGGGACTAGGGCTGTAATCCAGACGCAACTTCAGCTGACCGGAGTCCAGGCGCGTGTCTGTCCGCTCGGTCGTGAGCCGGATTCCGCGCTCTACCCAAGGCTGTGGCCTACTCACAAACGGCTCATTCAGCCGAAGTCGCGGAATCTGAGGCAAGGGCGACGCAGCGCTGAAGTCCGACTGCGAATCACACGCATTCACAGCGCCGCCATGATCACTCGCGCCGCCTGAGGCACTGCCCCCAAGAATCACTGCTAAACCGACGGCAATTCCGGTGAATAAAGGCCGCTTCATCCTCCTTCAACGATGCCACACAGGCCGCATTCCCCCAAGCGGCGAAATTCCCCTTGCCTCTCAGGCGGCGATTGAGCACGGTTAGAAAGACACGACTGGATATGGCACCTTTGAAACTGCTTCTTATTGAAGACGAATCGGACCTGACGGAAATCCTTGTGGATTTCTTGAAACCGGTCACCACCTCCATCATCACCTGCGCGACCGGACGAGAAGCCCTCGAGCTGATGCGAAGTCAAAGTTTCGACGTCATCGTGACGGATATCTGCCTTCCGGACATCCCCGGCACTCAAGTCCTGGAGAATGCCCGTCGCATCCCTCACCTGGCCGGGACTCGGCTGGTCACAATCAGCGGGAGTCCTCTAGCTTATTCCTCGATCGCGAAGCTCGCGCATGCGACTGTCAGCAAACCTTTCCGAAAGAGCACCCTTCTTCAGGCCATCGGCGTGACGGACTCCAACTCACTGTAGCGACAAGACACCATCCACATCCAACATAAGACCGACTCTTCCATCACGGAGAACCGCGCCTCCGGCGATCATGGGGTGCCCCTCGAAGAGCTCTCCCAGATCCTTCAGGGCCACCTGCTGGACTCCGACAAGCGCATCGGCAAGCAGTCCATTCACCACGCCCTTCTTCTCGACGACCACCAATACCTTCCCTGAGTCCGAACTATCAGATGCATCTCAGCCCAGAATCTTCGGCAGCGATACCAGCGGAATCGTGCGTCCGCGAAACTGCACCGTCGCGTGCCGGCCCCGGATCGTGGTCACCGCCTGCCCTTCAGCACCTTCCACGCCCTTCACGTCCTCCAACGGAATCACTAGTTTCTCGTCACCCACTTTGATGATGAGACCATCCAGCACCAGGGTTGTAATCGAGAGCGGAACCCGGATCTGAATCCGAGTCCCCTTCCCGGCAGCAGATTCCACCGTCACCTTGCCGTTCGCCCGCGTGATGTTGGTCATCACGACATCCATGCCGACACCGCGTCCCGACACATCGGTGACCTGCTCGGCGGATGAGAACCCTGGAGCGCATCTCAGATTGAGCGCTTCCTGATCCGAAAGCGCCGCCGCCCGTTCTTCAGTCAGCAACCCCTTCTTCACCGCAATTGCCCTCATTTTGACCGGATCAATTCCAGCGCCGTCGTCCTCGATCGTGAGATAAAGGAACGACTCGTCCACCGAGCCACGGACAGTGACCGTGCCGGCCTTCGGCTTCCCGGCTGCCTCGCGGACCGCGGGTCGCTCAATCCCGTGATCCAACGAGTTCCGGATCATATGCACGAGCGGATCATCCAACACTTCCAGTAGACTCTTGTCGACTCGGAGTTCGTCTCCCTCGACCTGCACTGAAGCTTCCTTCGAAAGAGACAGGGAGAGATCTCGCACTAGCCGAGGCACCTTCGAGAACAGGGTCTTCAAAGGCAGCTTTCTGATCTCCATCAAGCTCCTCTGAAGATTCTGAGACAACCCGTGAAAGCTCAGAATAGCGTCGCGGAACTCGCGACGAAGCTCCGGCGAGAGCTGGGTCCCCTCCAGCTTCGACTGTAAGTAGCGAAACATCTCCGAAGCACTGATCAACTCGCTCGTGTAGGCCATGAAGCCGTCAATCGTCGCTTCGTCGATTCGCATCGATTTGATCGCGTGCTTGTCGTGGCCCTCGGCGCCGGACGCGGCAAGCGAGGGCTCCGGAGCCTTCGGCGCTTCGGCCGCCACGACTGCATCCTTCTGGAGCGTGAGCAGCACGTCCAGGCGCCCAAGGTAAGCCTCGTGCACGGGAGACAAAGGCTGCGGCACGGGATTCTCCTGAACCTGCTCCAACATCAGCTTCAGGTAATCCACCCCCGTAAGCAGCTCCGAGATCAACGCGGCGGCGACCGGTAACCTTCCGCCTTTCACGGCGGAGAGCACCGACTCCATCCGGTGGGAAACGGTCTTCACCGCCATTAGGTCGAAAAAGCCGCAACTTCCCTTAATAGAGTGAAGCACCCGGAACACCGTATCCACCGCGGCCGTGTCGTTCGGTGACTTCTCCAGGAACACCAGTTTCGCGCTGACGTCGTCGAGACTTCCGAGCGATTCGGCGACGAACGCGCGAAGGATCTCTAGATCGACGTTCATCCCAGTATCCGTCATTTGATATGCATCCTTTCGATCAGTACCGCTCGAATTCTCTCCAGTTTTCCGGCAGCCTGCTCTACTTCTTCCTTCAGAACATCCAAGCTCTTGAAAGGTTTGAACAGACAGTTGATCGCGCCATACCGGAAGGCAGTCAGGATGTTTTCCATCGTCACGAAGCCGGTAATCGCGATCACCTGGATCAATCCATCGAATCGCTTCGTTTCCTTGATGAGCTCCGTGCCGCTCATCCCTGGCATCACGATGTCGGTAATGAGGATCTTGAAGCTACCGCCCTCGATCTTCTTCAAAGCCTCGCGCGCGTCACTACATGTCTCGACGAGGTACCCCTCCATCGTCAGGTACCTATGGATCAACTTCAGGATCTCCACCTCGTCGTCCACCACCAGGATCTTGTACTTGTCTTTCATTGCCCCTCCGCCCACGGAAGTTCGAACCTTATCGACGTTCCCTCTCCCGGTTTACTCGTGCACGTCATGACACCACAGTGACTATGAATAATTCCTCTTGAGATCGAGAGCCCCAACCCGGTCCCCTTACCGACATCTTTCGTCGTGAAGAACGGATCGAACATTCGCCCCATCACTTCGGGCGTCATCCCGCAGCCATTGTCGGTCACCGCGACGATCTGCCGGCGATTCAAAGCGTCATCCCATACCTTCAGCTCGATGCGACGCTTGGACGGATCCACTGCCGACCCCTCGAAGGCATCCACGGCATTCACGATAAGATTTGTCAGCACCTGAAGAATCTCACCCTCTCGTCCTACCGTCTCCTTCAAAGCCCCAGGAAGGGAGGTAGCGACCTGAACCCCGACCAGCCGGTGCCTCAGCATGGCCAACGCTCCGTCGATCAGCTTAGCGATCGAGAAAGGCCGACGCTCACCTGCGTTCACGCGCGAGAACAGCAGCAGACTAGACGTGATCTTCGAAATGCGCTCCGTCCCTTCGATACAGGACCGGATCAGATCCTCGATATCCACCTCCGCGGGCCCACTCCCGCGAGCGTCCTTCGCTTTCTGAAAGTGGCGACTCAATAGCTCGAGATTTCCACGAATGAAGGTGTTCGGATTATTGATTTCGTGAGCCACCCCTGAGGCCAGGAGTCCGATGGAAGCGAGTTTCTCCGACTGAAGCAGCCTTCCGCGGAAGTCTTCATTCTGTCGTTTCATCTCCAGGCGGCTGACCAACCTGCGTACGGCCGCGGCAAGATGCTTCGGATCAAACGGTTTCTGAATCACCTCTGAGACTTCGTACCGGTAGAGTGCGAGCGCGGTATTTAAATCGGCGTATCCGGTGAGGACGATGACATCACAGGGAACCGCGCGCTCCCGAAGCATCCGAATGAACTCTTCCCCTGGAAGCGTCGGCATTCGCAGATCCGTGATGACGATATCCGGGGGATGGCCGGCACCGCAGGCTCGGAGCGCTTCCTTCCCGTCAGGAGCCGTGGCGATGTCTTTCTTCGGAATTCCGCAATAGACCGTCAGCGCGTCGCGCACGACCGCAAGCATATCCGGCTCATCGTCTACTACAAGAAAGCGGACCGATCGATCCGTCGAGTCCTTCATTCCATGCCCTTCCCTGGCCATGCCCTGATCGCCGGTCCAATCCTCAGACCGGTACTGCTACCTAGCTCTTACTTCCTGACAATCCACTCACGAAAATCACTGACGGACGCGAATGTCCAATCCGCGTCCGTTTCGGAGAAATAATTCCGCGACCGGAACGGACTCCAGGCCGCGCCTCCAAAAAAGGCTCCCGCGCCCCGACTTCCCTCCAGGTCGTGAATATGGTCGCCGACCATGAGAATGCTGGAGGGATTCAAGCCCATCCGGTCAGCGACGAGCAGAAGACCCTCGGGATGCGGCTTATTCTTCTCGACCGTGCATCCGCCGACCGCGCACTCGAAGTACGAATGAATCCCGTTGTACTTGAGAATATGACGAGCGGAGTGGAGATCGCGCCCAGTCCACAAGGCGAGCCGGAACTTTCGTTGCCGAATCGCTTCCAGCGTCTCCTTCATCCCTTCGAAAGCCGCGACACGGTCCACCTGCGCGGAGGAATAAGCCGCGAGCCTCTCGAACGTCTCTTCCCATTTCTCCCGCGGAACGAGGCCCTCGAACACCTGCGATGGAGGCCGTGAGCGGATGCGCTCGAGATCATCGACCGTAACGTCATCGCGATACGGAGCAAGCGCATACTGAAATGCCTCAAGCACGACAGCGTCGGAGTTCACCAACGTGCCGTCGAGGTCGAATACGATTGCTTCGATCGTTTCCATTCTCTTCAGGCTACCACAAGCTAGCGTGGCCGAAGCCCTTTCTTGAGATCGGCGAGCGATGCAAAGGGATTGTTAAACGCCTCTTTCGGACGCACCGGAGAACGGGCACCGCTCGGCTGCGGAGCAGGCCTCTGCGGTTTCTGATGTCCACCGCCACGAGGACCGCGCGCATCGCGCTGATCCTGATGTCCGCCTGCTCTTCCCTGCGAAAAATCACGCTTTTCGGATTTGGTGCGAGCCTTCGCTTCCCCCGGCTCGACGACGTTCTTCATCGAGAGCGAGATCTGATTCTTCTCGAAG
>CAYOWB010000204.1:0-5826 GCA_964407515.1 uncultured Bacteriovoracaceae bacterium
CACCCAGGCCAACAAGTAATTCGCCACGAGCGCAGCGACGGTGATGAAGTAACCGTAGAGCGGGACTTGCAGAACGAGCGTGGTGAGAACACCAGGCCCGGTGATGAGCGGAACAGCGAGCGGCACGATGCCCTTCACACCTTCCGCTTCTTTATGAACCGCTCCGGGCCCACCCACAAGGTCGGCAAGCGCGACGAGCAGGAGCACGAGTCCTCCCGCCATCTTGAAGTCGAAAATGCTCACGCCGATGGAACGAAAGATGACCTGTCCGGAAAACACGAAGATGAAGGCCACGACAAAGGCGACCAGCATAGACGTATCGACGATCCTGCGCCGCCCGTCCGGAGTCATCTGACGGGTCATCGAAAAATAGAGCGGAAGCGTCCCGATGATATCGAGCGCGACGAAAACACCGACGAATGCCAGCAGGAATTGGCCGATCATAACTCTCTTGCCGCTTACCCTACCACGCAGGTGACCATGGGTAGATCAAGATAGTATTTGCGACAGACCTCTCGGATCTGCTTCGCGGTAATCCCCTCCACGATGGCCGCTATGTCGGCGTCGGTCAGCGGAGGCAGGCCGTACACGGCCTCAAGACCGTAATGCGCGGCGATCGCGGAGTCGCTCTGCAGGTCCATCGCCCGGCGACCAAGGTAAAACTCCTTCGCTCGTTTCATTTCCGCGTCGGTCGGGCCCTTGGCGGCGAGCTTTTCGAGAACGGTGCGGATACCCTGGATCGCCTCATCCTTCTTCTGCGGCGAGCACGCGATATAAGTGCCGACGTAGCCGCGTTCCATTCCCTCGAAGTTCACCGGGGCGACGGTGTACGCCAGGCTCTTCTTTTCGCGAAGCTCGACGAACAGCCTACCGCTCTGTCCGCTCAGGAGCGTGTGCAGGAGACGAAGAACATGGCGGTCTTCGGAGGTGATGGTCGTTCCGAGACTTCCCACCATGATGTGAATCTGCTCGCGTCCCAGGTGCTTCTCCGCCCAACGAGGCGCGACGAGCGCCTGTTCGGAAGGGATCGAAGCCAGGTTCGGCAAAGGTAGCTCGGAATGCCGGTGCTGCAGCAATCGTTGCTCGAGCGCATCGACCCACTCTTGCACGGCTTTGCGTCCCACGGTTCCAGTGACCGTCACCACGAGGGTCTCGGGGCGAATCCAACGCCGATGGAACGTCAGCAGCTTCTCGGAACTCATCGATCCGATGCTCTCGAGCGAGCCAAGAGTCAGCTTGCCGTAAGGATGCCTCTCGAACAGCGTCTCGAGGAAGAGCTTCGAGCAAAGCTGTGCCGTGTGGTCGTCGATTCCTTTGATTTCGTCTTCGGCCACGCGCTTGGAGTGCTGAACCTCGGAGTCAGGGAACGACGGCTCCACCAACGTCTCGGCGAACAAATCGGAAAGGCCCTTCCAGTCGCGGGCGAGGCCGGTCATCTGAAGGCCGACCGTGTTGCGGCCGGCGAAACCGTCCATGTTGGCGGCATGTCCTTCGACGTAAGAGGAGATCTCATGGGCCGTGCGACGTGAGGTTCCCTTGGTCCAGGTCAGCGCCATCATGTGACTGGCGCCCCAGTCCTTTTCCGCCGAATCCACCGGCTGGAAGAGTTCGCCCCGGAGTCCACCGAGCGCCACTGCATGGATGCTGAACACGTGAGACTGCGGAGACTCGCGATAGATCACCCGCAATCCGGAGGGACGTCGGGTGATTTCAGGCGTGAGCGTCGAGAAGGCATGAGCCTTTCCGCCGCGCGACTTCTTGCCGGCCTTAGCAGGTCTGCCCGTTTTCTGCTCAACCGACACCCCCAGAATGGAGTGGGCCTTGGTCAGAATTTCTTCGGTGGGAAGCTTGGAAGCCGCTCCGCCGTCCTTCGGAAGCAGGAACGCCACGGTCAGGCGGTTGATGTCGAGGTAGCGCCGGGCGACATCCTGGATCTTCGCGGTCGTCACGGCGCGAAGGCGTTCCAGGTATTCCTGATCGAAGTTGACGTCGCCCAAGACGAAGCGCGCGAACCCGAGTCGTCCCGCCATCCCGTCCGCCGTCTGCATCGCATAGAGCCGTTCACTCTCGGCGTTCACCAGAACGCGTTCGAGCTCGGCGTCGGTCGGGCCTTCTTCCTTAATCCGCGCCAGCTGTCGGAAGAGCGCCTCGCAGACGGGCAGACTCTTGTCCACCTGGTCAAATTCCGCCTGAACATAAAGCATCCCGGGGTCACTCGGGACATAAAGACCGCCCGAAACTTCGGTTGCCAGCGAGGTCTTATAGAAAAGCTCCTGATAAAGGCGCGACGTCTCCCCCATCGCCAACACGCCGCCATGAGATCGAGCGCCGGCACATCCTCGTGCAGGAGATCCGGCGCACGGAAGGAGATCGCGAGCGAAGGTGTTTTCACGTCGAATTCGCGGGTTTTGTATCCGATTCTGGGTCTCAGGGGCTGCTCCGCCGGACGAGGCTTCCGCTCCGCCTTCCGGGGCTTGATCACCTTTGCGCCGAAGCGTTTCTCGAGAATTTTGAGGATCTGCGCACGCCGGGCTTCGTCGAACGGCCCCACCAGCACGAGTCCCATATTCTCGGAAACGTAATTCCGGCGATAGAAAGCTTCGAGCTTCGCGACGGTGGCGGCCTTGAGCGTCTTCGTGAAGCCGATCACGGGACGGCCGTACGGATGCTTTGCGAACGTCGTCGAGAAAACATCCTGGAAGAAGCGCCGGCCGGGAGAGTCCTCGTTTTTGCGCAGCTCTTCGAGAATCACTTCGCGCTCACGCATGAAGTCTTCTTTAAGGAAACGTTGAGGAGCCGCCATCCCGCCGAAGCAGTCGATGACTTTCTCCCACTGATGCGCAGCACAGGTGACGTGATAAACGGTCTGATCGAAGGACGTGTAGGCGTTGATATCACCGCCCAAAGATTCGATATCGAGGGCCATGCGGCCGGTCGAAGCGCGCCCCGTTTCCTTGGCCGCCGCATCCTTGAACAGCATGTGTTCGAGAAAATGGGCAAATCCTGCCTCGTCCGGTCTTTCGTCAGCGCTACCGACGCGATTCCACCAGTAAGTGGCCGCGACGGAACCCTTACGCTGCAGGAAGATCACGGGAACACCGTTCGAAAGCTGGATTTCTTCAAGTTTGCGCATCATATGCATCAGGGTAACTGTTATTGCCGCTCGTGTCATTTCCTGTGTTCGGTCTTCCGTGCGGGTTCGCCGGCAAGATCGCGTGCCGGCTCATTTGCAGCGTTACGCCGTGGGCTATTCCGGACTGCGCAACACCGATTCTCCGGGCAACCGCACCGCCTTTGGGCCGACTGCCCCTCGGGCGCCGCGGCGACGGATTCCTCTCCAGTGCAAGACTAGACATTCCCAAATCGGATCGGGTAAAATTGGAGAAGTCTGTTTGGTCAGCTCGATTCGGTCTCGTCCTCGTTATTTGTTTCACAGGTCCTCCGGAACGCGCTCCCAACATGTAGATGCAATTACACGACCTGAAAGGAGTCGTCGGTACCCTATGAACAAGAAGTTGTTTGTCGGCAATTTGTCCTTCTCAGTGGAAGAGAGCGCGTTGCAGGAACTGTTTGCAGCGGATGGTCGCCAAGTGATTAGCGTCCGCATTCTGAATGACCGTGAGACCGGCCGCTCGCGCGGTTTCGGTTTCGTCGAAATGGCTACGCCCGAAGACGCCCAAAAGGCGATCGACGCGCTGAACGGCTTCGAGTTCCAGGGTCGTCCCCTCACCGTGAACGAAGCGCGTGAGCAGCCTCCGCGTGGCGGTGGCTTCGGTGGCGGCGGCGGTGGTCGCGGCGGCTTCGGCGGTGGAGACCGCGGTGGCCGTGGCGGCGGTCGCGGTGATCGCGGTGGTTACGGCGGCGGTGATCGCGGTGGTTACGGCGGCGGTGGTCGCGGTGACCGCGGCGGACGCGGCGATCGCTACTGAGCGCTCACTTTCGCGGACTACTGGACGTTCCAAGATTACTGAAATTCCGATGTTTCAGAATTGAATGCGGCCGGATTGGGGGCTCCTTGATCCGGCCGTCGTGTTTTCGGGCTGCCCCATTGAGTTTCGCCACGTTCATGACTAAAGTGCGCAGCATTGATGAAGTCCCTCTACGTTCACTTCCCCTTCTGTGAAGCCAAGTGCCATTACTGCGATTTCTATTCGCTGGCGCGCGGGCCGCGGTTCGCGGAACACGTGGCGCGATTCGAAGCGGCGCTGATGCGCGAGATCACGCAGCAGGGTGGGCGCCTGGACAGCCAGCTGGACACGATTTACTTCGGGGGCGGAACCCCGAGCGTGTTTCCGGTCGAAACGCTCGGACGCGTGGTGGATAGACTTGGGCTCAGGGGCCGCCTGCATTCCCGCACGGAATGGACGATGGAAGTGAACCCCGGTTCCGTGAGTTCGGAAAACCTTGCCCGTTACCGGGCGATGGGAGTGAACCGCATCAGCATGGGCATCCAGTCGCTCGATGCTTCCCTCTTGAAGAAGATGGGACGCGTGCATTCGCCGGAGGTGGCGTTGCGTGCGCTGGAGAGCCTGTTTGCGGCGGGGTTTTCAAAGGTCAGCGTGGATCTGCTGTGCGGAGTCCCTGGACAGACTTTGGCGCAGCTCGAAGCGTCGCTGCGGGCGCTCTTCGCCTTCCCGATCTCGCATCTGAGCTGCTACCTCCTCACCCTGCATGACGAGCATTGGCTCGCTCGGGAGCTTCCGGGAGAAGAGACTCAGCTGGAGCACCTCCTCTTCGTCGACGAATGGGTGCGGGCGCGGGGATTCCGCCATTACGAGATTTCGAACTACTGTCAGCCCGGCGCGGAATCGCGGCACAATCTCAATTACTGGAAGGGCGGCTCGTATCTGGCGCTCGGACCATCGGCGCACTCCTTCGACGCAACCACCGCCTCCCGCTGGAAAAACATCTCCGATGTGGAAGCGTATGAGTCGACGCTTGAAGGCGGCGGATCCGCGGTGGAGTGGTCCGAGACCTTGACGGAGGAGCAGCGCGCTTTGGAAAAATGGCTGCTCGCCGTCAGACTGGATGAAGGATTTCCAGAAGATTGGTTGGACACGCCTTCGAGGCGTCAGTCCGCCACGGCGCTCCAGCGGGAGGGGCTCCTGGAGCGCCATCCTGATCAGCCGGAGCGTTTGCGACTGACCGCGCGGGGCCTCGCGCTTTCGGACCAGGTGTTGCGGGTTTTGGGGTGTTAGTCGCCGGCCGGGCCACAGCACCCGGCGGTTCGAGACTTCGCGTTGGGATAGGGCCGGCACAGGCAAGCTGTGAGGCCGGGCTTGAACGTGGTGTGCGGTTTTGGGCGTCACAGCTTGACCGTGAGGCCGGGCTTTGAACGTGGTGTGCGGTTTTGGGGGTCACTGCTTGACCGTGAGGCCGGGTGTCAGCATTGCGAGCTCTGAGCGTTGGAATTTCTGCAGAACAGACCTCTCAGCCAGCAATCTTGTTGGCGACACTATTAACGGTAAATTCTGAGTTACCGCTTCCGCTCAGTCAGCACCCACTTCCGAAGGCGAAGATCGCCAAGGCAGTAACGTTCTGCAAGGAGGGAGTCATTTCCCTCCGGCGCTCGCTGGACCCAGTAGTGAACCGGCGACCGATGAGTCTCGAGAAACCGTGCGAGAGAAGCTAGCTCCGTCCATCCCTGACTCCACGCGAGCCAGATGAACGAAGCCCGGATCCGCGGTGACTGATCACTTAACTCTTCGGGATGTGCCGCCCGGGCCGCTTGGAAGATGTCCTCCAGGGACCCTTTGCGTTCATCCTTTTTGAGGAACGGTCGGCTTGCTTCAAGAAACGGAGTACCTGTCGGGGATACGCTCGGGT
>CAYOWB010000205.1:0-4967 GCA_964407515.1 uncultured Bacteriovoracaceae bacterium
AGATCGCGGGCGATCACGGAGAGCGTGTCTTCATTCAGCTCAGGGCCTTCCAGCAGCAGCAGACTTCCGCTCGCGGCGCGCCCTTCAGGGAGCTTCTTCTGCAGAACGATCTCGAACGCTTCGAGCGTCGTGCGGCCGATGTTATCGGTCACGCCGGGGCGGAAGCGTCTTTCGAGTGCCCAGAACTTCCCGGGACGGCAGGGCGCGGCCGTCATGAGATCCATGATGCCGCCATGCTTGTCCGCCGCCGAAGGAATCAGATTCCCGGTGAACATCCACTGAAGCACCGGATCCCAGAAGACCTCACCGATCGCCGCGATCACGTTTTCTCGCGGAGCCGGAAGGTCCAACCAGTAGACGTCGATCATTCGTGCCCAACGGATCTTGCTTCGCAGTTCCGGGTAGGCAATCTCGATCCGGCGCAGAAGTCCTGCCGAGGCTGGATCCGAGAATTCCGGACGCATGGTCACTTCAATGCGGGCAAACACAGAGTCTCCTTTCTCGCGCTTCGATATCGAAGCGCTCGGGCAGCACCCACTTCAACGTCTCCGGGTAGAGCCGGTGTTCGATCTCCAACCCTCGCTTCTCCACTTCTTCGACGGACTTCATGCCCTGGATCGAAAAAGCCTGCTGGGCACAAATCGGCCCGGCATCGACTTCTTCCTCGACGAGGTGAACGGTCACTCCGGCCACTTGAGTCCCGTGACGGAAGGCCTGCCCGTAGGAGTCGACTCCCGGGAAGGCAGGCAGCAACGAGGGATGAATATTGACGATCCTACTGTAACCTCGGGGAGAACGGAATGCCTCAATGAGCTTCGGCGTCACGATTCGCATGTAACCGGCCAGAACCAAAAACCGCGGAGAATAGGCGGCCAGAAGCTCAAGAATCTTTTCATCGCGATACGGATCACCGCGATACGCGCGCGCCGTCTTGGCCGGAGGCGCTCCCCGCTCTCTCGCCGGTGGCGCGGGCCGCGCGGGCGGTGGCGCGGACGGAGGAATGACAAGGGCCGGAATCCCGGCCGCCCGCGCCTTCTCCAGTACCGGCGCTTCTTTTCGGTCGGAGACCACCGCTGCGATATGAGCCTCCAGATCCCCCTGTCTCGCTGCGCGCAGGATCGCATCGAAGTTACTTCCCCTGCCGCTCGCGAGGACAGCGATAGAGATCACCCTTCGACCCCCTTCGCGATATCCTTGCGGTAGTGCATTCCTTCGAAGGCCACGCGCGCGATCCGCTCATAGGCAGCATCACGAGCCGCCGCGAAATCACGTCCCAATCCGAGAGCCCCGAAAACTCGTCCGCCGTCGGTCACGAGCGTCACATCTTTGCGTTTGGCGCCAGCGACGCGTTTCGCGCCCGCGACGAAGTAGCCGCCGGTATGATCCGGGCCTGAATCCCCTTCGCCGAGTCCCTGGATCGCCGCTCCCTTCTCGGGTTTCTCAGGATACCCGCGCGAAGCGCCGACGATATACACCGCGCGATCGCGCCGGAACGGCACCGATCGCGGGAGTTCACTCAGATCACCCTTGGCCGAAGCCTCGAACCAGTCGAGCACATCGCCCGCCATACGAGGGAGCAACACCTGCGTCTCGGGATCACCGAAGCGGACATTGAACTCGAGGACGGAGATCTTCCCAGCCGGGAAGTCCACCATCAGACCGGCGTAAAGCAGGCCTCGGAAGGGCGTCTTTCGCCGCGCCATTTCGGCAAGTACCGGCTCGAACACTTCGCGTCTCACGCGCTCGCCCCATTCGGCCGTCGCCTTCGGCACCGGACTGAACGCGCCCATGCCGCCTGTATTGGGTCCTTCGTTTCCGTCTCCAAGGCGCTTGAAATCGCGCGCGGGCTCCAGGAGCGCGCAGCGCGTGCCGTCACAGAAGGCCATCCAGGAAACTTCTTCGCCTTTCAGGAACTCTTCGATCACGAGCTTGCCCGAGATCTTGAGAAGCTTGCCCGCGGCCGCAAGCGCTTCATCGAGATTCTGGCAGATCACGACGCCTTTTCCGAGCGCGAGACCATCCGCTTTGAGCACCCAGCCTCCGAAATCCCAGCTCACGGATTCCAGGAACTTCTTAGCCTGCGCCACGGACTCCACCGTCTCGTATCGAGCGGTCGGAACCCCGGCGGCCGTCATGATCTCCTTGGCGAAGCTCTTGCTGGCCTCAAGCTGGGCCGCCGCTTTCGAAGGACCGAAGGCTGCAATGCCGGCCTTCTGAAATGCGTCGACGATTCCATCCGCGAGCGGGTTGTCCGGCCCGATGACCGCGAGTGAAACGCCCTCGGCTTTAGCCTTTTTAATGAGCTTGTCGAACCCTTCGGGACGAAGATCCGCCGGCCAGCGTTCCCACTGGGCGGACATGCCGTCGTTTCCGGGTGCGACGATCAGTCGCGACACGCGGGGCGACTGGGCGAGCTTCCACGCGAGCGCATGCTCCCTGCCCCCGGATCCGACCACGAGTACGGTGGAACTCATCCCCTGACCTCGTTCTCGTCGCGCGTGAAGTTCTGAATTTCCGCCACAACCTGATCGAGACTCCAGGCATCGGAGAACCAGCTCCGACTCGACAACGTATTGGCGAGCGCCAGATATAACTGCGTCGCGAGATCCCGATGAGACGGCGGAAGCGTGGGCGGCCCCAGTGGCACGAGCTTCTTCCAGTCGGCGACTCCCTGGGCTTCCGCTTGTTTCTTCGCCTTCGCCAGCGCCTGATACCAAGGAGTCGTCCGGTAATAATGACGGAGGAATTCCTTGGAGAGCTGAACGCCGTTCTTGAGAATGCGAAGCTCGTCCGGACCGATCGCGTCGACGAGGAAGCACTCACCCTTCTCGTTGATGGCCCACTCCACTTTGCCATCCGCGAGCTCCAGCCCTTTGCTCGCGCAGACGCTCTTCAGAAGACCGGCGATCCACGCCGTCTTGAGCATCAACTCCTGGAACTGCGCGGGCGCAATCCCAGAGATCGCCACGGCTTCGATGGGAGTCACGGGACGATCGGAGGTTTCGAGCTTCGTAAAAGCCTCGAGAACCGGGAACTGCCACTGATGTCCGGCCTCTACTTGCGTATCCTGAAAGCCACGCACCTGGAGATAGGAAGGATCCCGCTTCAAACGCTCGATGATCGAGCTGCCTTCGGGACAACTGAACCGAAACACGATCTCCAACGGCACCAGACGCGGCAACGGCGACATGCGCGTGGCTGAATAGTCCGGAATCGCGCGCGCTAGAGCGGTTCCGTATGTCGGTTTCACCGCGGTAACATGGCGGACGGCCACGTGCCGGATCGGCCGATTGATTTCGGCCAGCGGCTTGGGCGCCAGGCAGTTTTCGGCCTGCCATTCGGGCGGCATGGAGCCGAGGTAATGGGTCCGAAGCCCTTCGCTCTGAAGCTTCTCGCCGATTTCATTGAAGGTGGCTCCGAAGCGGTTGCCCTTACGCAACTCGAGGGCCTCTTTAGTCTTCGAAAACTCACGCCAGGTGTCGGCGCGTTCCATTTTCTCGAACCACTCGGCGGCCAGCAGCGCGAGCGCCTCGCCTTTTCGCGGGAGCGTATCGGGCATGCGGCCCCAGTCGAACACGGAGTAAGCGTCCGTGTATTCAAAGATAGCTGCCGTCCCGCCGCCGGACGTCACCAAAGGTCCAAGCACGTTCTTCACTGAACCACGATAAAGCGTCGAAATAGTCGTCATGATTTGGATCCCCGATCGCGGCTTCGCGCCGCGGAAAATGCCGCCCCTGCGGATACGTCACAGGGATATTCTCCATCCAGGCAAGCCATGCAAGGTTTGGCGCCTCGACTGACTGAGTCGAGCAGCCCCTTCTCGTCCTGATAGATCACCGCGTCAGCTCCGAGCTCTTTTTGAATCGCTCCAGTGTCGCGACTGGAAGCGATCAGCTCTTCCTTAGAAGGCATGTCGATCCCGTAAAAGCAGGGGTAACGCACCGGGGGACAAGTGGAGACGAAGTAAACTTCGGATGCGCCCGCGTCACGCACGAGCTTGACGATCTTTTTCGAGGTCGTGCCGCGCACGATGGAGTCGTCGACGAGCAGCACGCGCTTCCCTCGAATCTCCGAGCGAACAGGCGAGAGCTTCAGATTCACGGCGCTCTGCCGCTTCTCCTGTGAATCGAGAATGAACGTCCGCTTGATGTACCGATTCTTGATCAGCACCTCGCGGTACGGCACTCCGATCTCCTCGGCGAGCGCGATCGCCGCGATACGGGCACTCTCCGGCACCGGCACGACGAGATCGGGCTGGATGCGTTTCTTCGTGATCATTTCCTTGAGGGTGTGGGCCAGGTTCCGCCCCAGATTGATTCGGGCTCCGTAGACCGGGACTTCGTCGATCACGGACTCGGGCTGAGCGAAGTACACCCACTCGAACATGCAGTGACGCGACTGCTGAGTCGAAAGCGTGCGGCTCTGCGACTTTCCATTCAGTCCGATGAACACGACTTCGCCGGGAGTGATGTCACGGAAATCCTCGTATCCCATGAACGAGAGCGCGACGCTTTCAGAAGCCACCATGTGAGCTTCCTTGGCCGCGCCCGGCTTGGGATTTTCCACCGGACGTTTCCCCCAGACGAGCGGGCGAATGCCGTAGGGATCGCGGAACGCCACGAGCCCGTGTCCGGCGATCATGGCGATGATGCTGTAACTTCCGCGAACCTTTTCATAGATGCGCGCGACCGCCGTGCAGATGTCATCGAAGGTCAGGTCGTCGCCGGGGAGTGCGCAGTCGACACTGTGAAGGTCAGCGGCATAGGCCTGGCCGGTGTTTTGGGCCTGGCCGGTGTTTTGGGCCTGGCCGGTGTTTTGGGCCTGGCCGGTGTTTTGGGCCTGAGCGGCGCTTTGGCGTTGCCGCGCGCCACTCGCGCGCGCCAGGCCGTCAGCAAAGAGGTGCAGGATCACTTCCGTGTCAGACCGCGTGAGCAGGTGCCGCTTGGCTTCACGCTTGAGCTCCTGTC
>CAYOWB010000205.1:5042-5700 GCA_964407515.1 uncultured Bacteriovoracaceae bacterium
CAGTCAGGTCGCCGCGGCCGATGGTGCTATACCGGGCATGACCGAGCGCCATGGTCCCCTGGAGGGTCGACATATTGTCGCGAGTGAAGACGGCCTCGACGAGGCCGAGATTCTTAACGAGATGAAAACCAGGCTGGCGGCTCTCGGGGCGCGACGAGGCTTGCTTGCTGCCCTGACTGGGTTCCTGGTCGGCTTCAAGGCCATCTCCAGGGTCGTACGTCAGAATTCCCGCCGCATCTTGGCCGCGGTGCTGCAAGGTGGTAAGGCCCAGGAAAGCTTCCCGGGCTGAGTCCGGGGTGCCAATCAAGCCGACGACGCCACACATAGATGCGGGGTTTATACACACCGACCCGTACCCAAATCCACTGAGAAATCGATACGCAACACGTCATTCGGAGATTTTCATCCGACTCTTTTACGCGACATTACGGAGAGCCGAACGTTAGGAAAACGTCAGAACTTTGACACAGAGTTGAAACGAGCGGGGCATGTCACTACACTTCTAGTCATGGCGGGTCGAATCTCGCTGAATTGAACACGGAGGTTGTTCTTCTAATATGAGCACGCCCAATAGCCCGATTACCGGCATCATCGATGAGTCGGACGTCATCATTGATTTCGGAAAATACGAAGGCAAGAGCGTCCAGGAAAGAGTGTA
>CAYOWB010000206.1:0-5647 GCA_964407515.1 uncultured Bacteriovoracaceae bacterium
TGGCGGGAGTGACCGAGCAGCTCTTGAAGCGACTCATCGAGTGTGCTCCGGTTGCCGTGATTTCGGGGAGATCGTTGTCCGACCTTGGGAAACTTATGGCGGTGCAACCCAGGTTCAGGATCGGAAATCATGGCTTGGAAGGGCTTCCGAAGAAGCAGTTCTCGGGGGAGCTTGCGATCCGAGCGTGCCAGAACTGGAAGAAGTACCTTGTCAGGACGTTACGTCGCGAAGCGGGAATCGAAGTGGAGGATAAGCAATACTCCCTGGCATTGCATTATCGAAAAGCGCGGCTGAAGAAGGAAGCGAAGGCGGAAATCCTCGAGTGCGTCGCAAGGCTTCAGTCGCCGCCTCGCGTGATTTTGGGGAAGTGTGTAGTGAACCTGGTTCCCGCCGGCGCGCCTCATAAGGGGATTGCGCTCATGGAGCTGATGCTGGAACTCGGGTTGAGTTCCGCCATTTATGTCGGCGACGACGATACGGACGAGGATGTCTTCGCGCTTCCGGAGTCACGGATCCTCACCATCCGGGTGGGGCGGAAGGAGACGTCGCGTGCGCGATTTTTCTTGAAGCGGCAGACAGAGATCAATCGGCTTCTTCGGACGCTCTTGCAGGTGGTGGAGAGGGCTCATGGGTGAGGCTAAGCGTCGCACGGTGGATGTCGCAGAGCGTATCTTTCGGCTTGGGCTCAATCTCCAACAGCTGAATAAGCGGCTGGAGCGGGTCATTGGAATGAGTCTGACCCAGTGGTTTGTACTCAGACGATTGGTTGAGATGCCAGGTATTCCCGCCGGAGCTTTGGCGTCGGCAATCGGGATTCATCCCGGCACGTTGACCCCGACTCTTCAGCGGCTCAAACGCCGCGGAATGCTTTATTTGGAGCGTGACGGATACGACGCAAGGCGAAAGATCGTTTTACTTTCACGTCAAGGGCATGCGCGACTGATGGAAGTCGAAGAACGGCTGTTCACCCTGTTGCGCGAGGTGGAGCAAGACCGCTTCAGCGCGGAGGATGTCTGCGTGATTCTCGGGCGCTGTGGCCGGTAAGCGGCCTTTTATGGCGAGCGCCTTGCATTTCCATGAGGCCGGGGGCAGTGCGTAAATACGATGGAAATCCTCGGTATACGTCTCGTAGGTGCGAATCCGGAGACCTTTCGAAAGTTGCTGCTGACGATTTTGTTCGTGGCAGCCATCCTGTTGATCCGATCTGTGCTGCGTTATGGAATCCGGCTGCTGGCCGGATCTCTGCGCAACGAACGAGTGTTGTTCTGGACGCGCCAGGTGATCAGCCTGGGGGCTACCGTGCTGATTGCCGTCGTTGTGCTGTCGATTTGGTTCGATGATCCGCGACGCCTTGCTACAGGACTTGGACTCGCTACGGCTGGGCTCGCCTTTGCGTTACAAAAGGTGGTGATCTCGTTCGCGGGGTATCTGCTCTTGATGAGAGGACGTACGTTCACGGTCGGGGACCGCATTACCATGGGGGGCGTGCGTGGTGACGTGATTTCGCTGGGGTTTATCCAGACGACGATCATGGAGATGGGAGAGCCGCAATCCGTGAAGGAGTCAGGGACGTCGTGGGTGAATAGTCGGCAATACACCGGCAGGGTGGTTACTGTCACGAATGACAAGGTATTCGAGGAGCCGATCTTCAACTATACCCGTGAGTTTCCGTTTCTTTGGGAAGAGATCCGCATCCCGATCAAGTACGATTCGGATAGGAAAAAGGCCGAAGAGATTCTCCTGCGCTCCGTGGACGAGGTGACGCACGACTCCAGGGAGATCAGTCAGCCGCTGCAAAGTGCTCTTGAGCGGAAGTACTTTCTCCGCATCGGCGATACCACGCCGCGCGTGTATTACAACTTGACGGATAACTGGCTCGAACTTTCCGTTCGGTTCATTGTGCGGACGCATGGAATCCGAGATACGAAGGATGCGATCAGTAGGCGCGTGCTGGAAGGGTTCGAAAAGGCAGGAATCGGCATCGCCAGCACGACAATTGATATCGTCGGGTTCCCGGTCGCGGCTGACGGGCTCAAGAGTCGCGAAGCCTGATTCTGAGTCGCTGCCCCGCGTAGACACGTTTCGAGCGGAGGCGATTGGTCCTGACGATTTCGGTAATTGAAATCTCGTAGCGACGAGCAATCGTCGAAAGCGCCTCCCCACGGCGGACCCGATGGATCCGATGTGTCGGTCGGGACCGATGCGATGCCAGCTTCGCAATCAGGTTGGAGGGTGTGGTCCCTCGGGGAAGCCACACCGCGTATCCGTGATGGAGTGGAGGTGTCATCCTTCTGATGAGATGAGGGTTTAGCTGCGTCAGTAGGGTGAGGGGGATTTGGCACGCGCGGCTGAGCGAGGAAAGTCTTGTGCCCGCGGGTACTAGGACTCTTTCCAGTTCGGGCATCGGCCTTTCCATTGCTGGCTCGAAACCGTAGCGTTCGGGATGTCTGCCGATAATCGCAGCCGCGATGAACTTCGGCACGTAGTTCCTCGTCTCTTTAGGGAGCACCTTCTTCTCGGCGAGCGTCCAGAAGTCGTGTGACATTCCTTGTTTTGTCGCGCGAAGGATTCGTCCCTCGCCAGCGTTGTAGGCGGCCATGGCCAAGTACCAGGATTGGAACATGGAGTGGAGATCCTTGAGGTATCGTGCGGCTGCATGGGTCGATTGAATGATGTCCCGTCTTTCGTCGATGTAGCGATTTCGCCTCAGGCCGTATCTAGCTCCAGTCGCCGGAATGAACTGCCACGGGCCGGCCGCCTTGGCGCGGGAAAGCGCGTGCGTGACGTAACCGCTTTCGATCATGGCGAGGTAATAGAGGTCTTTGGGGATTCCGTGCCCGGTGAGGATCTCCTGGACCAGCCTCTGGTACTGGCCTCCGCGCGAGAGGAAATCCTCAAACTGTTTCCTGCCTCTTCCGGTGAAGTAATCGATCCAACGTGCGACCCGCTCGTTGAATTCAAGGGGAATCCTGGGGCGTCGCGGTGAGGCGGCCTGTTCGATTTCGGCGTCTTCCTTCAGGATCTCCTGCTCGATGGCATCGATGGATTTGGCCGTGCGCTCTGAGAGCCCTGAATAGGCGGGCACCGGGGCCGTCGCGTCTGTCGCGATGGCTCCGGTGCGCGTTGTGGAACAGGCCACTCCTGCAGAAGCGATCATCATGGCAAGCAGAAGGAGCCTGTGGGGACAGGAGGCCGATGACCTGAACAACATGGGCTAGTGCCTCCTTCGGAGAAGGTTGATGATTTCAAATGCCGGGCCGTCCACCTCGAGAGTGGTTCGGGTTTTTGCGTAGTTTTCCGCTGTTCTTCCGGCCTTGTCTTTCAGGCGGACGCGGGTCTTCGGATGGCTAAGGAGCAAGCGAACGGCTTTCAAGCAGCAAGCGCGGGAGGCGTACATTAGAGCCGTCCTTCCCCGGCTATCCCTGAGGTTCACCTCAGCTCCGTGTCTGAGCAGGAAGGCGACAACCTTTGGGAAGCAGCCTTGCGAGGCATACATGAGTGCCGTGACGCCGGTGTCTGAAGTGCTATTGATATCAGCCCCCTCCTGCAGAAAGATTTTCATGCTTTTCAGTCGATTCTCTCGGGCTGATATCCGGAATGATGTGTTCCGAACTTTCGTCGGGTCCAGATTGAAGGAGATTACCGGATTGTATCTTGGCGCGGGGCCAGGTCGATACCGGGGGTTTTGTTGTGCCGGTGCTGCGGCCGCCGGAACAGCGGATGTGAAGAGCGCCGATGCGGCAAAAGTCGCGATCAGTGTCGGGAGAAGGCATCGGTGCGACTGAGGTCTGGCCGTGGTCATCTGGCCTTATGTTATCAACAATACGACTTGTGGACAATTGGAAGATCAAATAGGCTTAATATATGGTCATTGGCGCAACGAATAGCGTGTTTGAACGTATTGATCTTTCATTGCTCCGGTATTTCTTCAATGTGGCGAGCTACGGCGGTTATTCCAAAGCCGCTCGTGCCTCGGGGATTTCTCAGCCGGCGCTGTCACTGGGCGTGAAGAGACTGGAAAAGGCGCTGGGGACGGAACTGATTCACCGGTCTTCGAGCGAGTTCTCGCTGACTCCCTCCGGTATTGAACTCCTTTGCTTCTGTCAGAGAATGGAAGGGCGGCTCGATGAACTGATTCGCGGAATCGGGGGTCTGCCGCATACCGCGCGTCGGCGCTACAGGATTGGTACGGCGTTCTCGATTGGTTGTTCCCCGCTGGCGGAGTTGTGTCATGCTGCCGCGGTCTTGCCCGAGCCGATTGAGCTGGAGATCTCATCGCAGGGGTCCTTTCAGTTGTTGGAAGAATTGCACTCAGGAATGCTCGATGCCGCCGTGGTCCCTGACGATATTCATGACTCGAAGCTTTCCTTCACTCCGCTTCAGAACGACAGAGTCGTATTCGTGGTGGGCTCTCGGTATCGCAAGCTTCTAAAAGGACGTCCATGGAGGGACGGCCTGAAGGACTTACCTTTGGTGACCTACCCGCGTGATACTCCAATGCGGTATCTCACTGACCGCATTGTAATGAAGGAGAAAATGCAGTTCAAAACGGTGTTCTCGGTTACCGGTATTGACGCGCTCAAGGGGCTGCTGCTTGATCAGGTCGGTGGCGGATTTGTTCTTCGGATGCTGGTGGAGCAGGAATTAGAGACAGGCGCGCTTTTCGAGCTGGAGGGGCTTCCGATTTCCCTGCCGAGGCGCGGAATCGTTTTGGCGACCCAGCGAGGGGCCAAAGGCCTAGAGATTTCGGACATGATTCAAATGTTGTTCTGTAAAAAGCGATGTTCCTTACGAAAGGAGATCTGAATGAAACGGTCGATGCATGGATGCACTTTCTTGATCGGCGGCTTGCTCGCTGGAATGATGCTGGCTGGGTGTAGTGGGGCTCCGGTCGTCCCGCCGGGCGCGCCAGCGAAGGACTCGGCTTCGGTCCCCGTCTCTGCTCCTTCGCCGCAGCCGTTGGCGTCGCCGAACGTTGTGGAGTCGTCTCCGCGCCCAGGGTTACTTTCGGAGACCACTTGCTCTCGGGATCAAGACGAACGCCTTCTGACCATTTTTAAAAAAGGAAACGGATGTGTTCTGAATTATACGAAGTTCTCCAGAACACATGAGATTGCCAGCTCAGCCCATGGCTCTCGTCATTGCGAGAGCGTTCGGGAGAAGACCAAGAAGAACCTTCAGGACGCGGGGTTCGCTTGTAATTGAGTGCAAGGGGAGGTCGCTGGTTACTCTTCCGGTTTCTCCTCGATGTTGAAGACGAGCGCCTTGCCGTGCAGTAACGCGTCCGCAATCTTCTTGTGGGCGCTTTCAATGACCCGGCCGAACGTCGTTCTGGAGATGTGCATGCGTTCCGCTGCCTGTTCCTGATACAGTCCCTCGAAGTCGGCCAGCCGGGTCGCTTCCGGTGCGTCCAGTTCGCGCGTGCCGGCTTCGAGTTCGCGCGCGGGGACGCCCCGCGGTTTGAATACGGTGACGGTCGGATTCAATGCGACTTTGCGACAGATCTTAGGGCGTACCATGTCCTTAAGGGTAGCATGGTACGCCCCTGGTTCAAGAGAGCAGGCTGTTATACTTCGTCGACGCCGTAGTACGTCAGGCCGAGGTGGTTGATCAGCTCTTCGTTCGTGAAGAAGCGGAGGGTGTTCTC
>CAYOWB010000207.1:0-2954 GCA_964407515.1 uncultured Bacteriovoracaceae bacterium
AGGGCACGTGAGATCCAGTACTCGCTGAAGAGGCGTTGTTCACCCGCGGCGCCGGAGCGTCGGAGCGCAAGAGCCTGCGCGAAGCCGCGGACCGGCGATGACTTTCCGCTCAGAAACGCCGAGAAACGTTCGCGTTGTTCCGGCCGGATTGTGTCGGTGAAGGTCCAGCGTTCGGACCGCGTGCAGGCGTGCGACGCGGTCGAGCCGTTGACCGACGCCGTTTCGGCGGCATCGGCCCAAATGGGCAAGAGGGCGAACAGCAGGAATACGGAAATGTGTCGCTTCTTCATTTTCCGAACTCCACGAAGTAGTTGATGCCGAACGTGACGGAGTGGCTCCACGCCGTGCGGTCATAGGTCTGGCCGAGCCTTTTCTGAATCACTGTCTCGACGATTTTCTCCTTGTACCCCTGCACGCGATAGTCGACGCGCAGTGAGAGCGACTTTGACAGGAACACCTGCTGCCCGAGGCCGATCATGGGCGTGAAGGCCTTCACGCTGTCGGTGGAGGTCAGGCCCGCGCCGCCGAGCAGATGGAAGTCGTAGTAAAGGATCGCCTTGCCGACGAGGCTCAGTTTACCGTAGAGGACGCTCGCGGCCGCTTCCGCGCCCACGAAGTACTTCGGCTCGTTCTTGTTTGTAGTCGTGCCGTTGAGAGTTTCCTCAAGCGTGGATAAAGCGCTCGATGGGCTGACGAAATGCTTCCATCCGAGCAGGCGCACGGAGAAGTACTCGTTGAAATGGAAGCCCAGGCTGAGGCCGGTGGTCTTGATACTCAAGAACGGGTCGTAGGATACGATGCCGCCGAACAATCCCAGGTCGAACTTACGGGCCTTTGAGTACGTGCGGTTCTGGACGACACCCATCTCGGATTCGTCTCCGCGAGCCCAGTACTTCTCCTTGATGGCGTCGACGTTCACGCGTTCGGCCTCGCTGATGCCGAATTCGCTGGTGGGTTCAGTTTGGGCGGACGGAGCCGGGGAGAGCGTGGCGTCTTTTTTATCCGCCGCGAGCGTGGCCGGAATTCCGAGCAGGAGCACGAGCAAAGTGATGCTGACAAGCAGTTGCGGTCTCATGGTGCTTTACCTCCCGAGCGATTTGAAGATGAACGGATACGTGACTGCCACGTCGATTCCGCCCTTCGGGTTGGGGAACTTCCATCCGAGCAGACGTCGCAACACGCAGTCGTCGAGACGTGGGTCGGACAGCGTCGAGGACTTCACCGAAGCGGACTTCACGGCGCCCGCCGCACCGATGGTGAAGTCGATGATCAGCTTTCCTTCGAGATCCGGCGATCGGATCATCGAAGACTCGTAACAGTAGCGGATTTCGCTCATGTGCGCATGTATGACCGCGCCCACCTCGTCCTTGGTCAGGCCTTCCTCGACATTAGCGCCGGGGACGTCCATCGAGACGAACCCTTTTCCTTGGCCAGCAACGCCGGCCTTCTCGCCTTTTCCGTAGCCCACGCCGGTGCCGCCGAG
The DNA here is from genome assembly GCA_964407515.1 of uncultured Bacteriovoracaceae bacterium. Taxonomy (GTDB): domain Bacteria; phylum Bdellovibrionota; class UBA1018; order UBA1018; family UBA1018; genus CAYOWB01. The sequence goes on from CAYOWB010000207.1 coordinate 1,484, forward strand.
GCCTCCGCCGCCCGCGCCGAGCGCGGCGACTTGGACGTTGCGTCCGTCCATGTTGCCGGTCATCGGACCGGTAGCCTGGAGTCCTGACGACTTGGAGTTGAACATTGTCCGGGCATCGGCCGATTTGCCGGAGCCGGCCGCGTAGTCTGACTGAGCCAGCAGCGTGGTGAGGCCGCCCTTCAAGAGGCCGGAGATGCTGTTCTGCAGGGCCTTGGCACGGAAAGCCTGCACGACGGCCGCGTCTTTCGCTTTCGTCGCGGCGTTCTGGCTCGAACCGGCTCTGCCTTGGCTGCCTGAGGGTTCTTTCTTCGGCTGGGTCATGACGATCTTGGCGAACTGCGGAGGAATCAGCTCTTCCGTCTTAGGCTGGGCCCTGGGCCAGAGCCACGAGATGCCGACGACCAGTGCAAGTACGCCACCGGAAATCTGAAGCGCTTTCTTGAACCATGCGAGTTCCGGGTCCGTGGCGATGCGAGCCGGGTCGATCGCCGGAATGTCCGGGATCAGCGAAGGATTGGTCACGGGCACGGCTTTCAGGAGCTTCCGTGCGGCGCGAAGCCGGCACGAGAATCCGTCCGCGAGCATGATCTCGGCGCCCTTTTCGAGGTCGCCCGAAGCGATGTCCTGCCACGAGCCGGCGCCGCCCATGAGGTCACGGATTCGCACGCCCTGCGCGGTGCGTTCGATTGCCCAGCGGAAGGGGTGACCGATCGTCAACGGAATCGCGGAGTCCCACACGCGACTGTGCGAGCGGCCGTCCACCGAAGTCGTGACGATGAGATTCGTTCTGGAGATCGGCATGGCTGCGGTGCTCATTGCGCGTACCTCATGTCCCGAACGGTTTCAGCCGTCTCGGTTCTGAATCCGGCGCGCTTTCGATACCGATGCACTTTGCGCCGTTTCTTATCGCGCTCACTGATCTGCGCGAACGAATCGAGCGGACGTTTGTTCATGCCCTCAATCAGTGAGTCCTCGAAGTCGATGACCTTTTGCCGGTTGGCTTTGGATCCGTTCGGGGCTCCCCAGGCCGACTCCAGTCCGGCAAGGGGGGAGGAGGCCGTAAGGCATGCGATCAATCCAGCAATGATGATGGCTCTCGTATGTCTCATCATGCCCCCTCCCAGGTCGGACATGGCTTCAAAATTAAGAATACTTAACATCGTAAAGAAAAGCAAACTAATTAAGTCAGATACTTAAGTGTCCGAAATAAAGATGAAATTTTGAAAGTAACGGCGTTGAACCGCTGAAGTCGGCCTTGGCGGAAGACGAAAATGAGGGTATGGGCGCCCCTGCCCTTATTAGTTCTGAAGGATTTGCCGATATGGAGGTGACAGAAATAATCAAGTACTCGAGGTGAGGCATGGCGGGCTCTCAGAAATCAAGGCGCAGACAGTATCTGATCAATCCGCGCTTTCAGCTTTCGTTCATGGGATTCACGGCGGCGGTGACTGCGGCGACGATCTCGCTCTTC
>CAYOWB010000207.1:2964-5644 GCA_964407515.1 uncultured Bacteriovoracaceae bacterium
GGCGAACTGGTACTTCTTCCACCGCTTCGACATGCTGGGGCGTTCGCTTCGGCTTCATCCGAGCCATCCTTATTTCCGGTTTCTGGAGCAGCAGGCCTACGTCATGAAGTGGGTCTATGCGGTCGGAGCTCTGGCCGGAATCACGCTCCTCCTGGTGTGGGGTCTGTTCATGTCCCACCGGATCGCGGGACCGATCTATCGGATGGTTCAGGAACTTGAACGAATGAAGGAAGAGGGACGTCTGAATCGTGTCCGATTCCGAAAGGGTGACTACTTCACGGAGCTCGGCGATGCCTTCAATGGCGTGATTGATCAGAATTCCTCCGATTCCCGCAAGGACCGAAAGGCCGCGTAATCATGGCACGGACGAAGATCTCAATCGCGCTTGGCACAATGGCAGGAGCGATCGTTGCACTCTCGGCGTGCAGTGGCCCTTCAGGGCAGATTGCGGATGTTCAAGAGTCGGCGATCGTGCAGGACTTCGCGGAAGCGGTGTCCACCACGCCTCCGGTGACCCGGGTCGTGAATACGAAGACCAGCTTCAGCGAGGTAACGCGCATCGAGTTGTCCTGCGAGGATGATGTCGCGTGTGACTTTATCGCTTACCGTCTTGAGGGACCTTCCAATACGCCGCTTGCGTATGCTTTTGGAAACCGTGTCGGTCTCAGAGTGGGAGAGGGCGGAAGCGGTGTCTATGCGCTGTACTATCGCGCACGTGATACGCAGGGTAACTGGGAACAGGAGCAGATGGTGACGTTCCGGGTGGACCTGGACCGGCCGCTGACACAAGTTTCGCTCGCTTCGGGCACTTACCATACGCCGTTGACCGTGGAGCTGCACTGCTCTGATGTCGGCGATGGCTGTGACGGAATCGCGTACTCGCTCGATGGATCCACGCCGAGTTTCCTTGGAAGCGTCCTTCCGAGCTCCGGCTCGTCAGTCACCGTCGGGCCGGGCAGCGGGACCTACACGCTGAAATTCCGGTCACGCGACAAACAGGGAAATCTGGAGGAAGTGCGTACGGTCGAGTACCAGATCGCGCTGCCATGTGAGGCGGGACGGATTTCCTCGACTGGATACGAACCTTGTCCCTATCGATGTGGGACCGGCAAATTTGAGAATACGAAGGTTGCTGACGGTAGACAGAGTTGTGGATGCATCCTGGGCTATCAGTGGGATTCTAAGCTTCACGCCTGTGTGATGGGACTTGCGCTGAAAACTTTAATTTTGATGGATTGAGGAGAGGGATATGAAGAGATTCGTTATCGCTTCTATGTTGGTCTTCGGGCTGGTTTCTCAAATGGCCTGGGCTGCCAAGGTCGACATCGTGGTGCTCAGTGAGAATAAGTCGACGGGCACCGGGACGAATATCGGATTTTTTTCCACGAACGTGGATGGCGTCAATGGACCGTTTCGGGTGATTCATGGACCGGACGAGCGCAACATGTTCCAGAATCAGTATTACGTTCACACGTACATGCAGTTCTCTTCCGATCACTTCTCGAAGCCGTATCAGGTCAACATGCCGCTGGATCTTGGCGCGAATCCCGTATGGGTCTTGAAGGTGGGGGAGATATCGTTCGGCGTCCCGACGGTGACGGGTACAAGTCACTACTTTAGGATTCTGGTGGTCACCGATACGAGCGGCGCGAAGACAGCCGATGCCGTGGCGCTTACCAAGGAAATTACGAAGTGCATGATCGCCATCAAAACGGGCTGGCATCCTCATTGACGATCAAGCGCGCGAAGTTCGATTCCGAAACAAGCTCGGTCTTCAAGTGCGGCTACTAAACCGCTGACTCAGCTGGCGGGGCCGGCTTCCCCTTCGGAGAGCGCTTTGGCCCGTCCGTGGTCAAGCGAGAGGCTGTGGTAGATCGACAGGATCTGACTCAGCTTCTTGCGTGCATCCTCGGATTTGAGGTCGCTCCTCGCGTCTTCCAACTCCACCAGGGCTTCGGCGCGCGCCCCCGCCTCGGACAGCGAGACGGCGCGGACGATTCCGATGACTCCTGCCTGTATCAGTGCTTTCTCCTGGGCCTCTTGCAGGAAGAAGGCGACTTGCTGCCATTTCTTGCCTTGGACCGACTGCCACCATTGCGCCTGCAGATGCCGGACGGGATCAGCCGTCTTGCCGTCTAGCTTGTTCCAGGAGCCGGAAGGGTCGATCGTCGCGAGCAGCGCCAGGTCGAGTGGCATGGGCTTCTCAAGGGTCTGGCCGGTATTTCTTGGCCTGCGACGGGTTATCCTGGAAGAACGGATCCGCGACGCGGCGGAAGGACGCCTCTTCGATCGCCGATCTAGAGGCGATCTCGAAGGCTTTGGAGCGGATCTCCTGGCCCTTTTCCTCGAAAGGCAAAGTGAGCTTCTGAATCGTCTCGGAATAGGCCGCCAGCTCGGCGCCTTCCAGGCCCTTCGGGGGTTGCAGGTCGCGGAGCGCCTTCGAGAATTCGATGTAAAGCGAGGCCACCTCGTTCAGTACCAGAGCGCGGAGGCGAGCCCACGGCAGGTTCATGGCTTTGCCCACGGTCTTCTCGATCTCCCGGATCAGCTCCACTTGCCGCGTGATCGACTTCTCGTTCGGACGGAGAGGTGATTCCTGTCGGATCGTCATCCGGTTCAGCTCGATCGCGCGCGGCAGGACTTCCGTGATCACCGGCAGAAGGGTGAACTTGTCCATGGG
>CAYOWB010000208.1:0-5121 GCA_964407515.1 uncultured Bacteriovoracaceae bacterium
CTCGAGGAACAGGCGGCCGAGAACCCGCAGATCATCCTCACCCGCCCCCAGGTGCAGGAATGGATCCCGCGCTGGCGCACCGCCTTCGCCGGCATGGTCATCACCAACGAAATCGCCTGGCACATGGACCTGGCGCTTCACACGGTCTCGATGATCCCGGGCTTCACGGCGCAGCTGATCGTCCGTGAAGTCGGCACCGCCCTCCCCGCGCTTCTTCTCGTCGCGAAGGTCGGCGCGGCCGTCACGGCCGAAGTGGGCACCATGAAAGTCACCGAACAGATCGACGCGCTCAGGCTGCTCGGGACCGATCCGGTGAGCTACCTGGTCTTCCCCCGGTGGATCGCGTGTATCGTCGCGACGGTCTCGATGACGTTCTTCTCCATCGGGATCACGATGGCTTGCGCGCTTTCCGTCGCGGTCGTGCGCTACAACTTCTCGATCCCGGAGTATCTGAACGCGCTTCGGCACTTTGTCGGCGTCTCGGACCTGTTTGTCGGCCTCGTCAAGGCGGTCGCCTTCGGCGCCGTGGTTCCGATCATCTCGTGCGCTTACGGCTTCCGCTGCCGCGGCGGCGCGGAGGGCGTAGGCCTCGCAACCACCAATAGCGTCGTGACCTCCACGATCACGGTGATCATCATCGACTTCATCGTGACGTATCTGTCGACCTGGATCCTGGGGTAGCACTGCGAACAGCCTTACGCACTGCAACACTCCCCCTTGAGATGTGAATAGTCCGTGCGCCAATCATCTGCTAGATACGAAGAGATAGGATGATTTTCGAATGAAGCTCTCCAATGAAGCCAAGGTGGGAGGCCTGATTCTCGCCACGGCGGTTCTCGCCGTCGTTTTCGCGTGGATCATCGGCGTCCAAAGTCCGTTCAAAAAGACGATCGAATTCTACGTCACCTATAACTTCGCCGGTGGCATCGAAGTCGGTTCGCCCGTACGCGTGTCAGGCATCAAGGTCGGCAAAGTGGAGAGCATCGACTTCTTCGTTCCCGTGGACGGAAACGACGTCGCACTCAAGGAACCCGGAAGCGCCAACGAGTCGTTGGACAAGTCGAAGTCCATCACTCCCCTGCGCCTGAAGATTTCCGTGCGTCGTGACGCCGCCGTCGGCGTGCGCAAGGACAGCCGTTTCTACATCAACCTCGCCGGTATCATCGGCGACCGTTACATCGAAATCACTCCCGGAACCGTGGGCGCCGCGCGTATCCAGCCCGGCGACGTCGTCGCGGGCGTCGATCCGCCGCGTATCGACCAGCTCATCTCACAGAGCTTCGATCTGGCCGGGAAGATCAAGGACATCATCGACGAGAACAAGGGCGACATCACGCGCTCCATCGAGCTGCTCTATAAGCTGAGCGGCAACCTGAATCGCACGCTCGAGTACGTCGACCGCAGCAAGTTCTTCAAGACCGACCTCTCGAAACTGATCGACAACCTGATCGCCGTTACCGGCGATGTGCGTAAAGTCACCGAGAAGGTCGACTCCCCCGAGGGCAAAAAGACCCTCGACCTGCTCTACCGCCTGTTGTGGAGACTGGAACCACTGGATCCCCCGGCGATTCAGAAGTTCCTGCAGCAGGAAGGCGTGAAGGTAAAGATCTTCTAGCCTCGTTCCTGGGGAGCAAGGGGCCCCTCCCGGCACTCGGCTTGGCCCTGTTCATCGAGAACGAGCCCCCTCTCGGGCACGGTTCATCGTCGCGTTCACGTGGGGGACTTTTGTAGATCCCCTCGGCGTACAGGCTCCGGCCTTCGCGCGTCTACCTGGCGGGCATGGCCGTAGCGCCCTTGGCCGTCGGATTTGACTGCACGGCCGGAGTCTCCCACAGCCGGTCATTCTTCACGAGGGCCTGCAATGCCGAGCCAGGAGTAAATAGATCTCGACACTGAGTCACCCAGTAACTCGTCACATCCAGAGCCAAGTTAACTCCCCCATTCTTGGTAGCCCCAGCATTGAATCCGACCAGCGTCTTCCCAGATCCACTCCTGTCGTACTTTTCGGCATAGGAGTAGATCAGGCGACTCAGCTCACTCTGGTAGCGATCACAAGACTGCACGTTGGGAGTGTTGCGCCGAAGCACCTCGATCTCGCGACAAAGCCCCAGATTCATCTGGACCTGCCGACCACGTTGTCCTCCCATCCACCGTTCATTCGGAACACAGGTTCCCTGTTGCACCCCGAATTCCAGACCCGATTCTCCACCCAATCGCGATCCCTTCTGCGAATGGACCAACGAAACAACTCTTCCGTCCGCGTCCCGGGTAGCGACGATCCGGGTCTCCGACTCCATCCATTGATTCGGAGAACCGAAGGCGGGGTAAGAATTCTGAAATACAACCGTTTGCACATTCCCCTTCGTCTCCAAACGTTTGAACGCCCGATCCCTGGAATTCACCACGAGTTGTCCCTGGTCATCCAAGGTCATGAGACTCGCGTAAGCGACATCCTCAGACAGGTACTTCTTGCAGAAGCTGTAATCCACCGCTCCCGCCTGCGCGACAGAAGCTGAACCCAGGGCCACCATCAAAACCAGAGGAAGAAGTCTCATCGGTATTTTTCCTTTCTATAACCGGAAGCGAACGCCTCACTTCCAGCGTAAGGCGAAAAAAAAGAAAAACGAGAAGAAGATACGCTCTGCTTCGGCGACTCGGGACCTGCAAGGACTTGCCGCGCGGCCTGCCGTCAAGATCATGACATGAAGCCGCCCTGGCTAAATTCCGATCCGCTGAAGAGTGAGCCTCTTTGCCGCTCTCATCATCAGCACGCTATTTCTGCCCGGGCCCCTGGCCGACGAACCCCGTTGCCCGAATTGCCTCACGGCAACGCTGGAGCCCCTCGTGCTGGATCCCCCGGCGATTCAAAAATTCCTGCAGCAGGAAGGCGTGAGAGCGAAGATCCTCTAAGTCATTAGACTGGCTAGGATTTTCAGGGTGGCGGATAACCAGATCCAAGATTGACTCGCCGCACTTATCGCGCTAAACCGGCGAAAATTCTAGGCTCCGGCGAAGACTTGCGGCATATCCCGGAGCAAAAGGAGCGACCCCGGTATGCGTCTGATGACCTTCTTCGTGGTGTTAGTGGCGGCCCTTCAGGGCTGGTCTTCTCTAGCGGCGGCCCCTAAGGCCAACCGCGTGGCGATTGTCGGATTCACCGACCTCCACGGAGCGCTCGAATCGGAAGCTCACATCACCGCCACAGGACAGAAAGTGCATGCCGGCGGCGCGCAGTATATCTCGAGCTACCTCAATATCCTGAGACACAAGTACAAGGGAACAGTGGTCGTCATCGATGCGGGCGATCTTTTCCAGGGCACGCTGGTCTCGAACACCTATGAAGGCAAGCCGGTCGTCAGCTTCTACCACCATGTCAGCCTCGCGGCCGCCGCGCTCGGCAACCATGACTTCGATTATGGCCCGGTGGGCGAAAACTCCATTCCGATGACGGCATCGGATGACCCGCGCGGTGCCATTAAGGCCCGTATCGCGGAAGCCCAGTTCCCCTTCCTATCGGTCAATACCGTCGAAGAAAGCACCGGAAAGATCCCCTCATGGCTGAAGGCTTCACGCGTCGTCGTACGCAACGGCGTACGCATCGGCATCATCGGCGCCACGACTCCAAACACGGTGAACACCACCGTTCGCGCCAATCTCGTCGGACTGAAGTTTATTGATGTAGCCCCCGCCGTGACGGCCGACGGCCGCCGCCTGCGCGAGAAGGAAGCGGTCGATGTCGTGGTCCTCGCCTACCATGGTGGTGGTGGCTGCCGTGACAACAAGCGCGCGAATCAGGACGACCTGAGCTCGTGCGAGCAGAACAGCGAACTGTTCGAACTGGTCCGCGCCATTCCCGCCGGCCTGGTCGACGTCGTGTTCGGTGGCGACAGCCACAAGGGCGTCGCTAAACGGATCGGCGGAACTGTCGTGATGCAGACCTATGCGAAGGGATCCCAAATCGGCTGGGCAGATGTCAGCCTGGAGGGTGGACGTCCCCAAGCGCAGGTCGCGGGTTTCATGCCCGTCTGCGGAACGGTCGTGAAGAACGAGGCCGGTTTCGATTCCTGTTCTCTAAACGATGCCAAGAAGAGCTCGGGCCCGGTATTCCCGGCGACCTTCTTGGGCGAGACGGTAACCCCGGACCTTTGGCTGCAGCGAATCCTGAAGCCGTACCTGGACCACGTCGCCGCAATCCAAAACGCGCCCCTCGGCGTGAAGACGCTGGCCCCGATCCTGCGCAGCCCGAGTCCGGAATCTCCCCTCGGCAACATGATGACTGACATCATGCTCGAAGCGGTTCCTGGCGCCGACGTGGCGATCACTAACAACGGCGGCATTCGTACCGATCTTCCCGCGGGGCCGTTGGTTTACAATCACATCTTCGAGGTGTTTCCCTTCGACAACCGCTTGGCCGTTCTGAAGGTCACCGGGGAACAGCTCCAGAAGGCGATCGAGGCAGGACTTGTCGCCTCCACCATGGGCTACGTCTGGGCGGGTGTCGCGTTCGAGACGAAGGACTGCAACGTCGTTCGCGTGACGGTCGGAGGCCGCTCTCTTGATCCGGCGAAGGTCTACACGCTCGTCACCAGTGATTACCTGGCGAGCGGCGGAGGCGGATTCGATCGCCTCGGGCTTTCGGCGAGTCAGGTCACCGTGCTGTGGGAGAAGAAGTTCATTCTCCGCGAGCTCGTGGTCGACACCCTGAAGAAGTGGGGCCGTGACCTTCAGTCGTCGGACTTCTACAATCCAGCCGCGCCGCGGATTACGATTCGCGGGACCTGCAAGCCCGAGCGGTCGTGACGGCTGCTGGCCAGCGCGTCGCTTTGGGATTTCGCGGTCATTGCGGCGGCGGCGGGGTTGGGCTGAGTTTCGGGGCTGAGCCTGGGCCTAGGGGTTAAGCTTGCGGATTGGGCCCTAGGGCTGTTTCCGCGCGCATGCGTCTGGCTGAGCTTGAGTGTCCTTTTGCTTGTAGGACTTCGCTCTGAGTCGGACGCTTGAAATCGCTCTCACCTGCCCATCTTCAGCGTGTCTCTACCTGTGGCGAGGGCATGAGCACATTGCCAGCGCGCACACCTACGGCGTCACGGCTCTATAAGTCCCTACCTGCCGGCTCCGATTGTT
>CAYOWB010000208.1:5186-5635 GCA_964407515.1 uncultured Bacteriovoracaceae bacterium
CGACGGATCATGACTCCCGCCGTGCGCGAAGGGCTTATTATGCTCAAGCTGAAGTCCGTACGTCGCGCCGCAAACCTTTCCAGTCTGCGGATCTTCATAGGTGCAGGCGCCGTCCCGCCGAAAAGTGGCCCGCCTGGTTTTGGCTGGGATGTATCGTGATTCCGGAATATCAAACTCCGGCGGAACTTCTGGGAGCGGGCTTCCATCGAAAGCCAGCATGGCAAGCGGGTTGAAGTCCAGAAGCTCCGTGGCCTGGCTCTGGGAACGGGACTTCGCTGGCGAAGTGGCCAGCGTTTCCTTCGGACCTGGCTTCGCTGGCGAAGCTGGTTCAGCACTTTCACAACCCGGCTTCGCTGGCGAAGTATCGCGGGTTAACTCACTATCCGCCGAAGAAGTGGAGTGCGGGCGGTAGATTGGACGGTTTAAAGGCCTAGAAAGTTCCGGCTGCT
>CAYOWB010000209.1:0-5540 GCA_964407515.1 uncultured Bacteriovoracaceae bacterium
CGATCCCCCTTGGGGTCAATGATCAGTGCCCCGTGACCTCGGGCAAGATCCTCGTAGATCAGTTGTTCCAAGAGGACCGTCTTGCCGCATCCTGAGGCGCCGACGATATGCGTATGACGAAGCCTTGCGTCGTCGGGAATGAACTCGCCCGCGATTTCGATTCCTTTGTCAGCCGATTTCTCGGCCAGGACCGCCTGGGTCAGGTATCGGCCGATTCGTCGAACGCTGCTTTTGATGAGAAGCCAAAAAAACTGCGGTCGGATCACCGAGAGCAGGGCAAGGACTCCGACTGCGGCCAGGATGCAGTACCACTGCCAATCGGAAAGACTTGATACTTGCGTATACCAGGGCTGGTATTGATGGGTCAGCATTCGTTAATACTCCTTTCGAGCGAAGACCTCGACCTCTTTGTCCGGCGTCCATACGGACGGATCGGAGGCAAGGAGGCGTTGGTAGTGGATGAGAGAAAGTGGAACGGTTCGCGGGCCGTCTGCGAGACATCGTTTGAGGTGCGAGAAGATATTGTCGACCGTCGCGACGTAAAGAACGAGCTTCACATCGACTCGCCGCCAGCGTTCCAGTAGGGCCAGGAGGCGAGAGCGCCCTTTGATTGAGTTTTCAACTTCGACGGCGACCTTCTTTCCACTCGGAAAGATAAACAGCCCATCCGGGATCTGGGGAAAGTCCTGCCGCTTGATCGCACGCTCGGGGAGCCAGCTCCCGGTCCAAAGCTCCTGAAGGCGGAGCCGGACTGTCGTCACCGCCGCGTCGTGATGCAGAGTGCGGACATCGGGTTTGTTCACCTGTGGGACTTCGATAACGAGGTCCTTCTCGATGATTCGACGTCCAAGGTCCGTCAGACGGATGAGTCGCTTGCCGTCTAGGGTTGGTTCCACGATGCTTCGGATATAACCAAAACGCTCAAGTTGTTGGCAGCGCCTGACGCTGTTCTGGCGGTCCGTTCCGAGGAACAGGAATCGCTGAATCTGTTCAATCAGCAGGAACTGCTGCTCGTAGCAGAGACGCAAGATCGTCCTGTCGCGTGGTTGAAGAATGATCATGACCGGCTCCTCGGTAGTTCGCTTTTCTGGGGGAGTGGGAGTCCAGAGGGAGATGGCGGCGACATAGGATTAGTTCCTAATCCTATGGGGGGCAGCTCGGGGGATCTTCCTCTGGAAGTAGAATAGAAGAACTGTCTCTCCACCCCCGCCCGCGAATTGCCAGATAGCCCACTGTTTCAGGCCACCGGAGATAGGCAGAAGACCCCGCATACACAACCACGTTGGGGGTGCGGGGTCTCCTGCCGGTCGTAAATCGGAGGGGCCAAAACTGGGCGACATCTTGGACGATTCGCGGGCCGGGGTGGTACACGAGGGGGTACATGCCCATGTACCCCCTCGTGTACTGGCGTATGTACTATCGAAAGCCGTGTGAATTGTTGCGAAGTTCATTGTCCTTCTGCCTCCCGTGGATCGCTTTCGACGATGATTTGAATCGGACGCCCGCCCTCCACTTCCGTGTACTCAGGCGCGGACCGCGCCCGCTCTGCAAAGCGCTCCGTGCTCTTGGAGAGTGCCTGCACGGCACCTTGTTTTGCGGCGTTCGCGACGCTGGGTTCCGTCTGGAAAGTTCCGAACCGAGAGGCGCTCCGATTCGTAGTCGCATCGACGAATCCTGCTGCCGTCGCGGCTCCGAGTTCGGCGAGATAGTAGCCGCCTTCGTCCGTGTGATGTCTGCCTTCAATTCCGACTTGTCCACTCGGTGCGAGGCCCGTTGCACGAAGCTGATAGGTGCCCTCGCTACCTCGAAGTCGTAGTCTTTCGAAGGTCAGGAGGACGCGCTTGAGCTCCCGGTCGAGTGTTGCGACTCCGAGGAGGAAGGCACCGCGGAATCGACCAGCCGTGACTCGCGCTCGGATGGGCGTCGGCACGGAGGGACTGGCCTTGATGGATTGCTCTAGTTCCGCTTGCAGGATGTCGCCCCCGCGGAGTCCCGGAAGAGGTGCTCCGCTGACTTTCTCGGGAGTCAGTATGGCGACGCCCTCCGTGGATACGTGGCGAGAGCCGGATAGGTATTCGGGTAGATTTCCGCCAGCGTCGCCGGGCTTTCGACGACTCTTGGGCATCTGCATTGGATCCGCTTTTAAGCCGGTGGGCGGTGCCGCATCCGCAAGTCCAGCCCGCCCCCTCGGCTGGTCCCCTGCGCAATCCTCTCCGGCCGGGCACACGCTGGCTCCGCTCTCGGGAGAAAGATGGGACGTCGCGCTCCATGCGGCAGGGGAGAGAAACACGGTGGCAACGACGGGGATGGTGAGCTTCCTCATGGCCGAGCCTCCTTTCTCTTCGTTGCCGGGGTAGAACTTGAGTCAATGAGCACGGCTCCCATGTCGCTCATCTCCGGGGCTCCGTAGCTCCCCGAGATCCGGACAAGATCCTGGTGCGTTTTACGTGACGGAATCAGGTCAAAGACAAAGGTGCGGCTCCCGCATCGGGCGATGAGGTTGGTTGGCTGCGCTCCTGCTCGCCGAAGTACGAGTGTCAGCTCCGACGGTAGCGTTTTAGAAATCTGAACCTGAACGTCGTCAGGGCTTCCGACTTTCGCCTCTGTGATCGGGTATGGAAGCTGGATGATCGAGGCGAGTCCTTGGGCGAGATAGATCTTGTGGACCTCGCCGAGATTGACGAGGCCCGAGCTGATGCGTGCAGGTGCCGCATGGGCGAATTCGGATACCAGCAGAAAGCAAACTGCCACGCTAACGAGCCGCATGCTCGGTCGGCCCGGTAGCTTAACGAATCTCAGTTTCGTGAACACTCGTTACCTCCAACGGATAAGGGTTTTCGGTATTCCGTTTCCTCGGCGCGATTTGAACCGCGACACGGTACCGAACGGCACGCTCCTGAAGTCTGGATCGAATGGAGATCGCGAGATCGGCCTCGAATTCACTTTCGGAGACCTTGCGTAGATCGAGGAGGTGCGCGTCTTGGGATAGGGGACGCTCCTTCATCTGCTTGGCGATGCCTTGAAACCCGCTTTCTTTCTCCTTCCAGAGCTTGTCTGACATAAATGAGCCAACCTGGCTGATGTGCTCTGGGTAAGATGCGGAGTCGTAAACGTAGTAACCGCGCAGGAACTCGCGGACGAAGTTCACTCGTTCCCTAGCAATGATGGGATCATCCACTGTCGTGATGACTCGAGTTCCGGTCTCGTCGAGTCCGATCAGGATTACCCTGGGGATACTTCGATAAGCCCAGATAGAGGCGGTGATTGCCCATACTGCGACGAGAACGGTCACCAGTCGTCCCAAGAACTGAAACCTGACGAACGGGGTAAGAGGTACTGAAGAGAATAGGGTTCGAATCATAGGTCGTATTGACTCCTTCCGGTCAGAATGCCCGCGCGGGATTGTTGGCGGCGGGCGGCAAAGAGTTTTGACGATGAGGCGTGGCCCTTGGCGGAACCGCCAGAGCTTCCTCCTTTTGGAGTTTGCAAAGGCTGGAGTGGACCCTCAGTACGGGGTGCGTTGCCCAGTCCGGTCCAGCGACTGGCACGCGCTCCGACGTTGGACGCAGCCTTGGAGGCAGCCTGCCCGACCGGCGTATTCTTCAAGACCATTCCAATGGCCACCGGCGAGACGAGCTGAAATCCGTAAAGCACCAGGGATGCGATCGTCGAACCGATCCCATCCAAGGAGAACGCTTTTCCGGCCCACAGAACCCCCTTGAAGTATCCGAGCACATTCCAGAACGCGGGCCACAGCCACACGAGGACGAGCAAAGTTAGGTACGCGGTCAGCGAGAACGTGAAGTTCATCATCGTGCCCATCAGGATCACGATCGGACCGCACGCGATGAGGATGGCGAGGACGAGGTTGAAGACAAAGTAGACGGCAACGTAAAGGACGAGCTGGATCACTTCCCACCGAAGCCACCAGAATGACTTCGCTTGATCGACCTTGAGGAGTTCTGGGATCTTCATTCCGGTGACATGGAGAAGTTCGCTGAGCTTCAGCGAAAGTGCCGCCGCACACTCAGCCATGTACGAATAGACATACGGGAACGCGATCACGAGAAAGTAGCAGGCGAACACGTCCCGCAGGAGATCGGCATAACGCTCGGATCCGGCAAAGCTCATCTGGTAGTAGACGACTCGAATCATGAAGATCGAGCCGACAAGCACCAAGAGAATCCAGGCATAGGCCCGGTAAACGTCGATGGCCTTCTGGATGACCGAGCTATCGACCGGAAAGAGCGCCACATTGCCCGAGGGTGCAAGCGCAAGAACAAAGAGCCTGAGCTTTTGGTACTCCTCCTGATGGCGTTTCTGCTCTTCGATCTGTCTTTTCTTCTCATCGAGTCGTTGGTTGACGAGTTCGCCGTAAATGTCGGTGAGGATCTTTCGTTCCTGTTCGGAACCCTGAAGGTTCGTGACGGAGACCGCATGGGCCGCCTTATCTTTGGCCGTTAGGCCAGTCATGAGCGCCATGCGCTTCCCGAAGCGGATGGACCGCGACAAGAGTCTTAGCGTTCGAGCTGCGTTCTGGTTGGATTGCCGGGCATCTTCCAGAAGCGAGTCGATCTCTTCTTTGGTGTAACCCGCCTCCCGAGCGGCCCGCTCGATGGCGGCGATCTTCTTGGCCATCCCGCCCGGGTCGTTCTCCGTACCTTCGGGAACGATCTCGTCGCTCAGCTCTCCCAGTGCTGAGAAGAACTCACGCCCATCGGCCGCCGCTTTTCCGTTCGATGCATGTTCAATCACACTCGAAGCAGCACTTCCGACTGCGCTCGCCGTAGCTAGGACCGTAAAGGGGTCAAATGCCAGGGCAGATGGTGCAAAGAGGAGTAAGCTCACGAGCGCGCCAAGCATCGGATCGCCTCCTCAAGCCGAAGTCCCGGCACCGCATTCAAAAGCGCCGTCAGGCGCTCGTTGTCCGCCCGAGAACTCGTTACACGCCAGTATTCTTCCGCAGTCATCGCCACGCGAAGCACCCGACCGCCGAGTTCGTCCTGTAGGAAAACCTCTCGGTACTCGCTCGACCGGCCGAGCCCCTGAATCTCGGCAATCTGGCGAGCCGATAGGCCAAACTTCTTGCTAAAGACCTCGGGGTCGTCGTCTACCTCGTAGAAAAAACGAATTGGGCTATTGATCAGGATACCCAGGTCAGGCTGGCCGTCTTCTCGCGCTAGCTCGAAATCCTTGGTGGTCTGAGCGATCAGGATGGTTGCGTGCCCGAACTTTCGGAAATTCGCGGTCGTGAGCTTAAAGAAGCGTCCGTTTCTTTGAATAAAGAAGGGTGTCTCGTCGGCAAAGAACACGACCCGGTGTTTCCCTCCGCGCCGAGCGTCCCCGGCTCGCAGTACCTCCATGTTGGTCGCCGCGATGACCGAGGCCATCACGGCCTGGGCAAAGTCCTCGTTGGCCGCGTTCTGAAGCCGCTCGAAGTTGAAATAGACATAGCGTTGGTCCTGATCCCCGCCAAGCACGCTCCCATCACCACGCTCCTTCAGTACGTTGGCAAACACCCCTCCCGGGCCAAACCGCTC
>CAYOWB010000210.1:0-5513 GCA_964407515.1 uncultured Bacteriovoracaceae bacterium
CCAGACCAGCCGACACTCTGCCGCCTTTTGAAGTATGCCGAAGCGCATTGGTCAATAGGTTCGATATAGCCCACGAGATCTTCGCCGCATCCATTGGGACCAGCAATGGCGGCGACACCGACTCGATGCGCGCAGTCAGCTCGACGCCACGTTCGAAAGCCTGAGGCTGGAAGTGCTGAATCGACTGCTTCAACAATCGACAGATATCCACGCTCTGCAGCTCCAGGCCCTGCGTCAGAATATCGAAACAGGAGGCGGACAAGAGGCTTTCAATCAACTTTCTGAGACGATCCACATCGTCGGCGCAGGTATTGATAAGCGCCCGATGATTCTCGTTCGGGATCTGCTCGACCGACTTCTTCAGGAGTCGTGTCGCCATGGTCAGGCTGGTCACAGGCGTCTTGATCTCGTGCGAAAGCACTGCCATGAAATGACTCTTTGCCTCCTGGCTCTCTTTCACGATCGTCACGTCACGCGCGATGACAAGGGTATTCGCGCCCCACTGATCCATCAACGCGCCGACCGGCGCCTCGAACGTATTCGCCACCCGCTCGACGACCTCCTCGGTGATGGATTGTGCCTGCAGGAGGTAATAGCCCTTGCGCCCGTCTTCGTGCTCGATGGCGAACTCCAGAGGAATCGTCCGCGAGAGCGAGGCCGCGATCGCAGCAATCGCCGGATTGTCCGCATCCCGCTGTACCTTCAACCCCTTCGAAGACTCATCCTGGCGCAGCCCGAGGATTCGTCTTGCCACCGGATTCGTATGAACCAGCTCGTCGCCTCGAATAAGAAAGATCCCGTCAAGAATTGAAGCCGATATAATGTCCGAACGGCGTTTCTCCACGAGCAAGCGCCTGATGTTCAATGCCCGGTAGCCTCGCAAACGCTGCAGCAATCGATCAAAGGCGGCGGCAAGCAATGAGATCTCGGAAACATCTTTACCGAAGCTGGGCATCCGCGCGGGAATGTCCTCCTCGATCTTCAGCGTATCGACGAACTGAGTGAACTCCGACAGCGGTCGCGTCAGCAGGGCGATCATGTTTATAGCGGCGTACGAGAGAATCAGAATGAACAGCGCGATTCCGATCACCGAGTAAATCAACGAACGCTTCTGGAGCATCTGGAATTCGTCGATTTCCCGATTGCCCGATAGAAAGTGGAACTCCACTAAGCTTCCCAAGCTGGCAGCCAGTTCGTCCGCCGCCGCGCCAAGGCGAACCTTATCCTGAATCACGCGAGGCTGACTTGCGATGGCGATGTACTGCTCAAACGCCTGTTGAACCTGTTCGATGTGGATCTCATCATACCCGGCGCTCACAGCCAGACGCCGGTACTCGAAGAGCGCATTTCTAAAACGATACGTTTGTTCAGGGGCCAACGGACCCTCACCTGCCGCATGAAAGGTCTCGATCATCGCCTCACGCAGACGGGAGGAATTCTCGATTCTGATCAATCGCTCGGCGGCATGTCGCGCTCCGCTAGCGCCAATGACATGTTGCCAGTAGAGAATGGCGGCCGTCATACCTACGGCCATGACGACAAGCACGGAAAACAGGACTGCTAACCGAAACTTCAGTGAGGTGGCCGGACGTCGCCACTGGCTGAACCATCGAGCCATCCGAGGCAGCTGCAGAAGTCGTTGCGCATTAG
The DNA here is from genome assembly GCA_964407515.1 of uncultured Bacteriovoracaceae bacterium. Taxonomy (GTDB): domain Bacteria; phylum Bdellovibrionota; class UBA1018; order UBA1018; family UBA1018; genus CAYOWB01. Next base: position 1,651 of record CAYOWB010000210.1, read on the forward strand.
ACATCATGGCCCGACTCACTCCGCCAGAGCGTTTCCGCTTTTTCTGCCCAGACCGAGTCAGGAAACAGCTCCTGACACAGAAGTAGGAGCCGGTCACCGCGCGTCTCCATGTTCGCCAGGCGCTTCAACCGGATGTCAATCACGCCGAGCAAGTAGGTCGCTTCCGCGATCCCCAGTCCTTCAGAATCAGTTTCAATGTACTGAGACAGCAACCGGACAGACCAGAGGTACAGCACCGTCGCATCGAACGCCCGTTCGACTTTTTCGTACCCCGATGCTTCAAGATAGCGTCGACGACCCTCGGCAAGCAGCTCTGCGCGGGGCACCGATCCTCCCGAAGCCCATTGATTGAGACTTCGCCTCCAGCGGTCGATGGTGATCCTGAGCGTGGGCGACAAATCCTTACCCGCTGCCATCTGAGTCAGACGACTGGCGATCTTCTGCGGGCTCTCACCTCGGACGACTTGATGTATCAGCCAATTCCGCAGCACAGGAAAATCCGCAGGCCAGGATTTCTCCTGAATGAGGATGTGATCAGCGGCTGGCAGCCGCCCCATCCGAGAAAACTGCTCGCGCACGATGGTGGCGACGAGTCGCCCCTTCTTGGGCGAACGCCTGAGTTCATCCGCTGCTTCGTTCCCGATCAATACGATCGCGAAACCGACAACCAGCAGGAGCAGTAAGCGTGCGAACTTGGCTGCGGCCACCTGGACCATTGGATTAGACTCCCCCCGACCGAACAATCCACCTCGGCTTGGGGGAGTCTTAACGCAAGGGGCATACCGCTGCCCGTCTTTAGAATTATCAATGACTTAGCGGTCTGCACCTACTCGCCCGAAGGGATTTCCGTGCGGAAAACACGATGCATACTGCACGATTCAGGAGACCAAGCCCTCAGTCCCGGCCCATGCGCATCCGCATGAACGCGCCTGCCGCCAGGCCAACGGCCAGAGAGGCCACTGCCAGCGCCAGCGGATTCTCTTTGCCGTACTGTTCGATCTTCCCAATCGATCGTCTCACATCCACGAATTCCACGAAGTCCTGAACCTCGGACTTCACGCGATCCACCGCTTCGTTCGCTTCGTCTTTCACATTTCTCAACTGCCCCATGTACTCGGCCATAGTGAGTCCTCCGAAGCGGCTTTAGAGAGCAACACCGGTGCCACGAACCTGTGTGCCACGCATCCGCCCCTGGTGCTTTTCTTCCAGTGTCTGACAGCGGGCGCAGAGCCTCGCGTGCGGAATCGCGATCAACCGCTTCGCCGGAATCTCCTCGTTGCACTCTTCACAGAAACCGTACGTTCCTGTCGCCATTCGAGCCAAGGCGCGATCGATGTTCATCAACTCGCGCCGCTCCTGCTCTGCCAGCGATGCTTCGCGATCCGTTTCTTCCTGCGCTTGGGCGAGATCGATGATTTCCGCCTGTTCGGTTCCCATCTCAGCCGAGCCCATCTTTCTTTCGATCGATGTTCCAAGCACGATCTGGCGCCGTCGCTTCAGGAGTTCGTCTCTGATCTTCTGCAATGTATTCCCGTCCATGCTGCCCCTCCATCCGGGCCAGGTTTGGTGGAGCGAAGAATGCGATTTTCATTCCAGAGGCACACGGGGAGCCGAATTGTGGGATGCGTCTTAGTGAACGCCCCAGTCCAAGAAGCGGTCGCCTGGATTCATATTCTGGCCGACAGTGACGTGAAGCTTTGCGATACGGCCCGATACGGGCGACTTGATGTCGAACTCCATCTTCATCGCTTCAAGAACGAAGAGAGAGTCCCCTTTGTGAACCTGGTCCCCTTCGGCAACCAGGACCTTCTTCAGGCGCCCCGGGAACTCGGCCGAAAAGGCCGCGGAATCAGCCAAAACCGGTCCGGAGGATGTCGCTTCGGTTACGCCGGAAGCAGATGTGGCCGTGTCGCGATGCTCGATGCGATACAGGACACCTTCGACATTCGCACTCGTGATGCCACGCGACTCATTCACAGCAAAGCGATGACGTTCGATCGCTCCATCACTGCAGACCCGCTCGGCGATGACCCACCCGCCCGGGCGATACTCGACCTTCCAGGGCTCAGCCATAAAGCCCCTTTCCGATCCACGGCGATGCGACAGGCTTCGCCACCGGTCCGATGTCTTTCTTAAGAGACCCGATCAATGCAACGGCGAGGTCGGAAGGCTCCAAACGAAGCGGAGTCTCCGCCAGGAAGCCGGTGTGCACGCTTCCTTCACGGACCCTCGGGTCATCACACAGGGCCCGCAGATATGCTTGATTGGTCTGAACACCGAAGACGATCGTTTCGCCGAGCGCGAAGCGCAGCCGGCTGATCGCATGAACGCGGTCCTGCCCATGCACGATGATCTTGGCCAGCATCGCGTCGTAGTTCACGCCGATCCGCTGTCCTTCCTCAATTCCACTCTCCACGCGGATCCCGGCGCCGGTCGGCCAGCGCAAGCGATCGATCTTCCCGACCGAGGGGATGAAACCATTGGCCGGGTCCTCGGCATACAACCTGACTTCGATGGCATGGCCACTGCGTCCGCCGACTTCGGGCAATGCGCTCTTGCCTTCGGCCCAGGCGATCGCGCACTGAATCTGCGCGCGGACGAGATCGCATCCCGTAATCATTTCAGAAACCGGATGCTCAACCTGAAGACGGGTATTCATCTCCAAGAAGTAGAACGCACGATCTCCATCCAGCAGGAACTCCACGGTCCCGGCGCCCCGGTACTTCGCGAGAGACGCGAGACGCTGCGCGGAAGCCAGGATCGCCTGACGAAGTTCCTCAGAAAGCCGCGGCGCGGGGGCTTCTTCCCAAATCTTCTGGTACCGGCGCTGAAGCGAACATTCACGCTCGAAATAGTGAACTACCCCGCCTTCTCCATCCCCGAAAACCTGAACTTCAATGTGGCGCGGCTTTTCAACGAGCTTCTCGACGAGAAGCGCGCCATCGCCGAACGCGGCCTTGGCCTCGGCGCTCGCGGCGCTTGCCGCGTCCTGCAGTTCGGCCTCGCAGTTCACCCGACGCATGCCTCGACCGCCGCCCCCCGCGGACGCTTTGAGCAGCACGGGATATCCCATCCAACGGGCCGCTTCAGCGAGCTCGGGTCCGGCCGTTTGGCCATCCCACTGCACGCGAGCCCAGGGCAACGTCGGCACTTGCGCGCGATCCGCGAGTTCCTTCGCGGCGATCTTCCCACCCAAGAGCTCCATTGTTTCCGCGCACGGACCGACGAAGATCATTCCCGCTTCTTCAACCGCGCGCGCGAACTCTGGACGCTCGGAAAGGAATCCATACCCGGGGTGAATGAGAGTGGCGCCGCTGCGGTTCGCGGCCTCCAGGATTTCAGGGATGCTGAGATAGCTGGCAACCGGCTGAATTTCGTCGGCGTAAGTGACATGGCGGGCGTCTTCGTCGCCGGGGGCGTAAATCCCCACCGTGCGAATGCCGAGTTCGCGGCACGCCTGGAAAACGCGGCAAGCGATCTCCGAACGATTCGCGACGAGCAGTTTGTCGAAAGAAGCCGCCCTCACCGCCATCGGTAAAACCCCGTTTATCGATTCAAGTCACGACCACGATCGCTCGCGAGCCACGCGGGCGGACGCTTCCTGTCCTTCATTCGAAACTCGCAACTCCGCGAGAATACGCGACGAGTAGTCGATGTAGTCGGGCAGCCGGTTGCGCATTTCCGGCCAGGCGAGATCAAGGATCATGCGCTTCGCCGTCGCAAGAGCAACGGGCCCAGCCTTCAGCATCGCCGAGACCGTGCGCTCAACCGCCTGAGCAAGAGCGTCCGCATCGGCCACGACCTCATGCACCAGTCCAGCCTGTAGCGCGACAGGGGCGACGAACCTTTCGCCACTCAGGAAG
>CAYOWB010000211.1:0-5501 GCA_964407515.1 uncultured Bacteriovoracaceae bacterium
GAAGTGAGCCCTACCTTCGCTGGCGGAAGTGAGCCCTACCTTCGCTGGCGGAAGTGAGCCCTACCTTCGCTGGCGGAGGCAACTACATCCTTCGCCAACGAAGCCACGGAGTCCGCACTAGTAGAGCAGGAAGGGCCGGCGGCTTTCTTCCCAGAGTGCCTCGTCGGCCCGCAGGATGTTATCGAAGTGTCCGACGGTCGAGGACTGATTGTCCACCCAAGCGCGGAGTCCGCCTCCGCCGTTGATCAGGTCGATGGCGAGACGTTCGGACTCGTACTCATACGGGAACGACCGCCAGATCTGATAGTTCGGATGAACGGTACGAATGGCTTTGAACCACAACGCGATCAGGCGGTAGGGCCGGAAACGCAAGGGGTCGTAGAACGGCGCTTCGGCGTGAATCTGGAATCCGTGGCACATCTTTCCGAAGTGCTTATGAAACGTCGGCTCGAAACTGCACGGACGAATCTTGCAGCCTTCCATCCACTGGGGCGCGGTCTGTTGCATCCACTTCAGAATTTCGCGCATCTCTAGATCTGGCGCACCGACCATCTCCAGGGGCTTGGTCGTCCCACGACCTTCGGACAGATGCGTGCCTTCGAGTAGCACTGTGCCGGGATAGCAGCGCGCCATATTGAGACTGGAAGCGTTCGGACTCGGATTCACCCACGCCAGTTCATGCACGGGCCAGCCGTAGCCGGGACCCTGCGTCGGATCATACCCCTTCATCTCGACCACCTGAAGATCGACGTCGATCCGCAGATTGGAGGCGAGCCACTTGGCGGCCTCACCGAAGGTCAGTCCGTGCCGCATGGGGATAGCGGCGGCGCCCACGAAACTTTCCCACCCGGGCTGAAGGAGCGTCCCTTCCACCGGACGACCAGCGGGATTCGGACGGTCAAGCACCCACACGGACTTCCCGGTGCGGGCACAGCCTTCGAGCATGTAACGGAGAGTGGTCAAATAAGTGTAGATGCGGCAGCCGACGTCCTGCAGGTCCACCAGAAGAGTGTCGAAAGAATCCAGCATCGCGTCGGTCGGCCGCCTGACTTTTCCATAAAGGCTGTAGACCGGAATGCCGTGCAGAGGATCGACGTAATCCTCCGATTCGATCATGTTGTCCTGCTTGTCGCCGCGCATGCCGTGCTGCGGGCCGAATGCCGCCGCAAGCTTCAGATCCTCGCACTCCATCAATGCATCCACCGAATGCATCAGGTTGCGGGTCATCGAAGCCGGATGCGCGAGAAGCGCGAGGCGTCTGCCATGAAGTCTTTGCCTGAGGGAGTCGTCCGAAATCAGCCTGTCGATACCGAGCTGCATGATAAAAGAGTATCCGTTCTGTCAAAGCGTCACAAGAAAAGCCTCACGACGGTGAAAATCCGGTCGCGATTGCGTGTGCACCAAAGCCCAATACGTCTTCTCTCGAGCGGCGTTCTCAATCACGGCATTGAGACTCACCGCGAGTTTCGAAATGGAGTCGAACAGCTTCGACTCAACCACGAATGTCATCCGCATCGAATCGAGTTCGCGCCTCAAGGTGACATCACGGACTCGCGCCATCTCTTCAGGCTGCATGCCCGTCCGAATCCCGGTGAACCGGTAGATGTTCCAGTCTCCCGAAGCCGAGACGTTCACCTCGCGATACACCGGCGACGCCGGATCCGCGAAAAACATCTCGAAACAGGTGCGCTCCCAAAGTTGATCGGCCCGCTGACGCTCTTTCACCGGCTTGAGCGGGTCGGCCAGTACCTTGGCCACATGCCCGGATACCAGGAAATCCACGGCCAGCATGGAGCCCCGGCGCTCAATACGCCCTCCCACCTGAATTTGACGCTCAGGGGGCAGCTTGGAGAAGGGTTGGAGCACGAAATCTAAGGCCATGAAATTACAATAATTTAGGCCACACAAAAACAAAAGCCTGAAACCATGAATCGCGATTTGACACATCGCGTTATCCTCTGTTAAGCCATGTCTCAAAAAGAGGAACTCATGAGATTCACCCGCACCCTCGGAATCTGCATCCTGACTCTGCTCCTCAACTCCTCGTTCACGCATGCGAACCCGCGGCTCTTCGCGCGAATCATACTCACCGAGACGCCCGAAGGCGTCAGTATCCTCAAACGCATCGTCGGCCCAGCACACGTCACCGGAACGGCGGCGAAGGACTACGATACTTTTCTGCAGCGGCTGAAGTCGCCCGAGATGGCTTCCGTCAGAAAGGAGCTCGAACAAAGACTGGCTGACGCGAGCGACCTCCTCGATGATTACCGCGCCTTGAAGCAGAAACCGGGTACTTCCGGTAAATTCACCGACGAAGAGATTCTGATGATGAAGCAGATCGCCTCACGCGAACTGCTCATTAATCCCGCTTGGCGGGGCGGAATGGGACTTCTGAAGGAGAGACCCTTCCAGTTCGCCAGACCCAAGCTTCCCCGCTCCACCTACGACGAACTCGGCGAACGCTTTCTGTCCGAAGCTCCCGCCGTGGCACCGGTCGCCACGGCTCCGCAGCAGAAGCAAGCCCACAGCTGGGTCATGCGCAATGTCACCGGAATGCGCGACTGCCTGAAGAACATGCCGGCCGCTCAACGCCGAAGCGCCAATACACTCCACGTCCTCCGTCAACTCGGGATTACGGAAACGATCACGCTGACCGGCTACGTTTTGGGCGCCGGAAGCAAGAAAGTCGATTGGAAGAATCTCCCCACCGATCTGATCGTCGCAGGGACTTCATCCCTGGTCGGCTCTTTGGTGATGTCGAAGGACGGCACCTTCTGGGTGAAGTACATCCGCATGCTGGTCTTCGGCGAAGGTCGATCCGTTTACGACGCGATCTTCTACTACATCACGCCGGTGAAGGACACCCACGGACTCAGCGCCGAAGAGGCGATGCTGGACCGGCTCGAATTCAACATGGCCTGGAACATCGGTAGCCCGCTCATCTCCATCTCGAGCTTCACGCTCGTGCGCGGTCTCGAATGCCTCTACCCGACCGCCACGATGAAACTCGTGGGCACCGGCCTGACCATGGCATCTTCACTCGGCTCGTCATCGATGTACTTCCGGATGCGGAAGGCTTACCAAGAGAACTACAGCGACGCGACTTACGAGGAATGAGACCTCTCATCGATCACGCGCCTCAGCTTCCCGGTGCGCCGGTTCTTTTCGAGTGCCGCCATTCGAGTGAATTCCACGCGCGGCATGTGCACCAGCCCTTGAACCAGAAGGTCATTCAGCATGGGGCGGCTCTCAAGGAACACCTTGACGATCCGGTCACCGAAGGCGCCGATCCGCTTGGGATCGGCCACCGCGACGCGTAAGATCAGCTGATCTTTCATGCCCTCATGACGGATGACCATCTGAAAACCGCTCAAGCCGATGTCTCCGGCAAACTTCTCCAGCACCGTCCGGACGTCATCGTAATACAGGGAAACCGGCCCGACTCGTGCCGCTTCCTCCGACCGCCCGAGAATCCGGAACTTCCGATCCCGCGCCATCAGCGGCTCGACCCATTCCGCACGGTCCCCCGCGGGATAGCGGATGATCGGCATCAACCGGCGGGTCAGATTCGTCACGACCAGTCGGCCAGGCTGTCCTGGTTCAGCAATCGGCATGTCGAAGTCATCAAGAATCTCCGTGACCGTCTCCACGCCGAAAGCACGATGCTCATCTCCCTGGCATGCGGCATCGACATACCCGAGCAACCCCGCGTCCACGCTCGCGTACCCGACCGATTGGATCTTCACCCCGGGGCACGACTCGAGGAAGCGACGCCGTTGATCGTCGTAAAACGATTCACCGCCATAGAGAACCTTCTTCAACGAAGGGAGCGCGGCCCCCGACTGCCGAAGATGCTCCGCCAGCGTCACGAGCGTACTCGGCACCCCGGCGACGACCTCCGCCCCGAAGTCCCGTATGACCTTCACGACGTCACGAATGTCCGCCGCCCCTGACATCGGGAGAAGAACTCCCTGTCGCGCGAACTCCACCGACTTGTTGATGAACAGGAATGACGCGTACAGGTTTCCGCCGTAGAACAGATTCACGATCCGCTCGCCTTTGGCGAGTCCACCTGAGACCAGGCCACGGCCGAAAGCCCGCGTGAACTCGTCCCACTCCTCCTGACTGAACACGGAAAACTTAGGCTGGCCGGTCGTCCCGCCGCTCTTGAACACGATCCCGTCCTCGATCGGACCGGTAAGCACACGATTGTCGTGCATGCCATTCGCTTCCCAGAATGAGGACTGGTCGACCACGGGAAGATCGACGATCCGCGGAGCCTTGCCCACCGAGGCATAGAGTTCCCGGTAAAACGGGGAATGCCTTCTCGCGAACTCAATCAGCTCTTCGAGCGTGTAGAGCGCCATCGTTTCATCCTCTACGGTCGATCACATGAAGGGTCTTTCCGCTCGCCGGGCTCGTCACGAACCGGTCGGAGGAAAGCGTCTCCACGGCGAACTCCAGCGTCTTCTCAATTTCGACGCATTCCATGAGGTCATAATAGCCGTCAAGCAACGCCTGCTTCAGACGGTCCAAACCGGGATGCCGGCCCTTCTCGACCATCACCTTGACGATGTCCTTGCCTGACTCGGGATTCCGCTCGAGCGCCACCTGAACCGCGCCGGCATATCCCATGACATCCGAAAGCAGGGTCGCAATCTTTCCATAGTTGAAGAAGGTACCCGCGGCTCGGAACACATCCCCATGACGCCCGAGCAACTCGAAGCGCGGCGACGCACGCCCGCACGCACAAGGGCCGTCCACCCAACGACCGACGTCACCGATGTCGTAACGTTTCAACTGCTGTCCTTCCCGCACCCTCGACGTGAACACGAGACGTCCCGCCTCTTCAGGAGTGACCGGCTCATCGCGGTCCAGCTTCAGGATTTCCAATCGCTGCAGCCCCGTATGGAGATGGTGCACTCCCCCTTCACAGAACGGGCATTGATAACCGAGAGGACCGGCGTCCACGCTTCCGTAAACCGCGGAGCGGACCAGGCTCACTCCGAAATCCCGGCGCAGAACCTCACGCTGGGCGGAACTGAAGTGCTCTCCGCCGAAGAAAACCTTTTCCACGCACTTGGCCTTTTTTAGAATGTCCCCCGCCTCGGTGAACAGGCGCATGAGGTACGACGGCATCCCGAGGAGAACATTCACGCGATAATCGGCGATCGTCCTGGCGACGAAGGGAATCTCCAGGTGCGCCGCCATCGGGAATTGTCGCGCGCGCAGATGCTCAAGGATGCTGAAGAAGCTCGGAAATCCACCGTAAAGTCCGCCTCCGAAGAACAGGTTCATGCAACGATCCCGCTCCGGGTCAAGACCGGCGGCGCGCAGGCCGTCCGCCGCGTGCAGCATCTGAGTGTGATAATCCTCGTAGGTGAACACCGAGAGCTTCGGCGCACCTGAGCTTCCTCCACTCTTGAAGTAGAGTCGGGCGTATCGATCCTCCACCTTCCTGGCCTGGAATTCGGACTTTCCGATCACTGGCCCGGACAGCG
>CAYOWB010000212.1:0-259 GCA_964407515.1 uncultured Bacteriovoracaceae bacterium
AGGAAGATCGCGGTGATCCAGCCGATTTTGGCCATCCACAGGCGGCGTTGTTCCGGCGCTGGTTCGGGCGCCGTAGAGTCTTGAGTCGGCGGCTGGGGAGCGCGATTCTCGCCCCGGAATCCGGGAATATGGATACGGACTTGGTCACTCGTTACTTTGGCTCCGGGGCGGATTTGCAGCTCGGTACCGATCGCGACGAGATTCCTCGTGATCCGGGCGCTTGGAGCGACCTCGAGACGACTTCCGATGGCGACCAGCT
>CAYOWB010000212.1:374-5115 GCA_964407515.1 uncultured Bacteriovoracaceae bacterium
CGCTCCGAATTATCGGGCGGGGCGGCGAAGACGGGCGTGAAGGAGAAGGTCAGAAAGGCCGTTACGAGGAGGAGGTGGTGAGTCACTCCTGCTCAATGAGCAAAGAATATACCCTGAATTCGGCGCTGTGGATCAGACCTGGTTACCGCTCTTGAGTAGGTTCATGAACTCCTGCCGCGTGGCAGGATCATCATGAAACGCGCCGAGGACGGAGGAAGTCGTCATGACGGAGTTCTGCTTGGATACCCCACGCATCATCATGCAGAGGTGGCGGCACTCCATTACGACACCCACGCCCATGGGATTGACCGTGCTCATGATCTCGTTGGCGATCTGGGCGGTGAGGTTCTCCTGGATCTGAAGCCGGCGGGCGTACATGTCCACGATGCGGGCGAGCTTGCTTACTCCGAGGACCTTCTTATCCGCGATGTAACCGATGTGGCAGCGACCGAAGAAGGGCAGCATGTGATGCTCGCACATGCTGTAGACTTCGATGTCACGCACGATGATCATGTTGTTCGCGCCGGACTCGAAGATGGCGTCGTTGATGACTCGTTGGCGGTCGGCGCGGTATCCGTGCGTGAGAAAGGACCAGGCTTCAGCCACCCGCTTGGGGGTTTTTTGGAGTCCTTCGCGATTGGGGTCTTCACCCAGTTCCACCAGGAGTTGCCGGACCAGATCTTCGATTTTCGCCAGGTTCATAGGGCTATTCTTTCGTACATTTTGGCAGGTAATGCAATCGAATCAGTCGGGCACGCTTTAGCGGGCGCGTGCCCGGTAAATCTCCACGCTCACCGTGCGGGCAAACCGCAAGGCCCCGGGCTTCTCTACCTGGACTCTGACGGCATTCACCTTGGGATCTTCGAGACATAGCTCGCTCACGCGTCCTGCGAGGCGTTCTATAAGTAGGTACTGGGATTGCTCCACCTCATGGATGATCCGCTTCTTGAGAGTCTTGTAGTCGACCGTATCGTCGATACAATCCGTCTCGACCGCACGCCCGAGTTCGGCGTCGAGCTCCACGTGAATGACGATGTCCTGCTTCTCGCGCCTCTCCTCGGGATAGATTCCGATGATGCACCGGAGTTGCAAATCGCTGATTCGGATTTTTCCAGGGAGTGATTCAGTCATACACTCGTCCTTTCATATGACGTCCGCCATCCACGTACAGAATCTGTCCGCAGACGAACTGGCTCGTGAGCAGGTAGACGGCTGCGGCAGCCACTTCCTGCGGGCTTCCGTGGGTCTGAAGCGGGTTGGTGCTGGCCATTCGCTCCAGATACGAATCATCCTCGCCGGGGGGAGGAAGGATTAGTCCTGGCGCGACGGCGTTCACTCGTACGGTGGGCGCGAACTCGAGTGCCATCATTCGGGTCAACGTCGCGAGGGACCGTTTGCTGAGGTGGTAAGCCGCATGATCACGGTCGTAATCGAGTATCCGGCTATCGAGCAGGTTGATGATGTCTCCTCGCTTTCCGGCTGCGCGGGCTTGTTTATGGAGCTCTCTTCCGAGGATCAGAGGCGCCATGGCGTGCACCCGGTGATTGAGATCCAAGTCCTCGGACGTGAACGTGTGAATCGTACTCTTGGGGAAAATCGAGGCGCTATTGACGACGATGTCGAGTCCGAGAGCCTGATCGTCCGCACGCCGGAAGAGCTCTAGCGTCTGCCGGGGATCGCTGAGGTCGCCGCGCTCGACCCAGGCGCGTACGCCTTTTCCACGGATCTCGGCCGCCAAAGCGTAAGCCTCTGCCTCCGAGTGGTGATAGTGAACGACGATGTCAGCGCCCTCTTCCGCGATCGCGAGCGCGAGGGCGCGGCCGATCCGCTTCGCGGCCCCCGTGACGAGGGCCTTCCTTCCTTTCAGGCGACTCATGTTAAAGGGCCCATTCCTGACGGATGTAGGCTTCTTCAAACTTGGCTGCGAGGATGAAGTCGTTCTCGGTCAAGCCTTTCACTTTGTGGGTCCAGAGGGTGACGCCGACTTTTCCCCAGCTGAGGTGGAGATCGGGGTGGTGTCCTTCATGTTCCGAGATTTCCCCGGCGACATTCACGAACGACAGTGCCTCGGCGAAGTTCCTGAATTTGTATTCCCGGATGAGGCGTCCGCCGCCATTCGTGCTGCGCGTCCAGCCGCCTGGGATCAGATCAAGAAGGCGCTGTGCCTCCTGGTCGTTCAGTGGGGCAGTGCCCGTTTCGCACGGGACACACTTTCTTTGCGAGAGCTGCATGTGGTTGCTCCTTATGGATTCCCCGATACGGGATTCAAGATGAGCACCGTCTGCGCGTTGTCAAAAAGCGATCAGCTTTTTCTCCAGCGACCCAACTTGAGATAATAGCCGACGTTGGCATTGGCGCTGATCTTCGGCGCGATACTGCCGGAGCGGGACGTCAGGATGGTCTGGCAGCCTGGGCCATGCCCCGCGATCTTCGAGTCCCCATGGATAATGACGCCGATGGAGATGGCGCCCTGCTTGTAGGACCAACCGTGCGTGCTGTCGTGATCCGCGATGGCGACGATATCGCCGAGTCGGATCTGGTCGAGTCCGTACTGGCGGACGGTCTCGGGGTCCGAGGTCTGGATGTCGTAGTCACCTTTGTAGGGATCGCTGCTGCCGAGCCCCGAGCCCATGACGACCGCCGGGATAACGCGTGTCACGGGGAACTCCAGGCGTCCGTTGACGACCTTGGGGTTGATCTTCTTGAGAAGTTCCGGCGAAAGCGAGAAGACACGAAGGTCTTCGATGCCGGGAACGGTAAGTCCGGCGCCGTGAGCGTTGATCATGATCTTGTCGTCGTAGGTCAGCTTATCGAGCGTCGCATCGTCGAAGTCGATGATGACGTGTTCGACGCCGCCATGATGCCCGGTCACTCGTCCGCGTTTGCCTTTCGCCGAGCCGGTGATGACGACTGCCTCGTTGCCGATGCAGGAGAAGGCGTTAAAGGCGACATTCGTGACGCTGTTGCGCTTGGCGGAGTCGTGCTCCATCGTGCAGCTCACTCCCGGTTCGAGGTGATCGCCCGCGAAGCGGTTCGCGAGATCGCCCACCTTCACGTTCAAAGTGATTCCGCCCACGCTGGGGAGCATTCGGGTGACGTTGTCGTGACAAATCTCCCACCCGTATCCGTGCGGGGGCTTGATATGGCCCTGGAGTTTGAATTTGACGAGTTCCTGTTCGTTCGTCTGAATCATGATGCGCTCCTTTATTTGACGAAATGTTTGACGACGTACTCGAGTGCTTCTTCCTTGGTGAAGAGCCGTTTCTCGAGTGCGAGATCCTCGATGGTGCGGAGAATCTGGGTGAAAGTCGGGCCGGGGGAGAGGCCGAGTTGAATCAGGTCCTGGCCGGTAATCAGTTTAGCGGGCACGAGCTCGGCCTGTTTGCGTGCTTCCTCGTAACGGGATCTGCAGAACTCATAGAAAGCGAGATTCCCCTCTGATGCCGTCGCGTCCGCGCGATGCAGGGCGAGAAGGAGCTCGAAAGAGGGATGGCGGATGAAGCGTTGAAGTGTCGATTCCCGCATTCCGAAGGTGTCCTTGAACTTCATGTGATTCTCGACGAGATACACGATCGTGTCTGTCTCGGAGTTCGACATCTTGAGGCGCTCACAGATTTTGCGTGCGAGCTCGGCCCCGTCTTTGTCGTGGTTGTTGAAGTTCTTTCCTTCACTTTTCCGATGCGCGACCGGCTTGCCGACATCGTGAAGGAGCGCACCCCACGCGAGCTCCGGTGAACGGGGAGCGGGATTCTGGATGGCGAGCGACTCCATGAGTTTCAGGGTGTGCTTCCAGACGTCTCCCTCGGGGTGGTAGATGGGCGATTGCTCCACGCCTTTCATGGCCTCCAGTTCAGGGAAAACGTGCTGGAGCAGGCTCAGTTCGGAGAGTTTGCGGAGGGCGCCCGAGGGGTGGGGGCCGGTCCACATCAGGGTCAGCTCGTCTCGAAGCCGCTCGCCGCTGACTTTTGTAATGAGATGCGCACGAGACTTGATCGCTTCGGTGGTCGCAGGGTCGATTTCAAATCGGAGCGAGGTGGCGAAGCGAACGGCTCTGAGGAGTCTGAGGGCGTCTTCGCGGAATCGTTCCTTCGGATTTCCGATGGCTCTCAGGAGGCCCGCTTTCAAGTCCGTCATTCCGCCCACGGTGTCGAGGATGCGCGCGGTCTTGGGATCGTAGAAAAGCGCGTTGATGGTGAAGTCGCGGCGTTCGGCGTCTTCGCCGGGTCCGGAGAACTCGACGCCTTCGGGATGCCGGTGGTCTTCGTAGTGCAGGTCTTTGCGGAAGGTGGCGATTTCCAGAAATTCGGGATGAGGAGCGTCGGTTCGGATCGGGATCTTGAGGACGCCGAATGCTTTGCCGACGGTGACTGCGTCGGGAAAAAGTTTTTCGAGCTCGTCGGGCGTGGCGCTGGTCGCGATGTCGTGGTCTTTCGAGGGCCGGTCCAGAAGGAAATCGCGCACGCTGCCGCCGACGACGTAAGCGATGTGGCCGGCTTCATCTAGCTTCTGAAGCGCGGTTTTGACGTAGGCTGGGAGCGGGAAGGGTCGTCTAATCCGGATCCACTTCCAGGGGTTCGCCGTTGAGGTGGTACTTGCTTTTGATGACGGTGTCCGCTTCAAAGCGGTCTGCGGCTTGCGTACCTTCGGCTTCTTTTTCACGAGTGCGTTTGCCTTTCGGTTTCTTGGAAGGCTGATTTTGAGAGGTCTCGGTGTCTGTTGCCGTCTGGCTGGTGTTGGGGGG
>CAYOWB010000212.1:5150-5404 GCA_964407515.1 uncultured Bacteriovoracaceae bacterium
GGGGGGGAGGTTGCGGAGGTGGCGGAGGCGGGCGGCTCGTCGCCCAGGGCGCTGGTGGTCCAGCACAGGAAGGCCGGGAGGGCCAGGAGTGTGGTGGCGAGTGCGATCCGCGGGTGGTTCGGCCTCATGGGGTAACTTTACCTTTTTATCCGGGGGGAAGAAAGAGGGGAGCTTGACGGCGGCGATGGGAACGCGGGACCATCGGGCGCATGGGAATTTCTGGCTGGATACTGGGAAGAGGTGGTGCGTCGGAG
>CAYOWB010000213.1:0-5380 GCA_964407515.1 uncultured Bacteriovoracaceae bacterium
AGCGACTCAGAAGTGGTACACCGCGCTCAAGGAGGGCTGGAACTGCTTGATCGAGCCTCCCTCGGCGAAAATCACATTGAGGTTCAAGCGCGGGTCAACCGAGAACTCGGGCAGAACATGGAATGAATAGCCCACGGCGAGCGCCCCGGTGAACTTCACCTTGCCGTCCAGCGCATCCATGACCGGTTGAAACTCGGAATTCAACGCCGCTGCGGTCCCGGGAGTGGCATCGGAGACACTGAAGCTCGACTTCAGAAGGGAAACGCCAAGCCCAAGGCGACCATAAAGCTTCCGCCAGAAGCTGTACTTCGCGGCTGCGAGGATCGGAATAGCGGTATACTTTGCTGTCGCACGATAAACCCAACTCTGTGAGATCTCCTGACGGTAGACCGGGGCATATCCAATCTCTCCACCGACCTTAAGGCTGGGAAGCCATCCCGGATCTACGTAGAAGTGCCCACTCAGCACCGGAGCGCTCTTGGTGAACTCATTCGAGACGCTAGCAGCAGCCGTGACCGGCTGGTCAAATCCGGTATTAACTCCATACCCGAAACCAAGTCCCGCCTCCATCGGCATGGCGGCGGACGCCGAAGCAGCCATGATGAGCAGCACGCAAGACACGAAGATGATCCGGATCATTTCTCTGTTCTCCCTCGGTTATTAAGCCACTGGCGGACATGGTCCACAAGCTCCTGATCTTGATAATCGAACTCAGCAATGGCGCCGCAAGACTGCCCGAAAGGCTCAATCCAGGTGGAGACGACACTCATCAGGATCGGATGTTCCCGTCCGGAGATTTCCCGGATCAAAGGACCCTGCAGGTGAATCGCGGTCCCCTTCACTAGCAGATGCTTCCCAGCCAGGCGGAGTCCCAGCTCATCCACTTCCTCCACCCGAAGGTTCAGCGAGATTTGCGCGGGGACTCCTCCTCCCGACAGCTTTACCATGGGCGGCATCAGCTCCGCGATTTTGTCCGTCTCGGCGTAGACCGCCATACAGGCGGCAAGGTGCTGCACATCGAGTGGTTTGACTAGGTAATCATTCGCCCCCATCTCCATGGCATGCGCGATCGCGGCACGCGAGGAAAGTCCCGAAGCGACGATCACGATGGTCTGCGACCCCAGGCGCCGCTTGATCTCGCTGATCAGCGGAAACCCCTTCCCCGCTCCATGCAAGTTCAGGTCGATGAAACAGACGTTGGGCTGAAACTCATCCGCCTTCTTCAGGAACTCCTCCTCGTCGAGCGCCACCTCTCCGGGAATTCCGATCTTTCCGAGCGCGAACAACAAAGCTCGCGCATGCAGGGCATCATCATCAACAATCAGCGCCTTGGGAGCGCGTAGGAGGCTCATTTCCCCTCCTTCAGAACACGACGGACCGTCTCGATGCTTTCCGGAGAAAGCCCGATCGTCGAAATCTCATTCAAGTACTGTCCGGGAACGCTCACCACGGCCGGACGGATAGTCTTCTTCAAAGTCGCGTGACCGATACCCACATCCGCGAAGAAGGACGACTGCATTTCCACCGACGTCCCAGGAGCAATGCGAGCGGAAGTTTCCGCCACGAAGGCGGCTTCGTTGGCCATCACCACGGTCGCTTGAAGACCGGCTTGTACCTCGGGCAGCTCGTTCTCGGGGAACCGATAGGCAGCGTACTGCTGATCGAGCAGCGCCTTCCGAACTTTTCGGAGAAGGACACGCGCCTCCAGAGGTTTAACGATATAGTCGCTCGCCCCCCCTACGACGGCACGCGCCACCGAGTCGCGGTCGCGCAGGCTGCTCACTACGATTATCGGAAGAGCGGAGATCTCGTCCTTCCGGATACGCGCCGCGAGAAAGTCAAACCCCGAAGACCCCGGCATCACAAGATCCAGGATGATGAGATGGGGAGCGCGAGCCAGCGCCTGTTCCAATCCCGCATCAGCGTTCGCCGCTTCATGAACGACGTAGCCAGCTCCCTCAAGTACCTTCCGAGCGATGAAGCGGTTTGCCTCATCATCGTCGATTACAAGAATGCTTTTAGACGGGCTCTGCCTCATGAATCAAAGATTATCGTGATTTCTCGCCAAAAGCGCGGCTTTCGTTTCGGCGAACTCTTTTTCGAGGCGGGCGAACAGATCCGCCACTTCGGTCAACACAGCTTGTGTCGCACGGGACTCGATCTCCTCGCAGATATCTTTCATTGAGATGGCGCCGACATAAGCACAGCTCGACTTCAGAGTATGCGCCTCGCGCGCCACCGAGGCGACGTCCTTCCGCTCCAGCGCCGAGCGGACGGCCTCAATCCGTTGTGGCGCGGTCCGCAGGAACAGGGAAACGAACTCGTTGACAACGTCGTCCCCTTCCTTCGTCGAGAGAGCGGAAAGTTTTTTCAAGGCCGCGGTATCAATTCCCTGCCTTTGTCCTTCGAGCCAACGAGCCAAGGAGCGTTTCAACTGGAATAAGTCGATCGGCTTGGCGAGGTAATCGTCCATCCCGGCAGCCAGACACCGTTCCCGCTCCCCTGGAGCGACACTGGCTGTGACCGCCAGAATCGGCCTTTTCGGGGAATTTTTGACGGATTGCAGCCGCCGGATCCGCCTCGCTGCCTCGTAACCGTCCATTCCCGGCATCTGGCAGTCCATTAGAATCAGATCCCACGTTCGTGACTCGACAGCGGCAATCGCCTCGGCTCCAGACGACACCGATTCGACATCGTATTGAAGCTTTTCAAGCATTCGGAGCATCACCTGCCGGTTCATCTCGTTATCCTCGACGACGAGAATCCGCTTCCTTTCCCCGGAAACAGCGGAGAAGTGCATTCGGGAATGATCTTCACCCAGACGGGAAATGTCCCCGAAGGATGGTGCCGGCAATGCAGAGGCGGCCTTCTCGAGCCTGAGCTCGAACCAGAATACGGAGCCACGCCCCTCGGCCGGCCTCATGCCGATCGCGCCTCCCATGAGCTCAATGAGCTTCTTCGAAATGGAAAGCCCCAATCCCGTTCCACCGAATCTCTTTCGAGACGATGCATCAGCCTGCGAGAAGGGATGGAAAAGCCGCGCTGCGACCTCTCCGCTGACTCCGATTCCCGTATCACTCACCTCCACTTTCAGCCGAACCTCTTCCGAATCGACGGTCGCCTGCGTACTCACAGTGACAGAGCCTGTCTCGGTGAACTTAATGGCGTTGCTGACCAGATTCATGAGCACCTGCAGCAGCCGGCGACGGTCACCCCGGACCGTGGGAATTCCATCCGAGGAACTGAAAGACAGCGTCAGGCCCTTCCGTTCCGCCGCATAACGAAGCACCCGCTCGCAGTCTGTCATGAGATCGGGCCACTTGAAGTCCTCGACGTCGATCTCCAGCTTGCCCGCCTCGATCTTGGAAAAGTCGAGAATGTCGTTCACGAGATAAAGCAAGGAGTCGGCCGAGGTCTTGATGCCGTCGACATACTGGCGAAGACCGGCATCGATCCTTTCGTCAGAGAGAAGCTGGCTCATGCCGATGATTCCGTTCAAAGGAGTCCGGATTTCGTGGCTCATGTTCGCAAGAAAGTCGGATTTGAGTCGCGACGCCCCCTCGGCTTCCCGTTGGGCGAGAAGGAGCTGTTCTTCGATCCGACGCCGGTTGCGAAGATAAAAGACCGTAAGGCCTGCGGCGACGAGGAAGAAGAACGTGGTGATGACCGTACCTGCAAGATCAATGTAAAAGCTTTGGAGGAGCTGTCTTCGCGCCTCACTGATGCTGGCCGAACGTACGGCAAGATCCTCCGACTCCAACTTCCTGGCGAGACTCTCCACCTCATCCATGACCTTCGGTCCGGCATCGCTGCGAATGAGAGCACTGAGCTTTTTCGAGTTCATGACTGGGACGGGATCGAGAACCTTGTTGAGAAGACTGAGACGCAACTGAACCAGGTCAATCAGGAGCGCGACCGAAGCTCGTCGAGGGTCGCCCGAGAACAGCGACTGAATCTTGGTGAGTTCCTGCTGTACCAGCAACGTACTGCTTGAGTACGAAGCCAGAAAACCGCGATCGCCGGTGAGAAGAAAGGCACGCTGGTGACTCTCGGCGTTCTGCAGTTCCAGAAGAACTTCCTTGAAGGAGAGAACACGCTGACTGGCCTGGAACGACTGTTGCCCGAGTTCGAACACCCGTGCGTCGCCCCGAAAAGTCAGCACCAGGACGCCGATCCAAAGGGCCAACCCGGTCCCGAACACGATGGAGACGACGGTCAGCGTACGATTTTCCAGAAAGCGACTCATCCAACGCGTAGCGGAGATGCGCATAAGGTATCACCGAGTATAAAGGACTTTCGGTTTGACACCATGCACCACTCCAGTAGAATCGAAGCATGCAGGATCACTCACGTACCCGGCAGCAGCTCTATGCGCGGTTCATTGAGTTCGTCCGCCACGAAAGCCAGACCGAACGGTCCATGGTGAATCGGCGGATGCTGAGCGTGTTCCTCTGGTGCTTCATCCTGCCTGTGGCGGCCACGGTCACGATTCTCATCTTGGCATCGGCCGGAGTGATCCCCCGATCAGTTCGCCGCTATCAGGACTGGCTGATCCTGGTATTCCCGGTCTCCTACTCGATCTACTTCCTGAGTTCCCAGGTCCTGAAGGATCTACCCCGGAATCTGTCGCGTGGAGGTCTTTCGGGGGTCCTCAACCAAGCCGAAAGGGATAGCGAGTGGCGGTTGCGAGTCTCCGAAGGCATGAGCCGCTCCGTGGATGCCGACGCTGATGAGTGGCGCTGGATCGTAACGAACTTCCGGATGGATTTGCAGGCGGTCCAGTACCGAGTCCGCTATCTTACGGCGCTGGCCGGGGCGGTGTTCTTCCTGCTCACACAAGGGATCGACTCCATTAGCGGTCCGGCGGTCTCGGTGACCGCGATCGGCCCTGAAACGGCTTTGGCGTGGATGCAGTCGATCCAGGACGGCTTCACCCAGTTCGTAGGCCTCGGCCGCTTTCTCGTGCTTCTCGTTCTCTCGGGAAGTCAGAACTATCACGCACTGCAGCGTTACAGGGATTGCGCAGAGCTCGTCCTGGAAGAGAAGATCGCGCCCCGAAAGAACAAATAGCTTTCGGAACTCAACAGGACGGTTGCCAAACCGCCGCGTATCCCATAAATAAAGACTTCTCACCGTTTTAGAGTGGGGCCTTAGCTCATTTGGTAGAGCACCGCCTTTGCAAGGCGGGGGTGACCGGTTCGAGCCCGGTAGGCTCCACCATTTGTCAAGGTTTTCGAACCACCGTCGTTCAACTGAAAGTTTGAAAGCAGTGAGAAATGGGGGGAGGAGCAGAAATGTTCCTCCCTTTCTTTTTCGCCTGACTCGGGTCGGGTCTTCCCCGAAACGTGGGGCACAAGTGTATCGCGTCGTTCCAAATTAA
>CAYOWB010000214.1:0-5343 GCA_964407515.1 uncultured Bacteriovoracaceae bacterium
TCTTGCTGCTTGACGAGCCGACCGCCTCGCTCGATCCCGACACCGCCGACCAGCTCCGCGGCTGGCTCGAGCGCTACCGCGCCGAGCGCGGGAAGAGCAGCCAGTCCTTGCGTCGCCGTCAGAACCGAGATCGTGAGTAAGAGACCGCGTCCTGCCGCCCCCAAAGCCATCACCCTCTGGCGCCTTGAGCGCCTGAAACACCACAGAACATGCCGGCCATCAGACCAACGACCGTCGCCACCGCGAAGAGCATCATGCCCATCGGCAAAGAAGGAAGAGCGATCTCCCTGAGCATCGGAGACAACGCCAGCACCTGAGCACCGATCCAACGTCCTGCCGCGGCCCAGCCCACCAGCGTCATCGCACCGCCGAGCATCCCGATGCTGAGAGCCGACAGCACCGCCGGAGCGCGTTGCTGCGTGGCGCCCGCACCCCAAAGCTTCATCAACGCGATCGCATCCTGATGAAGGTACGAATTGATCCGGCTCAGGTGAAGCAGTCCCGTGAACAATGCCAGGCAGAGACCCGCAGCCAACAGCTTCGCAACCCATCGGATCGCCTTGAAGGCGCCGACAATGTGTCTGTAACGATCCCGTGAACTCTCGGCCGACTCGATTCCTTGCACCGCTTTCACTTTATCGAGCATCGCGGATCCGAAGACACCCGCCACCGACACGTACCGCGGAACCACCGTATGCATATCGCCCGCGAGATCTTCAATCTCGCGTCCCAACTCCGGGTAATGCCCCTTCACGTCTTCCACGAACTGGTTCGGCCCGACCAGACGCACCTCGGCCTTCGCGCCGACGACGGTCCGAATGGAATCAACGACCTTCTGCTCGTCCTGCGCCTCCACCGCCGACTCCAGGTACGCGGTGATGACCTGTTCGTTCTGCATGCGGATCACGACCGGCTTCAATCCGCGATCCAGCCAGAAAAGAAATCCGATCATGAATACCAGGAACCCGACCGCGAGCGCCGCGAAGAACTGACTGAACGGCGCGAGTCTCCAGGGCCGGAGGGCAAGCTTCAGTAAAAACATGCACCCTCCTCCACATTCAAGCGGCCCGCCTTCAGAATCGCGCAGCGCTTGCGCACTCGACGGACGATGTCCTGATCATGAGTCGCCACCATCACGGTGGCTCCGCCGATATTGGCCTTGAGAAGAAGATCCATGAGAACCCAGGTGAAGTCCCGGTCTTGAGCGCCGGTCGGCTCGTCGGCGACGATCAACTCCGGTGAGCGGACCAGTGCGCGCGCAACCGCGACACGCTGAGCCTCGCCTCCGGACAACGTTCCGGCAAGCTTGTCTTTCTTCGCGGCCAGGCCGAGTCGCTCCAGAAGATCGGCGATCTTGGACTTCGCATCCGCGCGAAGAACCCGCCGGCCGGCAAGCGACACGGAAAGCGCGACGTTGTCATAGACCGTGAGATCCGGAATGAGACGGATGTTCTGAGGAACGTAGCCGAGAGCCTGCCGGATCGCCTTGAGCGTCGTCGGCGAAACCGTGGTCAGGTCATATCCAAACAGCGAGACACTTCCGGCGGACGGAAATTCCTCCGTCGCGATCATGCGCAGAAGCGAGGACTTTCCGGCGCCGCTTCCCCCGATGACGTAGAGAAAATCACCCTGCTTCAACTCTAGGCTGACATGATCCAGAACACGGGACTGGTTCATGTACCACTTCGATACTCCGGTCAGACGAACCATGGCCCCTCCCCAGCACAGAATACCATTTTTCGCGGGACAAGAGAAAAGGCTCAGCCGTCATTTTCGTGACACCAGGTTGACGCTCCAACCCGAATCCCGTCACACTGAAGGAATGTCAGTCCGAACCACGACCCTCCCGGGGCCACGGGAACGTCGCATCCTGACTCCGGGCCTTCTGAGCGCCCTCGGATACTCGGCGCTCTACGCCGTCTGGATGTTCGCCTTTCGACTTTTCGTACTGACCATGATCACCTACTTCTCGATCTCCAGCCGGTCGACCGGTTCGAAATTCCAGGAGATCAGCGACGCTTACGGATCCAATGAAGTGGTCTTTATAGGCCTTGGAGCGCTCTTCTTCGTCCTGATCCTGCGTTCCCTCAACCCCCTCTCGTCCGTGGCCACCGACGAGATCATCACCGGACATCGCGTCAAGCGGCGATTCTTTCCCGGAAGCATGCACGGAACCGTTCTTGCGATCGGCTTCGCCCTGGCATTCCTCATCAGCGGACTCTACAAGTACGTCGGCTTCTTCGTGCAACCCGACGAAGGACCGCTCGCTCTTGCCGGCGTGACGATCCGCATTGCCGCGCTGGCAATCCTCGCCTATTCCGAAGAGTTCATCTTCCGGTACAAGATCCTGAATCACTTCCGGCGCGACATGCCCGATCTGCCCGCCTCGGTCATCACCGCTCTCATTTACTGCGGCATAAAGCTCATCCAGTTTGATCTCGGCATCATGCAATTCACCACGCTGTTCCTCATCGCGATGGTGCTTGCCTTCCGCACCGTGGTCGATGGCGACTTCGGCAGGGCCGCCGGCTACTGGGCGGGGCTCCTTGTCGTGTTCCACGCGGTACTGAGCCTTCCGATTTTCGGAAATGACTTCCAGGGAATTCTGCTTCTCCGTTATCAAGGCGAGGAGCTGTCCGCCGACACGACCTCGCGAATTCTGACGGGCGGAGCAGGCGGCCCTCTCTCGAGCGCCGCGTTGCAACTGCTCCTCTTCTTCTCGGTGATTCAGCTCTTCCTCAAGCACAAGAAAGCCCTTTTGAAGCCACGCGCCCAGCGTTAATATGGGTGCCATGCCGAATCCGCAAATCAACAACAGTATGCTCGATCTGCTCTTTCAAGCCGGCCCGATGGCCAAGCTCGTTCTGCTACTGCTCATGAGCGCGTCCGTCGTGTGCTGGGCCGTGATCCTCATGAAGTGGAACTCACTGCGCCATGCGCTCCAGGAAAATGAAGAATTCCTGAACGTCTTCTGGCACGGCAAGAGCGTTGAAGAGATCTTCAGCAAGAGCGACCGCTTCGCGCGCTCGCCGGTAGCCATGGTGTTCCAGGCCGGCGTCAAGGAGCTGAAGAAACTCTCCGGCCCGGAGAATCGCCCGCTCGACCAGCTCGGAATCGAAAACCTGAACCGTGCCCTCCTGCGAGCGTCGAACAGCGAGATCAAAGCGCTGGAGAAGTACACAGGCTGGCTCGCCTCCACGGCAAGCGCCGCGCCCTTCGTCGGCCTGTTCGGTACCGTCTGGGGCATCATGAACTCGTTCCAGAACATCGGCGCTACCGGCGCTGCCAACCTGGCCGTCGTCGCGCCCGGCATCTCCGAAGCGCTGATCACGACGGCAACCGGCATCGGCGTCGCGATCCCGGCGGTCATCGGCTTCAACTACTTTGCCGGGCAGATCAAGCGCATGGCCGTCGACATGGACTGCTTCACGCACGACTTCCTCAATATCATCCAGCGGAACGCCATCAACGGCCGCAAGGGAGAATGAGCGATGGGAATTAAACCAGTCAGCGCGTCTGGCGGCGCAAGAACGACGCAAACGGCACTCGCTGAAATCAACGTCACGCCACTGGTCGACGTGATCCTCGTCCTCCTGATCATCTTCATGATCTCGGCGCCGCTGATGCAACAGGGCGTTCAGATCGACCTGCCGAAAGCGAACGCCGGAAGCCTGAACGAAGTCCCCGACCAGGTGGTCCTTGTCATTAACAAGTCTCGCCAGGTTTCGATCAACGGCAACGTGATCGAGCCGGGTACCCTGCGCACCCGTATTGAGGCGATCTCGAACGCCAAACCATCGGTCGAGGTGTTCATCCAGGGTGATCAGAACGTTCCTTACGGATTCATTGCGCAGGTCATGGCAGAGGTGAAGAAAGCGAAGGTCAACCGCGTCGGCCTAGTGACCGAACCGGCCGATCCTTCGTATCGGCTTTAACGAGCAGCACGCAGGAGCATGAGCGATACAGCGACAGCGGCCGCGCCGCCCAAGAAGCGCCACCTCACCGAGCGTGACCTCTCCACCGGGGTCAAGTGGTCCGTCATCCTGCATCTTTCGGTGGCCATCTTCGTCCTGCTGAAATCCCTCGTCTTCCCGAGCAAGCCGGTGGTGTACGTCCCGACTCTCCGCGTGGACATCGTCGGTTTGCCTGATGTCCTTAAGGCCGAGAAGAACCGTCTGGCGAAAATGCCGATCGCGGAGGACGTCGCGAAGCTGGACCCGACGAAGCTTCAAGAGGAACTCAGAAGGGCCGAGAAGGAAGCCAAGAACCTCAAGCCCCCGAAGCTGAAAACGTCTCCAACCGAGACCGCGTCCCCGGACGAATTGGTACTCAAGCCGAAGACGGGGGCAGTCGACCCGAAGGCACGCGAGCGGCAGATGAAGAACGCGCTCGCCCGCATCGAGGCGCTCGCAAAAATTTCCGCGGAGTCGGGCGGCTCCGCCAAGGAAGAAACCCTCATCAAAGGCAACCGAATCTCGCGTGGCACGAGCCTCTCCGGTGACGCGCGAGAATCCGCCCAAGCCAGCTACTACGATGCGCTCCGAGAACGACTCCAGGAAAACTGGGCTTTGCCCGTCTGGGTCGCACGCCAGAATCTTTCCGCGCAGGTCCAGATTTACATCACGGCCCAAGGAAGACTGGAGAATTTCCGCTTTCTGAAGCTCTCCGGAAACGCTCAGTTCGATGACGCCGTGAAGCGCGCGATTCATGAAAGCCAGCCCTATCCCCGCCCGCCCGCAGAGATCGCGCAGATCGTCCGTGATGGAATTACCGTGGGCTTTCCTCTATAGTTTGAATGATAAAGCGAAACTCCTGACTCATCGGAAGAGGAGCACCCCATGAACCAATGCCCCGCGCGGAACACACAGCCTTGGCACTTCAGGACCCGCCGCCTCGCGGCGACCGTCGCTCTCCTGACCGCGCTCATGGGAGCACAGCTCTCCGCCGTCACGGCAAAGGCGGAGGACAAGCCCTACATTCCTGTCGGCTCCGCCAAAACAAAGAAAACCGTCATCGCATTCCCCGAAGTACGGGTCGCGGGAGGTTCGGATGTCGCCGGAGCGGCCAAGGCCATCCGCGACACTGTCGTCACCGACTTGTCGTTCATGGATCTGTTCCGATTCCTCGATCCGTCCGCCTTCATCGAGGACAAGAAGGCCGGGATCGCGCCGGGAACCTTCAAGTACACAGACTGGACCAGCGTGGGAGCCGAGTTCGTCCTGAAGGGAGCACTCAGCCGCGATGGCCGCAACTGGGCGATGGAAGCGTATGTCTACGACGCGTTCGGCGCGAAGCAAGTCCTCGCCAGGCGCTATGTCGCCACTCCGGATGACGCCGAAGCGA
>CAYOWB010000215.1:0-257 GCA_964407515.1 uncultured Bacteriovoracaceae bacterium
GTTCGACAAATCGAGCGTGAAGGGCCCGCGCGCCAACACCTCGGTACCGACCGTCACACCCGGATTCTGCGTCTCCAGAAAGGAGCCCTTCGCAGCCTTCGGAAGCGTCGCCGGCACGCCTTCGGCAATCGTCTTTCCATCGCACTTAAGATCCCAGCGCACCGAAGACTTCCCAGCCGCCACTTTCTTCGCGAGTGCCTGATGAGGTTCGTGAATATCGAGCGCAACCGCGCTTCCCGTATCCCAATGGACGCCCT
>CAYOWB010000215.1:342-2702 GCA_964407515.1 uncultured Bacteriovoracaceae bacterium
TCCACGGCCCGCCGGACTTCCGGCCCCCCTGCCGAGGCCACAAGACAACGGCCGACGGCGGCCCAGGAATGAACTCGACGGCAAAGTGTCTGAGAAAATCCTGTCCCAGAATCCCGTCGCAACAAGTCGCCGGATACTCCGGCGGCCCAAAGATCTCGGTCTCCATCAACAAGAAGTCGTTCATCCGAACCGGCTGATTCGCGACCCAAGCACCAAAGACCACTCCCCGGCGCGCGACTCCGGTTCCACCGCTCCAGGAATACCGCTGCGGAGGAACGTTCTGCTTTTCGATGAATGCCAGCGGCACTCCCTGCGCTTCGAGCCAAAGCGGATTGATCACGCTCATGGCTGCGCCGGAGTCGACGAGGAATTGACCGTTGAGCTTCACCAATCCCACATCAATCGACATGCGGATCGAGAAGAGCCCGTCCCAACGTCTCGCGGGAGCCCGGGCTAAGAGTTTCTGGCTCGATGGACCGGGGGCCGGCTTCTCGGACATCAGCTCCCAGCTAGGAGCCACCGGCGACACACCGTCTTTTCGGCGCCCCTTCTGGCAGACGTCCGCTTCCGCACCAGTCTTCAGATAGTAGCGCCACTCGGCCAACCTGGCCTGTTGACGGCCCTGATATGCAAACTCGGATTCCATCTCGCTCAGCCAGTTCTGAAAAACGAGACGCCCCTCGGCGATCGCATCCTCAGGCGACTGGGCGCGAACCCGCTCGAGAAGGAACGACAGACGCATGCGCCCGTTGTTCAGGATCTGATCCCAGCTCTCAGCCGCTGCCTTTCCTGCCACTTCGGCCCCCTGAGCCGTCGCGAACCAGAAATCCGGCGAAGCGGCGCACGAGAACTCCGACTTCAACTCTCGGTACCAGGGCCCCTGGGCACGGATATAAAGGCGAGACCGCGCGCGGACCGCGCCATTGCGCACCTGAACTCCAAACGGTCCTGTGCCCGTGGGCTGCAAGCCAACGAGTTCCACGTCGCGATCCAGTGCCCAGCGGCTGCGATGTGGATTCGGATCATGCGGGTCGATCTTCCAAAGCAGCTCAGTCGTCAATCGGTCATGGGAAAAATCGAATCGAGAGGCAAAGCCGATCTCATCTCCCCTGGCCGCCGCGAAAGAGCCTTCCTCGGCTGCGAGCAGCGCGGCAACCAGCGCAACAACACGGAGTCCCTGTTTCATAGTCGATACCTGGCGAGTCCCAATTTGCGAGCGAGACCATCCTCAATGCGGACCCGGTAGAACGTCCCCTTTTCGGTGTGCTTGCTCTTCTCGACGCTCCCGTAGCGATGCACCTGGGCTTCCAGCTTGCTCTCACTGTACGGAATCACGACTTCCCAGACCTGAAGCTGGGCACGGAAGTGATTCAAGATCGCATCCCGGACTTTCCGGACGTCTTCCGGGTTCAGCGCCGACACCATCATTGAGCCGGGTGCCGCCAGACGCGCGCGGTTGCGACCGAGTCCTCCGCCAGCGAGATCCGCCTTGTTGAGCAGAGTGATGCGAGGCTTGGTATCCACCTCGAGCTCCTTCAAGACCTGCTCGGTGACCTCAACCTGTTCACGTGCCTGTGGAGAGCTGGCGTCCACGACATGAAGCAGAAGATCCGCCTGATGCAGTTCCTCGAGCGTGGAACGGAACGAAGCCACCAGCGCGGGCGGGAGTCGCGAGATGAATCCCACGGTATCGATCAGAACGATCGGAGGCCGGCTGTCCGGGTCCAAAGCGCGCACGCTCGCATCGAGCGTGGCGAAAAGCTTATCCTCCGCGAGGACGCGGCTATGCGTAAGCGAATTCAGAAGCGTCGACTTGCCTGCATTGGTGTAGCCGACAAGTGCGACCTTCAGGAGATCGTTCCGCCCCTGCCGCTGCACCTTGCGCTCACGCTCGATGGCGCCGAGACGTTCCCGCAGGATCGACATCCGTTTCTTCACGAGACGGCGGTCGACTTCAATCTGCTTTTCGCCCATGCCTTTGAGACCGATACCGCCGCGCTGACGTTCAAAGTGCGTCCAGAAGTGCGCCAAGCGTGGAAGCAGGTAATCCAGGCGAGCAAGCTCCACCTGCGTCTTGGCTTCCTTCGTTCTCGCGTGGCGCGAGAAGATCTCGATAATGATACCGGAACGATCGAGCACCTGCTTGCCGATCGACTTCTCGAGATTCCTGAGCTGGTTCGGCGAAAGATCGACGTCGAAAATAACCGCATCGGCATTGAGATTGCCCGCCTGCTGTTTCACCTCGTCGAGCTTCCCCTTTCCGATGTAGGTCGCCGGGTTGATCCGGTCCGACTTGAT
This sequence comes from uncultured Bacteriovoracaceae bacterium, assembly GCA_964407515.1. Taxonomy (GTDB): domain Bacteria; phylum Bdellovibrionota; class UBA1018; order UBA1018; family UBA1018; genus CAYOWB01. The sequence continues at coordinate 2,641 of CAYOWB010000215.1, forward strand.
GAGGACTCGGCCGATCGTCTCCACGTCGAGCGTGGTAAGCAACCGCTCCAACTCATCCAGTG
>CAYOWB010000215.1:2752-5329 GCA_964407515.1 uncultured Bacteriovoracaceae bacterium
GGTATTCTCAAGCACTCCCCTATAGCTATATCGGGGAAACGGCGTAAATCCAGCAGGAAGTGACTGCATGGCGAGGACTTCTCCGTGCGGCATGGCGGCATTTCTGCTCACGCTGCCGCCTCTGATGGCGCTCCTTTGGGCGTCATGCGCTTCAGTTCCCGATTTTGAGCCGCGCATCCCGATCGACCAAGCCGGCAGCCTGCGCGAAGCATTGCTTCAGTGCGAGACGTATCGAGTTCCCCCGGACGCCGACCGCCCCATCGTTCTCAGGCCGTTCGTGGACTGCGTGGATCAAGCGGCCGCGGCATATCCCACGGAGCAGGACCACTCCTTCCGGATCTTTCACCAAGAACTCAAGCACCGATACGATCTCCTTCGAGACCTTTTCTGGCGGCCGGAACTCGCGCGCGAGCTGGAGGTCGCCATTCGCGCCGCGTTGCGCGGTCTCTGGCAGATCTCACCCGCATCCGGAGCTCTTCAGCCTCCCGGCTATTCCGACGAAGAACTCCGGACACTCACCCGGTATTTCCCCGAGACGTCGAATGAACTGGACGTCCGGACCTCCCGGACTGCTCGCACTCTCTTCGTGGACCGCCGTCTCGAAGCATTGAAAGCGGGAGTCGCCTCGCTACAGGAGGCTCTTCCGCCGTCGTCACCTTCACAAGTAGCTCCCGATGAGCTTCCGGAAATCGGCGCGCTTTGTCGCCGATTGCACGCCCTTACGGAGGAGGCACGGTATCTCGACTCCCTCTGGCGCGATCAACAGGAGCTCAACCTGTTCGCGCCCCAAGATCCCTCATTGGCGAGGCTTCGTGAACGCTATGGAAAGCGGCTCGATTCCGCGTTATCCAGTCTGGAGAGCCTCAAATCAGATTTCGCAGGCGCGCGCCAACACGCCGGGATCTCAGGATCGCAGTGCGCTTGAGGCTTCACACACGCGAGGAAAACAGCATGCTACCGAAGAAGGAACTGATCCGGATCGAAAAAAGTATCGTTCAAGCGGCTCATGAGGGCGGAAAGGTCCTTCTTAGATACTTCGGAACGCGCCTGAAGATCCATACCAAGCCGGATGCAGGCCTCGTCAGCAAGGCGGACATCGAGTCCGAAAAGACCATTCTTCGCATCCTGAAGAAGACACGGCCGGACTTCGTCGCACTAACCGAGGAGTTCTCGCCGAATGCGGGTCGAAGCCAGGGACGGTGGATCATCGATCCGCTCGACGGCACGACGAATTACCTGCGCGGCTTCCCTGTCTTCTGCGTCTCGATCGCAGCCGAATGGGAGGGCGAGATCGTGGCCGGAGTCATCTACCACCCGATTCTGAAGGAGACCTTCTCGGCACATCGCGGAGGCGGTGCTTTCCTGAATGGAAAACGAATCCATGTTTCTGGCGTCAAGCGCCTCGCGGACTCCGTCCTGACCACCGGCTTCACCTACAAGAAGAGCAAGTGGCTCAAGATCGAAGTGGACGCGTTCGAGCGACTGAGTTCTCAGGTGATCGGCATCCGTCGCCCTGGCAGCGCCGCACTCGACCTGGCCTACACCGCGCGGGGCACTTTTGACGGTTTCTGGGAACATCAGCTCTCGCCCTGGGATGTCGCGGCCGGACTCCTCCTCGTGGAAGAAGCAGGCGGAAAGGTCACCGACTTCCGCAACGGCAAGCTCGACATCCATTGCGGCGAAATCCTCGCCACCAATGGCGGGGTTCATGCCGAGATGCTGAAGAAGATCCGGGGAGGGCGATAGCCCCGACCGGCTGACCGCCTTGGGCTCGCACAGGTAAGGACTCGTCAATTTCTTGACGACACTTTTTCCCGAACGCTTTTGACAGGATTCCAAGGGGTTCTTACAATTGAGCTAATGAGCTCATGGGTCTATCTCTTCTCGAAGTTCACGCCTGAACTCCTTCTCTTCGAAGCCCTGGGCATCTGCCTGCTGGGTGCGGGCTACGCCGCCTTCTGGATTCTCAGGAAGCGCCGCCTCGGTGTGATTGACACCGCGGTCCCTGCGGGAGTGGTGAAGAATTACCTCAATGAACTGATCGTCGACGCGGAACGACTTCGCGCGCAACTCTTCGGACTTCTCAAATCGGCTGGAGTCGCCGTCGAAGCAAACGCCGGCTCGCCTCTCCAAGTATCCCCGCTCATCGACAACTTGAACGCGACGGCCACCACGATCGCCGCGAACGATCCCGCGCTTCTGCAGAAAATCGCGCTGATGGAAGCCAAGATGGCGGAACAAGCGAAAGCCATGCAGACGCTTCTCGCCGAAAAAGCGAAGCTCGAAGCGGAACTCAAGAACGCCAAAGCCGCGCAACCTGGCGCTGCCGCCGCTGGCGATTCGTCGGCGGTCAACGACCTCCAAGCCAAGATCTCCGCACTCGAAGGCAAACTCGCCGAGTACAGCGTCATCGAAGACGACCTGGCGAACCTCAAGCGCCTCCAGCAGGAAAACCAACAATTGCGCACGAAACTGTCATCCATGGGCGTCGCCGCGCCGGAATCGGCCGCCCCTGCCAGCGGTGCAGTCGCCGCTGGAGCTCCAGTCGCCGCCGTGGCCGCAGCCGCTCCGGCTGCC
>CAYOWB010000216.1:0-4100 GCA_964407515.1 uncultured Bacteriovoracaceae bacterium
TCGCGGGACCGTGGGATTATAAGGATGCGTCGTATGGTCTCTACCTGTGGGGACTCGGCTGGGTGTTTTTCTCGCCGCAGAAGGTGGATCGAATCGGAGTCGCGATATCCGCGAATCGGTTGAGCGCCCCCGATGTCGGCGCCACGGTCGCGCATGAGTTGGGACACGCGTTGTTCCTTCAGCACACCGAAGGGCAGGCGGCCGAAGGCAACCTCATGGGAAGGGGCCTGGGACTGAACCCGGACCAATGTGCCCACGCTCGCAGGTTCGCGCAGACGACGCTCGCTTCGTTCGTGGATGAAGCGAGGCAGATCGCGGCGAGGTAGTCTCGGCGGCCTAAGGGCATTGACGGAGCGGGGGCGCTTCTCCATGATAGTCCCATGCTCAAAATCCTACCTGCGCTGGCTCTCATCCTGTTCTCCCATCCTGTTTGGTCGGCCGAGAAGACGCCTGATCTTGTCGCGGTCAAGGGTGGCTCTCCCGTTCAGATGTTCGAAGAAGGCATCCAGGCCATCGGCGGCATGGGCCGCTTCGTGAAGAAAGGCCAGACCGTCCTGGTGAAGCCGAACATCGGTTGGAACAAGGCGCCCTCGGCGGGCGCGACCACGAATCCGGAACTCGTCGGAGTCATCGTCAAGAAGGCTTATGAAGCAGGCGCCAAGGAAGTCTGGGTGTTCGATCACACCTGTGACGGGGAGAAAGCGTCGTACCGCAATTCCGGAATCCAGGAGGCGGTGGAGAAGAACAAAGGGATGATGTTCACCGGCGACGACGAGAAGGATTACGTCGACACGGATCTTCCGAAGGCGAAGCTTCTGAAGAAGTCCAAAGTCCACAAACGTTACCTCAATGCGGACGTGGTCATCAACGTTCCGGTCCTGAAGCACCACATGGGATCCCGCATGACGGCCTCCTTGAAGAATCTCATGGGCGTGGTCTGGGACCGCCGCGAATGGCACCGCATGGGCCTGCACGAATGCATTGCCGACTTCGCGACTCTGCGGAAGGTGGACCTCACCGTGATCGACGCTTATACCGTCATGATGGCTCATGGTCCGCGCGGTATCTCGATGGATGATGTCGAGCAGATGAAGATGCAGATCCTGTCGACCGACATGGTGCTCGCGGACACGGCGGCTTCGAAGATTCTTCAGGCGGAAGCGAAGGGCATTTCCCATCTGGGGATGTCCGAGAAGCTTGGAATCGGCAGCACTCAGTTGGAGAAGGCTGAGATCCGTCGCATCAACCTGGCCGAAGCGGGCGGGAAGAAGTCGAATTGAAAACGCGCGCGCTACGGATCTCGATTCAGATCGCCTGCGCGGTTCTGGTGATCCTCGTTTTCAGAGGGGTCCTGCAAAACGAGACGCTGGTTCGTGCTTTGAACTCCACGAGTCTTTTGGCGGCGGCATCGCGGCTCGCCTGGCTCGAGTGGACGCCGTGGCTTGCGGCGACGGCTTCATTGCTGTTGCTGACGTGGGTATTCGGTCGGCTCTATTGTTCTTATTTCTGTCCTCTGGGCCTCGTTCAAGATCTGGCGGGCCGTTTCGCGCGATTGGCCAAGTTCCGGCGACCGATCCGGTCCGGGCGCAGTGCCGCGCGTCTCCGTCCTTTCTTCTTCTTCCTCGGCTTCGGCCTGATCGTTTTTCGTCAGCCGGTGTATCAGTACCTGGATCACTACGCGTGGTTTGGGAAGATGGTTCTCCTGACTTCGGCGGGAGCCGCGGGGCTGGCGTTGCTCGTGGGCGTCGCTCTCGTGTACCCGCGATGGTTCTGTGTCGCTGTTTGCCCGGCCGGAACGGTCTTCTCGCTTCTTCATCGGCGCGCGCGGTTGCGTTTGGAGAAGCCACTGCGGTCTGAAGGGGTGTGCGGAGGCTGTCAGGTTTGCCGCCGTGAATGCCCGACCTCCTGTATCCGTGAAGACGGATCCGTCGACCGTGCCCGATGCATCCAGTGTCTGGAGTGTTTGAGCTTCTGCCCGCGTCAGGGGTTCCGTCCGGAGTTTCGGTTGTGGCATAAGACGAAGCCGCGGGTTCAGGATGCTTCGCGGCTGGAGTTTTTGAAGGCCGGCGTCTCCGTCGCGGCCGCGGTGGCGGTCGTGAAGCCGCTTGGAACTCACGCGCGGAAGCTGCTGTTCCCGGTTTTTGGAAGTTCGATCATGCCCCCTGGTGCGGGAGCTTGGGAGTCGTTTCACTCGCGCTGCGTGGGATGTGGCCTCTGTGTCTCTTCATGTCCTAGCCGGGTGATTGTCCTCCGGGATGGCTATCCGCACCTTGATTACGGGAAGTCCTTCTGCGGCTACGATTGCAAGGCGTGCCTGCCGGTGTGCCCCTCTGGAGCTATCTCGGATCATTCTCTGGAGAGGAAGAAAAGGATCCGAATCGGCACGGCGAAGCTCGCCGGGGAACTGTGTGTGGTGTATCGCGACAAGAAGGAATGCGGCGCTTGCGCCGAGCACTGCCCGACGGGAGCGATCACGAGCAAGATGTGGGGCCCCGGGATTCTCGCGCCGGTGTTCGATGAGTCGAAGTGTATCGGATGTGGTGCTTGCGAACATATTTGCCCCGCGGAGCCGGTCAAGGCGTTCACGGTCAGTCCCGTGTCGGTGCAGAGTTTTGCGGCCGAGCCGGGTGGAAGTTCTAAACGCGTGAGGACCGAGGGGAAAAAAGGCGCGGACTTTCCGTTCTGAAAGAAGGAGTGAAGTATGGGAAATTTGGGTTGGTCTGAACTGTTAGTGATTCTGGTGCTGGCGCTTCTGTTGTTTGGAGCAAAGCGACTGCCTGAAATGGGGCGCGCGTTCGGTAACGCGATTGCCGAGTTCAAGCGCGGGATGAAGGGCGAGGAGAAGACCGCGCAGGGCGACGCCGGGAGTCCCAAGATTGGATGATCGCTTTGTTCCTCACCTCGAGGAGCTTCGGGAGCGTTTGCTTCGAAGCCTCGGCGTGCTGACGGCGACCACTGCTGTCGGGTTCGCCGTAGCGCCCCGCGTGCTGCTCGTGTTGGAGCGGCCGCTGCTCAAGTATCTTCCGGTCGGAGCGCCGCTGGTCTTCACCGGAATCACCGACAAGCTGATGATGACTTTGAAGGCGGCCTTCCTCACTGGAGTGGTGTTGGCCTTTCCGATGCTGCTTTGGCAAGTCTGGGGGTTCTTTGCCGCGGCGATGAAGCCCGAAGCGCGGCCTTCAGTGATCCGGTACGTCGGGGTCTCGCTCCTGCTGTTCTTGGGTGGAATCGCCCTCGCATACTTCGTAATGCTGCCGAGCACACTGCAGTTCCTGTTGAGTGTCGGTGGGGACATTGCTCGGCCCATGATCACTCTCAAGGACTACCTCGACTTCACGATTGTGTTTCTGCTCGTCAGCGGTCTGCTCTTTCAGCTGCCTGTCGTAATGGTCCTGCTCGCCCGCGCGGGGGTGCTTCATCCCGAGGCTTTGCGCGGACGTCGTACGCATGTGTTCCTGGGACTGGCGATTGCGTGCGCGGTGGCGACACCGAGTCAGGACGCCTTCACGATGGCGGTATTGCTTGTGCCGCTTTACGGACTGTTTGAACTCAGCCTGTGGTGGATCCGCCGATCGGGTCGGACTGGATGTCCGCGAGCACCCGCGCGAACTGCGGATCATCGTTGAAGGCGCGTAAGCGGGTGAAGGTCCGGATCCCGGCTTGCCCTGCTGTCTTGCGGTAGAGCTGATCGATTTCCCAGAGCGTTTCGATGTGGTCGCTTACGAAGCTGATCGGGACGACGAGGAGGCTGCGCATGCCGGCGCAGCCCAGACGCTGAATCTCGTCCTCGAGGTCGGGTTTAAGCCAGGGCAGTGGTCCGTTGCGGGATTGAAACGCCAGGGACCACGTATTCGGTAAGCCTTGGCTGAGGGCGCGCACGGTGCGCTGAATGTCCTCGGGGTACGGATCTCCCGCGCGCACGACCGAGATCGGGAGCGAGTGCGCTGAGAACAGAACGTGCGTTCCGGGCGGCGACGTGGTGAGCGCCTCATCGAGATACTGGCGCAGAAGAGCAGCGTAGGCGGGGTGATCCGGATAGTGCCGGACCTCGCGCAGGCGGGGTGCCCAAGCCATCCGCTTGAGAGCCGCGAGAGCCTCAT
>CAYOWB010000216.1:4110-5253 GCA_964407515.1 uncultured Bacteriovoracaceae bacterium
GTCGAGTACTGAGGGAAGAGTGGAAGAAGCGAGACTTCCTCAGCGCCCCAGTCGCGGAGCTGGCGCAACCCTTCTTCGATACTCGGGCTGGCGTAGCGCATGCCGATCGCGACACGTGTCGCAGGGCCAAGAATCGCCTGGAGATGCTCGGCTTGAGCTGCGGTCCACTTCAGGATGGGAGAAGCGCCGCCGATTGCCGCATAGGCGCGCTGTGAGGAGCGGCCTTTCAATGTGACGATCATCCGCGCGAGCGTCGGACGAAGCCATCCCGGGACGCGAAGAATCGCGGGGTCGTTGAAGAGCGCCGTGAGAAACCGGGGAACCTCATCGAGAGAGGCCGGTCCGCCAAAGTTGAGGAGCAGGACTCCGTGCTTCATACGGTCTTGCTGAAAAGCTTCGTTTCCGGAGCGTGGCGTGCCAGTCGTGCGTCGAACGCCATGCAGATGTTGCGCAGGAAAGGCCGGCCCGCCGGCGTGATCTTACAAGAGGTCGGAGTGAGTTCCACGAGTCCGTCACGCGAAGGTTCCGCCAGCCGTTCGGCCACGGTGTTCAGAAAGTCCGTGCGTTCTTTCGGCGCGGACCAGTCCGTCTCGTAACGGGTCATCACGCTCAGGACGTGACGACGGAGAGTCAGGTCTTCTTCCGTGAGAAGGTGACCGCGCGTGATGGGCAGTTCGCCCTGGGCGATGCGGGCTTCGTAGGGCTCCAGTGCCTTTTCATTCTGCGCGAACGCGCTCCAGGCATCGCCGATCGCGGAAACGCCGAGCCCGATCAGCGGAGTGACCCGGCGAGAAGTGTAGCCCATGAAATTCCGGTGAAGGCGTCCGGAGCCAGCGGCGCGGGACAAAGAGTCCGTGGGAAGCGCGAAGTGGTCCATCCCGATTTCGAGGTAGCCCGCCTCTTCAAGGAGCGTGCGGCCCAGCTCATAAAGCGCTCGCTTCTTTTCGGGCGATGGGAGGTCCGCTTCGTTGAAGCCTCGCTGATGTGGCTTGATCCACGGGACATGCGCGTAGGCGTAGAATGCGATGCGATCCGGGCGCATGCGCGAGATTGCGGCGATCGTATTCCGGATGCTCTCCTCGGTCTGGAAGGGGAGCCCGTAGATCAGATCGAAGTTTAAGTTCGTGAAGCCCGCGGCACGTG
>CAYOWB010000217.1:0-5246 GCA_964407515.1 uncultured Bacteriovoracaceae bacterium
GGTGACATGAGACGCGATCCGCTCTACATGCCCACCGGTGGGCCTGGCGGCGGCGGAGTCTATATCACTCCGATGAGCGGGATCTGACTAGACCGAAAATCCAGAAAGTATCAGACCGGCGGCGAAGCGAAAGCTTCCCGCCGGTTTTGTTTTTGAAAGCCCTATCCTCCGCGGACCTGATTCAGGTTCACGCCGAGCAGCGGCCAGGGGCGATTCTTGAGCTTCTGCTTCTCGAGATAGCTGACAAACTCTTCCGTGCGGACTTTTCCGCTCGGCGAAGCGTGCCGTAGCATCACCCGGTCTCCATCACGGAAAAGAAAACCCTGATGCGTGATCATCACCGGCTTCCGCGCGACATTCTTTCTCACGAAGTTGACGATCAACCCGTCGCTGACATGAGGCAACACGCGTGAAACGTCATCCACGGGGATATAATTCACCGAAACATTCACTGGGTTCCGCCACGCCTGCTCCTGAGCGGAGGCGATTGAGCGCGAGACCGTTCCCGACTTAACCTGTTGCGCAAGCCACGCGGCCTTATCGATGGTCTTCTGTTCAGCTTGAGCCTTGATCCCCGCGAGCTCTCCCAATTGCACCGTGACATCATCGAGGATGCCCGTCTTCACATTATTGGGAATCCAATCCGCCTCAGGGAAATGGTTGCGATCCAAGTAAGCACCCTTCCCGTCCCGGTAACGGATCGCAACGAGATTTTGGCCGAATTCCTGAGCACGTGCGCTACGAGCCAAGGCGAGGACGCTCTCCACATAAGTCGTGCAATCGAACTTGGTGTTCACTAACGGCGACGAGTCTTCGACGTTCGGAATCGGAGTCTTCTTCAATTCGTCGGCAATCCGGTTCACCTCACTCTTGGAGCCAAGACGCTCACTCCAGAATCGGAGGCGAGCACCGAGCTTCGCGCCCGTAAGCCGCGTGAACTCTTCTTGAAGCACCATGGAGTCGACCGTGTTTGGCTGCGGAATGGGCGTTTGAGCAATTCGCTGAGAAGCGGGCGTCTGGTCCACAGGGGCGGCAGCCATCGTTTGAGACTGAGGTTCCGGTGCCTGCGCGACCGGAGCAACAACCGCGGGTGGAGTCACGGGCGCCGGTTGATACGACCAGAACAAGGCGACTGCGGCCACCAAGCCAGCAGCAGCCCCTACTACGAGTGCGACCTTGTGGATCGGCGGCCGGACGACTTTCTGTCCACGTGGTGCTCTCGACTTTCTCGCGGGCGACTTACGTGTCGGCTTCTTGCTGATCCGACGTGATTTTGACGGTTTTTTGCCATCCGGCTTTTTCGCCTTCTTGGCCGCAGCACCCGTCTTCACTGAACTTTTCTTATTTTGCTTCTTCGCGCTCATATTCTCTCCGCTCCGTGGCTGTCGTACTTTTCGACAGCGGAAGCGGAGAACTTTAGCTCAATCAAGTCGTTGGCCCCCGGTTTGGCATAGCGAGGCACCTCGATTGCAGAACTTTCCTGGAAAAACAGGAGGTCATTATGGCAGTCGAAACATCGGTCATTGAACCCCGCGCGACTGATCGTCCCTCACGCGTAAGCTGGGGAGCGATCTTCGCCGGAGGCTTGGTCACTCTAGGCGTTCAGCTTCTCTTCTTGCTACTCGGTGGCGCGATCGGCTTGAGCATTCTTCACCCTGGTGCCGCTGGAGCGGAAGCTGCCAGCGAGGTCGGAATCGGAGCAGGGATTTACTTCTTCATCACCATGTTGATTTCGTTCTTCATCGGAGGCTATGTCACCACTCGGTTAGGTGGTGTGTATTACCGGGCATCGTCCGCGCTTCACGGTTTGACGACCTGGGCCCTCGTTACGGCATTCTTCGCCTTCGCTGTAAGCAGCGGAATCGGCTCCCTGGTCGGCGGCATGTGGCAGGCCACGGCCGGTGCAGGCCAGGCCGCAGCCCAGGCGGCTGGGCAGCAAAGCGGAATGGTAGAGAAGGCGAAGAAGCAGGCGGATAAGCTTCAGAGCCAGGCCAAACAGAATCAGGAGCAGATTAAGCAACAGGCACAGCAGGCCGGACAGGTTGCCGCATCGGTAGCCACCGGCACCAGCTGGTATGCCTTTGCGACGCTCCTCCTGGGTGCGCTGGCGGCAATGTACGGCGGTATTACCGGTAACCCCGATAACCGCTTCCGAAAGCACGGCGCACGCGAGCGGAACGCAGCCTAAGGTACGCACCTCAGAGGCTCGTTACAGCGACGGGGGGACGGCATCGAGCCGCCCCTCCGCTCGCTTCTTGATTCGCTTCTGCAAAGCACCCTTTGCATGATGCCATCAGCGCGAAGCATCACTACTTTCCGGGGAATCCAGAAACAGTCGCGCGCTTCGCCGAAACCCCGGACCAGACGGCCATCTTGGGGGCTAAGCACAATACCCGCCTATTTGGCACGGCATGTGCTTTTTGCGTCATCGAGGGGGAGTTGCGGCGTGCGAAAGTATCCCAGATACATCATCAATCAATCAGCGCAGTGGGACTTTTACTCCACCCCGACCGGAAAAAGGTCGGGCTTCATCGAAGACATCTCCGAGAAAGGCTGTCTCCTGAGGACGACAGACCCCATCGATCATCGTCGTTGGGTGCGGGTTACTCTGAAGGAACGGAATGGAAACTTGTGTTTCACCGCCGTGGGCAGGGCTGTACGTTATGAAGAGCGCCTTGAGCCGTGCGGCCCCTACGAGGTCACTCTGTTTCGGCAGGGAATTGAATTTACCCAGCCACTCAACCCTCTATTGATCTGGAGAATGACGCAAGATCGACCAACCTGCGTGATGTGTGGGTGCGAGGATGCGGCCATTCCTGACATGACAGACTTCAGCAAGTTCTATTGCCTCAGCTGCCACGCCAGGAAGAGCCAGTTGGGAGAGAAGGAAGAAGCTCTTACTTCTCCTTCTTTACTTTTGCCTTCTCAATCAGGAACTTGACCGTCTTCTCTTCGCGCAGACGGAATTCGAGGTCGGCCCGACGATCCGGGTTCTTCTCGTAAAATTCCTGCATCTGAGCTTCATCGCGACGCATGTACTCGGCGACTTTCTTGATTTCCGAGTTCATCTCGTCCGTGGAGACGGTGATGCTTTCCTTCTTCGCGATCTCTTCAAGGATCAGCGAAGCGCGGACCTGGCTTTCGGCCTTTTGCTTCAGACCGTCCATTTCGCCAGCGAGCGCCTGCTGAACCATCTGATCATTGAAGCCCTGCTGCTTCATGTTCTGGGCCACGTCTTGGGCAAGAGCGCGAGTCTGAGCCTGAATCAGCACAGACGGCACTTCAAAAGGATTCTTGTCGATCAGCGCCTGGAGCAGATCACTGCGGAGCTTGCGGTCGACTTCTTCCTTCTTACGCGCCACGAGGTGCTCACGCGCCTTGGTGCGCATGTCTTCAAGGCTCTCGTAGCCGGCCTGCTTGGCGAACTCATCGTTCATTTCCGGAAACTTCTTTTCCTTGATCTCGTTCACGGTCACGGTGAACTCGGCTTCCTGACCGGCGACTTCAGCGTCGTAGTCCTTGGGGAACTCGACGCGGAAGGTCTTCGTCTCGCTCTTACGCATTCCGACGAGCTGGTCTTCGAAGCCAGGAATCAGGCCGCCTGAACCGATCTCGATCATGCGAGTGCCCTTCATACCGGCGCGCTCTTCGACCTTACCGTCCTTCACGACACCACCGTTAAAGGTCATGTCGACGAAGTCACCCTTGTTAGCGGGACGCGAGCTCTGCGTTCCGTCAGCCATGGCGAGACCACCGGCGACCGGAATCAGTTCCGCTTGCGATTCCTGGAAGTTCTTCAGCAGACCGTCCACATCGGCGTCCACCACTTCGGACTTGCCTTCCGTCAGCGCGACCCCGGTGTACGACTTCACTTCGATTTCAGGCATCACTTCCACCGTCGCAGTGAAGGTAAGCTCTTTTCCTTCCTGAGCCGCGGATTCATCCGCTTCGATCTGCGGACGACCAACGGCGTTGACCTTGTGCTCGCGAATCGCTTCACGGAAAGAATCTTCAACGATGTTCTGGAAAGCACGATGACGCACGTCTTCGCCGTAAAACTGGCGGACCATCGAAATCGGCACCTGTCCGGGGCGGAAGCCCTTGAGCTTTGCGTGCTTCTGGACTTCTGCCAGACCGCGCTCGAAGTGCTTGGTAACAACCGAAGCCGGAACTTTGATCGTGAGTTTACGCGTAATGCTAGAAGGCTTTTCCAACTGAACGTTTAATTCCATAAGGGCCCGTTCTAGTGGAGAAACCGGCAGAAATCAAACACTGGATTCAAACTACCACGTGAGTCCCGGGTACCAGACTCGCTCTAGCCACAAGGCACGTGCCGGTGCCGTGGGCCCCACCAGCAGACGATTCCGCGTTTCGAGGATTTCATGCATACATTCTGCACCGCGTCGTCCCTCTCCTACCTGAAGAAGGGTTCCCGCAATCCCTCGGACCATCTGCTTGAGGAACCCAGTCCCCACCAGGCGCACCCTGACCAGGCCAAACCCCTCAGGACCGCCATCTACCCCCCCGGGAAACACGATGGGCTCCCAGGAGATCTGAGCCTCCAGGATCCGTCGCACCGTCGGCCCAGGCTTCGCTCCGGACGCCTGAAACGGCTTAAAGTCGTGCTCTCCCACCAGGTAGTCCAGTGCCCGCTGCATCGCCTCTCGGTCGAGTCGTTTCTGAATCCACCAAGAATAAGGCAGATGGGACGGAAGAGACGAAATCCCCTGCTGAAAATAGTAGCTGTACTGTTTCTTCTCGGCGCCTCGCTGGGCATGGAACTCAATCGGCACCTTCTGAACCCCGAGCACCCGGATATCGATGGGCAGCAGGGCGTTTAAAGCCTTCCGAAGGATTTCCACCGACCAGTCTTTCTCCCTCAGGACGAAGTGGACCACCTGTCCGATGGCATGGACGCCGGAGTCCGTCCGGCCACTGCCGACGACCGAAGGCTTCTCGCTGGTGATCCGGGCCAGGGTATCCTCGACGGTCGCCTGCACGCTCGGCCCGCCTTCCGCAGCCGAACCTGCTTGACGTTGCCAGCCGCAGTACTGCGTTCCGACATAAGAGATCAGAGCAGCGTACTTCTGCATAGATTAGAACTCGTAACCAAGGCCGGCACTGAAGCCGGAATTCGCGAACTTCACGTCACCTGCGAGCGCCGAAACGCGGCTGTAGTCGAGCGTGATGAACATGTGGTGGACCCCATGAGCTTCATAGGGCGCCCAAGCGGAGTTCCGGTCGAA
>CAYOWB010000218.1:0-2056 GCA_964407515.1 uncultured Bacteriovoracaceae bacterium
CTGGGCTGGAGGATTGGCGCTCGGAATGGGAGGCGCCATCGGTGGAAAGTCCCTCGAACAGATCGGGGGGATGGGCAAACGCGTCCGCGATGCGCTCGACCTCGCCATGGATGCCTTGTGTGAGGGGCGCAGCATTCCCCAGGAGTCAGGGCGCCTCATGGCGAAGCCGTTTCTTCCTGTCTGGCTCTATGTCTTAATGGGCAATCTCATGTTTCGCTGGGAACTCTACCGGAGAAATCGCAAGCGCAGAATTGCCGAGCGCCCCTTCGAAGTCCGCTCCTGAGTTCAAGGAGCCAGTTCTACGATTTTCCAGCCGCCGGATTTCTTTCTTTCGAAGCGGAAGCGGGTATGAAGCCGTCCACGGCCGCCGCGCCAGAATTCAATCGTGGTAGGGCGGATGAGGTAGCCGCCCCAGAAGGGCGGGCAGGGAATCTCCTGGTCCCGGGTTTCGCGGTCTAGAAGACGGACCTGCGTCATGAGCTTCTTGAGTCCCTTCCCACTGAGTCCTTGGCCGATGACCTCGCTTTGGGGGGACACCCAGGCTCCGAGCTGGCTCAGGCGAGGGCGCGTCGAAAAGTAAGCTTGCGAGATTCCATGCGAGAGCTTTTCAACAGTACCTTCAATCCGGATTTGCCTTTCAAGTTCGGGCCAGTGGAATGCCACCGCGACGTTCGGATTCTTCTCGAGTTCGGACGCTTTGCGGCTCCGGTAGTTGGTGAAGAACACGAGTTCACCCGTGTCCGTGAGTCCTTTGAAAAGGACGATTCGGACCGAAGGAAAACCCTCCGGACTCGTCGAGGCCAGAGCCATTGCGTCAGGCGACTTCACGCCGCCTCGCGCCGCGGCTTTGAGCCAATGTTCGAACAAAACGATCGGATCTTGAGAGCGTTCCATTCTACCTCCAACCCGTCCGGGCGGCTTTGTGTTAGAATGAAGTTATAACTGTCTTTCAAGGGGCGCAATCCATGTTCAATCAGATGATCGCCAAGATGCTGCCTTATGTACCGAAGCCCGTGGTGGGACTGGTAGCCAAGAGGTACGTCGCTGGCGAGACTCTGGATGAGGCCGTCAAGGTGGTCTCCCGGTATGGACATGACGGGTTCCGTGCCACCCTCGACGTTCTAGGCGAATATGTCGTCGATCATGAGCAGGTGGCGGCCGCCATGCGGCTGCATGAGAAGACCTTGGACGCGGTCTTCAAAAACGATCTGCCGGCGGGAATGTCCGTGAAGCTTTCGTCGTTGGGGCTGCTCGTCGACGAGAAACATTGCTACGAGAATCTCAAGTCCATCGTAAGCCGTGCCGCCGAGATGAAGCGGTTCGTGCGGATTGACATGGAGAACTCTCCTTACACCGATCGCACGCTCGACATGTATCGGAGACTTCGTGCGGACGGACTTGACAATGTCGGGGTGGTGATCCAGGCGTGTTTGAAGAGAAGCGAGTCGGATATCCGTTCGCTAGGGCAGCTCAAGGCGAATGTACGTCTGTGCAAGGGCATCTACATTGAGCCGGAAACGATCTCCTATCGAGGTCGCGAGGAGATCCGCGAGAACTACAAGCGTCTGCTCGCGCTGCTTGTTGAAAACAAGATGCCCGTGGCGATTGCCACGCACGATGATCCGCTTCTCGACTACGCGGGTGAGTTGATGCGGAAGAAATCCGTCCCGAAACGGATCTACGAGTATCAGATGCTCCTTGGCGTACGTGAAAGAGTCGGCCGACGTCTTGTGGAGGCGGGTGAACGTGTGCGTCTCTATGTTCCTTTCGGGAAGGATTGGTACGGCTACTCAGTGCGTCGACTCCGTGAGAATCCTTCGATCGCGGGACACGTCTTCCGCGCGATGTTCCTTCCGGATGGATAAAACCATCCTCCCTGTTGAAAATCGCTTCACGTTTCGATAAATCTTCGTCTCATGATGAAGAAAGTACAGTCCTTCCAGGCCGAGATTAAGGAACTTCTGGATCTGATGATCCATTCTCTTTATTCGCACCGGGAGATCTTCCTGCGCGAATAAAGAGAATGGATCATCAGATCCAGAAGTTCCTTAATCTC
>CAYOWB010000218.1:2066-5199 GCA_964407515.1 uncultured Bacteriovoracaceae bacterium
TGGTGTCGAACGCATCGGACGCCATTGATAAGCTGAAGTACGAAAGTCTGACCGATAAGACGCTTCAGAGCTCCGGTCCGGACTACGAGATTCTTCTGGTCCCGGACAAGAACGCGCGAACCCTCAGTATCATCGATAACGGGATCGGGATGAGCGCCGAAGAGATCACCGACTATCTCGGAAAGATCGCGCACTCTGGAACACGTCGTTTCGTCGAGATGAAGAAGGAGCTCAAGGATCACCCCGAGCTGATCGGCCAGTTCGGCGTGGGGTTCTATTCCGCGTTCATGGTCTCTTCCAAGGTGGTCGTCGTAACTCAGAAAGCCGGCGCGACTCAGGCCGTCCGCTGGGAGTCGACCGGAGATGGCACGTTCAGCATCGAAGAGACCACTCGTCCCGAGGGGCATGGAACCACGGTGACCCTGCATCTCACTGACGAGAAACCGGATCAGGAAGAAGGCGGCCAGGCGCACGAAGACTTCACTGACGAGTTCACGCTGCGCGGGCTGGTCAAAAAATACAGCGACTTCATCGCCTATCCGATCAAGCTGCGTACGGTGAAGGATCTCAAGGTTGAAGACCAGGTGATCAACTCCCAGAAGGCGCTTTGGCTGCGGCCTTCTTCGGAGATCAAGCCGGAGGAGTATAACGAGTTTTATCGTCACCTGACGCACGACTGGAACGATCCGCTCAAGACGATTCACTACAAGGCCGAAGGCACGATGGAGTTTTCGTCCATCCTCTTCATTCCGTCGCAGCGGCCTTGGGATTATCACCACGCACGACGTAACTATGGATTGTCGCTTTATGTGAAGCGGGTCTTCATCATGAACGACTGCGAGGACATGATTCCTCCGTATCTGCGTTTCGTGCGTGGGATGGTGGACAGCTCGGACCTGTCGCTGAATGTCTCCCGTGAAATGCTTCAGCAGGACCGGCAGGCGTTGCGAATCAAAAAGGCGCTCACTGGAAAGGTCTTGAGTCGCCTGAAAGAGCTGCTCGAAAACGAGCGCCCCGAGTACGAGAAGTTCTGGTTGAACTTCGGACCGACGCTGAAGGAAGGTATCCCCGGAGACGCCGCTCACCTTGAGCAGCTTCAGGAGCTTCTGCTCTTTAGATCGACGAATGGGGATGGCTGGACGACTTTGAAGGAGTATGTCGGCCGGATGAAGCCCGACCAGAAGTCCATTTACTATCTGACCGGTGAACATCTGGATCATCTGCGCAACAGCCCGTATCTGGAACGTCTCCGTTCCAAGGAGTACGAAGTGCTGCTGCTTTCGGATCCCGTGGATGAGTGGGTGACGAACACATTGCTTCGTTACAATGATAAGCCGCTTCAATCCGTGACCAACGAGAGTCTGGATGTGGAAGGGGATAAGGCCGAGAAGGAAAGGGCGCAGTCCCGTCTCGCGCCTATCATGGACCGGATCAAGAAAATCCTCGGCGAACGGGTCAAAGACGTCCGGGTTTCTGACCGCCTCACCGAGTCACCCGCCTGCTTGGTGGGAGGAAGTGATGGTCCCTCCGCGCACATGCAGCGCATCCTTGAAGCCATGGGACAACAGACTCCGAAGGTCTCCAGGATTCTCGAGATCAATCCGTCGCACCCCGTGTTCGAGGGATTGGAGGCGGCCCCAGAAGCGAAGCAGGAAGAGTGGATTGAGATCCTCTATGATCAGGCGATTCTCGCTGAAGGCGGGATTCCTGCGGATCCACATGGGTACGCCAAGAAGATCGCGAACCTCATGGTGGAGGCCAGCCAGCAGTTCAAGGCCAATCGCTAGGCGGCGGTGCTGCCCGTTCCGGGCGTGCCGGCACCACCGGCGCCCGGCTTGCGAGTAACACCCATGCCCATCTTCTTTTCTTCGGGCTTGGCCGGCTTGATCTTGCGCAGCTCGTTCTTGGTGCGCTCAAGTTCGTTGCGCAGACGGAGTTCTTCCATCTTGAGCTCCTGGACCTGCTGCATGAGCTTGTCGGATTCCTTCTTTCCGACAGTCACCATCTTCATGGCCGCTTCGAGGCGCTTCTTGAGCTCGTCGGTAGAGACCGCCGCGCCTCCCGTGGTCGGAGTCTTCTTCAAGGTGTTCAGCCGTTCCATGAGTTGGATATTGATCTTCTTGAACTCCTCAATCTGTTTCTGAGAACGCTCGAACTTCGTCTTCATGGCCTCATAGTCGGTGGCCGATGGACCGTTGGTTTTGGGCGTGAACTTCGCGTTGCCGAGCTCCGTTCTGAGTGCTTGGACTTTGCGATCCAGCAAGGCGTTCTCCTCTTGGGTCGCCTGCAGCAGCTTCTGCACGTGGGCTAGCTTCTGCTTCATAAGTGCTTCGTCGGTGGGGCCCTGGCCGGCGGCTTTCATTCTCTCGATGGCGATGTTGGCCTGGGTCAATTGCTCTTTGGTGTGGGCGAGGGCGAATTCCTTTTGCCGGATCGTCTCGTCCTTGCGCCGGTTCTCTTCGCGCAGACGTTGTTCTTTGTTGTTGAACTCGATTTCCTTCTGGCGAACGGCCAAGTTCATGTTTCTGGCCATCTCCTGGAGACGGGCTTTTTCCGTCAGCATGCTGCCGACGATGCCGTCCACCCAGCGCTTTGTTCTTTGGGTCTTGAGTTCCGATTTGACGTGTTCTGCTTCGCTCTGCGCAGTCACGAGCATCCGGTAGAAGCCGCCGTTCTGGATTTCGTTCATGAGATCCTTGGCTTCTTCTTCGGGGGTCCTGAGTTGCAGGCCCTCCGGAATTTCCTCCTCCTCTTCGGTCACATCCTTCTTTTCTGGAGGTGTCGCCCCCGCCGCTGCTTCGGCGGTGGCCGGCACATCGGCGTCCGCTTCGTCAGGGGCAGCTGGAGGGCGCTTCTTCTTTCCGCTGGATTCGACACTCTGTTCGTCTTCCGCGCCTTCGTCCTCTTGCGTGTCGGCAGGCTTCTTGGTGCCGCGCGAGAACGGCCAGATCCGTCCCAGGAGGCCTGAGGATTTTTCAGACGGCTCCTGGCGAACAGAACCTTGAGATGACAGACCGTCGTTCGCGTCTTGCTCGTCCGGTTCGGATTTGCGGGGCGCGGCTCCAGGGGCCGCGGGTGGCCTCTTCTTTTTGTGGAAGGGCGTTCCGCCCGGTGCTTCATTAGTCGAGCCCTG
>CAYOWB010000219.1:0-5184 GCA_964407515.1 uncultured Bacteriovoracaceae bacterium
TGCCGCGCGTCCATGCCGCGCGTGAACTTGCCCGAGCAGACGCGCATGAAGGCCACGCGGTCGCGGTGTGACGGGTCCATGTTCGCCTGAATCTTGAAGATGAAGCCCGAGAACTTCTCGCTCGTCGGCTCGATGAAACCTTGATCGGTCTTGCGAGCGACGGGGGAGGGCGCGATCTCGATGAAGCGCTGAAGGAAACGTTCGACACCGAAGTTGTTCATGGCACTGCCGAAGAACACGGGCGTGAGCTGGCCCGCCAGCACGCGGTCGAGATCGTAGGGGTCGCCGGCGAACTCCAGGAGCTCGAGTTCGGCGATGAGTTGTTCGTGAAGCTTCTGGGCTTCTTCGCGGTCCACGGTGGGGCCGCAGATCAGGTCTTCGAACATCGGGTCGTCGATGCCGGTGACCTTGCGGGGAGCGAGACGTCCTTTGACGTTTGCTTCGCCTTCGGTCTGGTAGACGAGAACTTCGTTGGCTTGGCGGTCGTAGACGCCGCGGAAGCGGTCGCCCATGCCGATGGGCCAGCTCATGGGGCAGGAGCGGATGCCGAGGACTCTTTCCAGTTCGTCGATCAGGTCGAGCGGTTCGCGGCTCGGGCGGTCCATCTTGTTCACGAAGGTGAAGATCGGGATGCCACGCATTCGGCAGACTTCAAAGAGCTTGCGGGTCTGCGGCTCGACGCCCTTGGCGCCGTCGATGAGCATGACGGCGGCGTCGGCGGCGGTGAGTGTGCGGTAAGTGTCTTCGGAGAAGTCCTTGTGGCCGGGAGTGTCGAGGAGGTTGATGCGCGATCCTTCGTATTCGAACTGAAGCACGGAGGTCGAGATCGAAATTCCGCGCTGCTTTTCGATTTCCATCCAGTCGGAGGTCGTGTGGCGTTGGTTGGCCTTGGCGCGTACGGCGCCGGCCAGGTGGATGGCACCACCGTAAAGGAGTAGCTTCTCGGTGAGGGTCGTTTTACCAGCGTCCGGATGCGAGATGATCGCAAACGTACGCCGACGGCGGACTTCGGTTTCTAGCGTGGACATTGGGCACAGACAATCGTCTGAGCGCTCGGAATGCAAGGGAAAAATCCGACCCCGAACGGGCTAGGCGCTGTGGCGGAAGCCCGTGCGCTTATCGACTTCTTCCTGGAGTTTCCGATACTCCGCGAGCGAAATGACGTTCGTGGGGCCGGGATGTCCCGGGGAAGTCTTGGAACGGCGATCCAGATAGAGGATGATTCCCAGGATTACCGCATGCATGACTAAGACTGAGCCCCAGGCGATCAGCTGAATCGAGAAACTTTCCGAGATCATAATAGACTCCATCACTAGTGCTCATCGGCAGTCTGGTCGAAATTCTTGAGGAAATTTCGAAGAAAGGCCAAAGATCTTATTTTCTCCGTGGCTTAAGGATCCTGAAGCAAAGGGCGATAAGAATAGTGACGTATGGTCATTGTCCCTCGGGGTGTGTCGCATCTGACCTTGCTTGTGCTTCTCTTGCTTTCGGGGATCGCTTTCGCGGCTCCGGGCACTCCTGCGCGCCCTGCCGAGGAAGTGGAGCCTCTTTTCACCTATGGAGCTCCAGGCGCCGCCGCGCCCATGACTTTGAATGACATTCCTGGCCAGGAAGGAAAGACGCTTCGCGAGGAGATGGTCGATCCGCTCGTGTTTCGTGAGTTTGACGGCCTGATCGACGAGTATCCCACACAGTGCGACGGAAAGCGAAAGAAGGACTGTTACATCGCGTACGGAAGCAAGGTCTTAAGATCCGAGCCGATCTGCCAGAAGTACCGTAACGGCAAGTTGGGGCCGTTCGCCTACTGCATCGCGGAGACAGAGGCGAATTATGCATCCGCCGCGATGCACGCCTACAATGAGCTGCGTGAAGCGGTCGGGATCGTGAACAGCCAGTTGCCGCAGACGCACTGGTACGCGTGGAACAAAGAGGTTCAGAGCCATTTCACCATGCAGGAGAGGTCCTGGGCCACAGTCGAGCGCCGTTTCATCGGCGAGATGGCCGACTCGCTCCGGAATCGCTGCGTGCATGCGCAGTACGCCAACAAGTGCCTCGACGCGGTGGAACGGGTGGTCCGGTATGGGGAGAAGCACATCGCCAAGGGTGTGGTCTACGACCGTGCGGCACATATTCGCCATACTGTGTGGGGTGCCTACAACCTCTCGCCCAATCTGCGTGTGTACCTGCCCTCCGAGGCGGCGGCTAAGAAGAAGAATGACACCGGTGGTAGCGACGGAACGCAAGGAAAGAGAGCGCGTAGTGGATCCCTCGGGGTCCTGAAGTCTTGCT
This sequence comes from uncultured Bacteriovoracaceae bacterium, assembly GCA_964407515.1. Taxonomy (GTDB): domain Bacteria; phylum Bdellovibrionota; class UBA1018; order UBA1018; family UBA1018; genus CAYOWB01. The sequence continues at coordinate 2,290 of CAYOWB010000219.1, forward strand.
ACAACAATATCAAAGGCGTCGCTTTCAGTGATGACGAGATCTCTTGCGCCATTGAGGATTCGCCTCTGGTGCCCTTCGAGGCGGAGCTGGATAACATCCTCTCGGCGTCCACGGTGCTGACTTACCTCGATGTGCTGCGAATGGAAGCGATTTCGGCGCAGCTGAAATCGTACCGGGAGCTGACGGGAATTCAGGGAATCAACATCGAGAAGGCTTGCAAGCGCTTTGAGTCCGGAATGCGTGAAGCCATGAGTCCGCCGGTGGACAAACGGATGGTGGACTTCTATCAGAGTCCTGCATACCGGGACATCGTCAAGAAGGCGGTCCCCGTGGCGATGCAGCTCGTGCGCGAGGCCGAGGAGCTGCGCAAGGTGCCGTCCAGGTATGATCCTTATGGGGCGGGACAGGGGCCCATGATGTACGGAGCCACGGACCGGATGGTCTCGAATCCTGCTTACCCTCCGGCGCAGGCGCGCCTGAAGGAAGTCGAGATGGAGCTGGCCGACATGTTCTCGAGGCTTCCGGTTCTCTCTGCGGGGCATGACCCCAAGCAGCCCGTCAGCCTGGAACTTGCGATGCTGAACCGGCTCAATGGCGCGCTGAAGGATGACGCCGCGTTCGCGAAGGCGATCGACGAAGGTCATGGCGTGGTGGCCAAGGAGATTGCCCGGTCGATCAACCGCTTCTGCAGCGAGGATGAAGTGAAGTGGGATGATTTGGTCACCATGCAAGGACTGACCGGCACCGTGTTGCAGCGTTTTCCCCAGTTCAAACCTTTCCACGACTGCGCGTTGGAGAAGGCGATCGCGGCAGGCGCCACGCCGACGGTATTCTATATCGCCATGGGCGTGGGTTGCACCTTGGCGTCCATTGGGCCCCAGGCGCTCGTGGTCGTTCCTGCCTGTTCCGTCGCGACACTCGGAACGGCGACGTACGAATGGTTGGAGGCGAAGAGGAAAGTCGCGGCCGTTGCCGAGTGTCACACTCCAGGGACTGACCAGGTCTGCTCGGGCCAGGACTACGTCGCGGCTCAGAATGCGTACGACGACGCGGTCACGAATCTCGTGATTGCCGGCGCTTTCGCCGGGTTGGATTCCGTGATGTTCGCGGGGCAGTTGAAACATGCCGCTAAGATGGTCCAGGCAAAACGCGTGGCAGCGGCGACGGAGCGGCTGAAGAAGCTCTCGGAGCGAAGCTTCTTCCTGAAGAACGGGGAACGGTTAGCGATTGAGCAGGAGCTGGCCGCTGCGTTGAAGCTCGCGGAAAAGGAGCAGTTCTCCGCGATCGAGGCAGTGCTATCGCGTGCGGAGAATACGGTGAAGCAGGCCGAGAAGGCGGCCGTGGACGCTTACGAGACACTTGGATCAAAACTCTCCGGACCGGATGACGAGATTGCGCGGGTGTTGTCGGAGGTCTACGGGATGGATGCCGACGGTAAGCAGACGAAGATTCTTGCGTCCCTTCTGAAGAAACGTTGGGCCGGCAAGGCGAGCCCTGATGATGTGCTGAAGCGCAAAACGCTCTTGGATGAGCTTCTGAAACCCTGCCGCTCGAATCCGTCCGAGTGTCAGGATGGCGCCGGAGTCCTCGTCAACAAGCTCGTGGAGAGCGGGGAAGGCTCCGGAAGGTCGATATCCGCCGTCCGGTCGGAAGTGGGAGAGCTGGCGGAGAAGGCACTGGGGCGGAAGCTCACGCCAAGGCAGAAGCTCGATGTCGGTAAGGCGAGCGAGTACGGGATTGGTGACTTCTACACGGCGGAGCAGCTCAAAGATCAAGAGGCGCTTCTGGCGAAGGCGGGACTCAGTCGGACTGAAGTGACCGAGCTGCGCCGGGTGGGAATCCTGGGAAATGGCCGCCTGATGGCTCCGGGTGAAATGCCGGTGAAGGTGGCCGTCCGGAACACAGTGGTGGAAAATCTGAGCGGGAAGCACCTCTCGAAGCTCGTGAAGGGGAAGAAGTACCGTTACTTCATCGACCAGCACGATCAGCTGCATATCGTGGACGGCGAGCTGAAGCTTCCGCGGAACGAACTCCTGGTCGTGAGGGACGTGAGCAAGGCGAAGCAGCCTTCCTATGTGGTTCGTGAGGCGGGAATTCTGGAGATTGCTGAGCACGGGAAGAAACCCGTGCTGCGACGGGAATACGGCATCCAGCCTACGCCGGAGGAGATGGAGAGTGTCCTGAAGCAGATCAAGGAACGGGACCCGACTCTGGGCGTGGAGTATGCCGCTCGCACCGGCGACCGTGCTGTGACGGCGCTCAGCTGCGCCGAGGTGCTGGCCTCGCAGATGGGAGGCAAGAGGTTCATTCTCCATAATTTGCTGACGAGCAATGTGATCAACCTCCTGGCCATCGGGATGCGTGAACTGGCCACCGGAGGAGAAACGATCAAAACGGAGAAAGGCCGTACGATTCTGATCACGGGCCTTCTCACGGGCAACGTCGCCAATCTGGTGGGAGCCTCATTGGCCAAAACTTTGATCGTCGGGAATGTTTCGAACTCCGCCTCTTATGGGGCGAGGATTGCCTTGGGCGCGACGCTGACCGAAGCACAAGGACAGGTCTTCAGGGGAGTAATGGGTGACTCGGCTTCGGACAAGAAGGAAGCTGAGGCCCTGGTGAACTTCGACCGCGCTTACTTCTACGGCAAGATCGTGGTCAACCAGCACGTCGATAAGTTTTTCATCGAACAGTTGCCCGGGATGCTCTACGACTCCTGTAAGAAGAATGGCGGCCTGAAGTTCTACATGGGCCCCGGTTTCATCCGCCTCTACGAGCGCTTCGGCTCTGCCATCTTCTACTTCGGCGCCAGACAAGCAGTCGTCGGCTTCTAACGACCGACGGAGGGCGGGCCACTCCATCGGCACTCGCGAATGCCAAAATGTGCTTCCAGCC
>CAYOWB010000220.1:0-3856 GCA_964407515.1 uncultured Bacteriovoracaceae bacterium
AAAGTCTCCGGATGCAGCATCGCCAGGAACCGTCCCGCGATCTCTTCTTTGCTCATGTCCGCGAGTGAATTCTTCCATGCGTCGTCGAGCAGTTCCACGGCGCGGCGGTGAGTGGCCTGTGCCCCGAAACGAGCCAGGGTCAACGAGATGCGCTTTGCGCCGATTTCCTTGCGGGTCGGGATGCGGCCTTCGGTCATCTTCGTTTTGGTGAGGCGTTCAATTCTTCCGATCAGTCCGCGGTGGCTGTTCGTGACGAGGCTGAAGGCGAGGCCTGACTTGCCGCTACGGCCCGTGCGTCCGATGCGGTGCACGTAGTTATCGAGTTCGCGCGGGATCGAGTAGTTCACGACGTGGGTCATGTCCTTCACGTCGAGGCCACGGCAGGCGACGTCCGTCGCGACCAGTAGTTTCACGCGGCGTTCGCGAAAGGCTTTCATCGTTCGGTCGCGCGCCGCCTGATCCATGTCGCCATGAAGGCAGTCGGCCTGGTAACCGCGGGCCGTCAGGTATTGGTTGAGGTCCGCCACGAGCGACTTTGTCTGGCAAAAGACGATGCCGTAGAAGTCTTCGGCCATGTCGATGAGTTTGCACAGGACCTCGGGTTTATTCGACTCCTGAGTCACGAAGTAGACCTGCTCGACCGTGCCTGGGAGCATCTCGGTGCGATTGACCTGTACCTGGCGTGGACTATGAAGATACTGATCGGCAACGCGGCGGACTTCGGGGCCCATGGTGGCCGAGAAGAGCCAGGTGTTGCATTCACCCAGCGGTACGCTTCCCAGGACCAGTTCGAGGTCCTCTTTGAATCCCATCGAGATCATCTCGTCCGCTTCGTCCAGGACGAGCGTCTTGAGCGAGCTGAGATCCAGGGTTCCGCGTTCCAGGTGGTCCACCACGCGGCCCGGCGTTCCCACCACGATCTGCGCTCCGCGCTTCAGTCCGTGCATCTGATCGCCGTAGCCCGCGCCACCGTAGACCGGAAGGGCGTGCACGCGCAGATGTTTACCCAGTAGATTGATTTGTCCAGCCACCTGCATCGCCAGCTCGCGGGTCGGGCACAGAATCAACCCTTGGACTGCGCGCCAGGAGGGATCCAGGTGCTGAAGCAGCGGAATCGCGAAGGCGGCCGTCTTGCCCGTGCCGGTCGCAGCCATTCCGAGGAAGTCGGTCGTCTCCGTGAGGAGAATGGGGAGGGTTTGAGCCTGGATCGGGCTCATCGTTTCAAATCCGAGTTCTTGAATGGCTTTCAGGATCGGGGGGCTGAGGTTCAAATCAGTGAAGTTTTGCATGTGACGGCGGTGTTAACACGCTTCGTCATGGAAAGGGGGTTTATTTACCTGGAGGGGTGGAATTCTCCTCTTCCATTGATTCACGCTCGGTTTCCTCTGTGATTTTGCGGGCTGCGTGCCGAATGATCCGATCTGGAGCGGTGGAAACATTGCGCCCAAAGAGGAGGCGTTCATACGTCTGGTGCAAAGGCAGTGCACTGAAGAAGCCGAGAAAGGCTCCGCCCCCCAAGAGCCGCAGCAGGACGCCCAGGCCTTCGGCACCCACGGCCTTAAGGAGATGGTGATCGGGCGACGGAAATAACTGAAAAAATCCATAGGCTAGGAGACCGCTGAAAAGGAGTGTGTGTAGAAAAGTCGCGCCAGGAAAGACAAGCAGAGGGCCGTACTGGATGCAGTAAGGGCGGATGAAACCATGCCAAAAGCCCTTATTGCTTCGGTCGTACCGTTGCCAGCGGAAGAACGTGCGGAAGACTCCCAGAATGGGAAGGTAAGTGAAGGCCGTTGTCCACAAGGCAATGGCGAGTGCTTTTTGAAGGTAATTCACTGCGGGAAGACCTTCAAAGAACGCGAGTCCCGCAATCATGAGTATGGCTTGTGCGGCTAAAATCCAATTGAAAAGGACTCCGTAGGCATGGCGTCGCTGAATCGCCCAGAGGCTCAAAAAGACCAGACTCAGAAGCACGCCCAGGGGGATGCACGGGTCGATGATCACCCCGCGCGTTGCCAGCTGGAGAACGTCCAGCCTCCGGTGAAGAATATGAAATACTAGAATCAGAAGGGCGGAGAGAATATTCAGCAGAACACCGAAGAAGAGGTCGAATCCACCTGCGCGATACCGTCGAGTCAGATGACCGGTGAACATGACTTCATGGTGACACAAAGATCTCAGCGACAGAAGTGAATCGGACAGACTGGCCACGGTCGGTCAGCCTGTCCGATGGGATTAGGGCGCTATCACGTAAGGCCGCATCATCTCGTTGTCCTCATGATCGAGGATGTGGCAGTGCCAGACATAGCCAGGTCCCGTCTTGTAACCGGTAAGCGGGTCAGCCGACTTGAACGGCAGGTAGGGGGTGAACGGAAACCGGTTGTCTCCCGGTTTGGGAGCACGGTGCCCGGTCACGGGCGACTTCTGAGGCGCCCACCGCACGGCGATCCGAGTGACCTGACCCGGGTTCATCTGTACGGTGTCCTTCCATCCGTATTCGTTTGCGTCAGGGCCCGTCTGAGGTCCGACGAGGAATGGCGTCACGTCGGGATTTCCGCCGGGAAACGACGGATCGTTAGGCCGCGGCGGACCGTAATCCGGGATCATCTGCCCGCCCGGGAAAGCGGCATCGTAAGCCGTCATGTAGTCCATGGCATTGAGGTTCTGGCGACTCAAGAGCTGGAACTGCACCAGGTGCAGGTGAATGGGGTGAGTGTCCATCGTGAGATTGATGATCTCCCAGATTTCCGTGGCGCCCACACGCGGCTTTTCCTGAATGGGAGCGGACCACATGAGGTTATTCAGGACGATCATCGCCGGACCGTTCGGTCCCATGTGCTCATTGAGTGTCAGATGCCGGACGGGTGTTTGAGCATCGATACCTTTCTCCAATCGTTGAATTGGATCCCAAGGCCGGAGTGAGGGGCTAGTCGCCGGATTCACGCTGTGATCGGTGCCTTGAAGTGCAATCACCCGGAGCTGCATGATCTGTCCGGTCGTATCCGGATCAACCGGGTCTCCGTTCGGGAACGGCGCGTTCGCGCTGTTCGTCAGCAGGAGGCGGCTTCCGATCGCGAGTTCCTTGAAGTCCACGATGATGTCCGCGCGTTCACCCGGAGCCAGGCGCAACTGAGTGAGTGGCACTGCTTTGTCGAGGAGGCCGCCGTCGGTGCCAATCTGCCAGAATGTCATGCCGTTCTCGAACGCCAGATTGTAAAAACGGGCATTCGAGCCGTTCAAGACGCGCATTCGGTAACGGCGGGGTTCCACTTCAAGATACGGCCAAGCCTTACCGTTCACGACGATGGTGTCCCCGAAGAATTCCGGCCTCCAGAACGGGTGAATGTTCGGATTGATCCCGTCATCCGGAAAGAACCATTGTCCGTTGGTGTCGAACATCCGGTCCTGGATGACGAATGCTTTTTCATAGGGCCCCGAGGGCATATTGCACGGCTCCTTGAGTGGATCTCGAAGAAGATAGAAACCCGCCAAACCGCCGTAAACATTGAGGCGCGTCGCTCCTAATGCGTGGTCATGGTACCAGAGTGTCGAGGCCTCCTGTTGATTCGGATAGTGGTAGTACTTTGAAACCCATCCCGGCCTTGAAGCCGGGCGTGAACCAGGCGTCCGGGCCTCCGTCACTGGCAGACTCCACTTCGCCGCCATGCAGGTGCGGCACCACGGGGACTGGCCCGGAGTAGGGCGCCAGGTTCGGACTTTGCTTGAGTGGATCAGCCCAGTGGATGGTCTGATCGACCGTCAGGTACTTCTGTAGAAACGGCTCGACGAGATTGTTCTCGTAGTAGACGCGCACTGGAACACCGTGTCTCGCTTCGATCGTCGGGCCCGGGTACGAGCC
>CAYOWB010000220.1:3879-5163 GCA_964407515.1 uncultured Bacteriovoracaceae bacterium
CCCCAGACGACCGTTTTTCCGTTGAAGGGGCCCTGTCGGAAGTCAGAGGGAAGCACCTGCTGCGTGAACTCGGACATTGAGATCTTGACGGGGTGATGCAGGGGTTCGATCCCGCCTCCTTTTCTGTCCGTGACCTCGGTGTAACCCTGGATACTGGAAGGTGAGGGCAGGGGATCAAGGTACTTCGTCAGTGTTTTTGAATCGAGGGGTGTCTGAGGCACCTGTACTGATGCCGTGGCCCCATACCCCGCCAGCAGAAATGCCGGGACGACGCCCAGCGGTAGAAGAAATTTCCGCAAGTCCATGTCTTCGTGTCTCCTGTTTTTCTGGAATTCGTTAGAAATGGTCACTGCTTCAGCCGCCTGCCGGGAAAGCAAGAATCAAACCGCTTATTCCGCTTGGCACAGCCACCCCGCAGAAAGGCGGTGCGAAAAACATCGTTTTCGCTTAAGAATGAATGGAATCCCAAGGAGCGCTGCAAGGCTATCGATCTGCCCCAGGGCTTGGGTTCCACTTTTCCAACGGCGCTCACCATTCAAGCAGCACTCTTGAAGGAGGCAGTTCATGCAGAATAGTAAGGACTTTGTCGTTGCGGATATGAAGCTTGCGGACTGGGGCCGTAAGGAAATCAAGATCGCCGAGACCGAAATGCCGGGACTCATGGCGATCCGCGAAGAATACGCGGCTAAGCAACCGCTCAAGGGTGCCCGGATCACCGGCTCGCTCCACATGACGATTCAGACGGCCGTCCTGATCGAGACGCTCAAAGCCCTCGGCGCCCAGGTGCGCTGGGCTTCGTGCAACATCTTCTCGACCCAGGATCACGCCGCCGCCGCGATCGCCGCGGGCGGAACGCCTGTCTTCGCCGTGAAGGGCGAGACCTTGACCGAGTACTGGGACTACACGCACCGGATCTTCGAGTGGCCGGATGGCGGTTACTCCAATATGATTCTCGACGACGGTGGCGACGCGACGTTGCTTCTGCATCTCGGAACCAAGGCCGAGAAAGACCTGAGTGTTCTTTCCAAGCCGACCTCCGAAGAAGAGCGCGTGCTCTTCGCCGCGATCCAGAATAAGCTCAAGGTCCACAAGGACTGGTACTCCAAGCGTCTCGCCGCCGTGAAGGGCGTGACGGAAGAGACCACCACGGGCGTGCATCGCCTCATTCAGATGCACGAGCGCGGAGAGCTGAAGATTCCCGCCATCAACGTCAATGACTCCGTGACGAAGTCGAAGTTCGACAATCTCTATGGTTGCCGCGAGTCGCTCGTCGACGGTATCAAG
>CAYOWB010000221.1:0-5142 GCA_964407515.1 uncultured Bacteriovoracaceae bacterium
TCCAGCCGCGGTCCTCAAGATAGAATCCGAGGAACACGACCGGCAACAGAGCGTAGTACCCGTAGAAGAGCGCGCCGCGCGATTCGAAGACGAGGTCATGCCACGCCGGAAAGACTCCGAGACTTTGGATCGCGACGAACGCGAAGGAACTCCACAAGCCCGGATAGAGCTGTCTTCGCGAAAGTGACTTGGCCGAGTGGTGAAGCTCGTGAAGTCCTTGCGCAAGCCAAATGATGAAGATGGCGAGCGGCCACGGCGGCCCCTGAAGGGCGAAGAAGACGAGAAACAGCATCCCGATGAACGTCGTGACGAAGGGGAGAAACAGCGCGCGTCCGAGTTCCTGCGCCCACGGCGATTGCGCCTGAGTCAGATAGACCGGGCAATGCCTCCATTCCCCCGCCCAGTAGCTCTCCGCCTTGTGCACCGCCATGGCGATGATGCTCATGAGCAGCCAGAAGTTTGCTGCGGGAGAGAGCGGGGCCATGAGCGCCTCCCGCCACGCCGGAACAAACAGCGTGAGCGGAATCGTAACAGCCGCTGCCACTGCCGTCAGAATCATCCCGCTCATCAGACCGTTTTTCGGACTCTTCATCTGCATAGCCCCGGATTCAGCCCGCATTTATGCCTCAAATGACGCATGTGCGCTACCAAAAGGTGGGGGCCACCTTTTGGCTCACTCCGCACTCAGGAACGGATACCGGTAATCGCGTGGAGGCACGAAGGTCTCCTTGATCGCGCGTGGCGAGAGCCAGCGGTGGAGATTCAACACGCTGCCCGCCTTGTCGTTCGTGCCCGAAGCCCGCGCGCCACCGAAGGGCTGTTGCCCCACGACCGCGCCGGTCGGCTTGTCGTTGATGTAGAAGTTACCGGCCGCGTGGCGGAGCCGCGCGCTCATCCGGTCGATGGCTTGGCGGTCCTGCGCGAAGATCGCGCCCGTGAGTCCATAGGGCGAGGTCTCATCACACAACTTCAGAGCCGTCTCCAGACCATCGGACTTCGAGTCATCGTAGACGTAGACGGTGAGGACCGGGCCGAAGATCTCCTCCACCATGCTCTTGTAGCGAGGGTCGTCCGCCTGGATGATCGTCGGTTCGATGAAGTAGCCCTTCGAGCCGTCCGCCTTCCCGCCGACCAGCACCCGCGCGTTGCCGGCGTGCGATGCTTCCGCGATGTACTGCGAGATCCTCTTGAACTCCGTGCCGTCGATCACGGCGTTGACGAAGTTCCGGAAGTCACGGACGTCGCCCATGCGGATCGTCTTCGTTTCCTCGATGAGCCGGTCGCGCAGGCGCGGCCACAAGCTCTTGGGAAGGTACGCGCGCGAAGCGGCCGAACACTTCTGTCCCTGGTATTCAAACGCGCCGCGGATCAGCGCCGTCACGACCGATTCAATCTCGGCGGACGGATGAACGAACACGAAGTCCTTTCCGCCCGTCTCGCCGACGAGGCGCGGATAGGATCGGTACTTCGAAAGGTTCGCTCCCACCGTCTGGTACATGCCGTGGAAGGTGGAGGTGGATCCGGTGAAATGAATCCCAGCCAGCTCAGAGTGCGGGACGAGCGTGCGCCCCACTTCCGATCCCACGGAAGGAACAAAATTGATGACGCCGTCGGGCAGCCCGGCTTCCTGCAGAAGCTTCATCGTGTAGTAGGCCGCGTACATCTGAGTGTTCGCCGGTTTCCACAGAACCGTGTTTCCGCACAACGCCGGCGAGGTCGGCAGGTTTCCGCCGATCGCCGTGAAGTTGAATGGCGTGATCGCGAGCACGAAGCCTTCGAGCGCGCGGTATTCCATGCGGTTCCAGATTCCCGGAGAGGAGATGGGCTGCTCTTCAAGGATCTGCTGGTAGAAATGGGCGTTGAACCGGAAAAAGTCGATCAGCTCGCACGCCGAATCGATCTCGGCCTGATACACGTTCTTGGATTGACCGAGCATCGTCGCGGCGTTCAGAACATCGCGGTAAGGGCCTGCCAGAAGTTCCGCCGCTTTCAGGAACACCGCCGCTCGTTCCTGCCAAGGCAGGTTCTCCCAATCATGACGGGCCTTGCGGGCGGCATCGACCGCGAGTTGCATCTCGGCCGGGCCGGCGAGATGGAAATCCGCGAGAACCTCCTGATGGGAGTGAGGCATCACGCACTGACGCTTGTTGCCGGTGCGGATCTCCTTACCTCCGATGATGCACGGGATTTCGATCTTTTCGGCGGCCATTTGCTTGAGTCGCGTTTTGAGGGACTCGCGAGTGGCGTCGCCGGGGGCGTAGGATCGGACCGGTTCATTCGCTGGCTTCGGGACCGTGAATTTCGCATTCGACATAGACTGGGTGTATCGCGCCCAGTGTTCAGGTCAAGGGGCCCGTCACGGAGAGCGCTCCGTGTCGGACGAAATTTTCGAGAGCGCCTGCAGCAAACGCGCGTTGCGGTTGCCCTTCTGATACGCCAGGTAGAGTAGCGTGGTTGCGTCATTTCCGAGCGATTCAAACGCGAGCCGACCATCTTGCACCCGCGTGGCCACCGAATGCCAGGGAACGACGGTCGCGGCTCCCGGATTCTCGGCGACCCAGTCGGCGAGGGCTGGCATGTCCTGCCAGTAAAGCCGGTAAGTCGGTGGGGGCATCTTCTGCGTGCGGACGAGCCAGTTGTCCACGGGGCTATCCTGTGGCGACACCGTTGCCCACGTGTACTTGCGGAGGTCGTCGTGCTTCTTACGGGGATGACGGACGATTCCCCACTGCTCCTTATAGATGGGCTTGCAGACGAAGTCCCCGAGCTCTTCCTTGTGTTCAAGAATGCCGGCGTCCGCTCCCAGCTGAATCGTTTCGAGTGACACGCGGGCGAGCGCCGAGACCTGAACTTCAAGACGGATGTCGGGGAACTGGTCGGCGACGCGATGCCACCAGGGAAGAACCATCTCGCGCAGGAAGATCTGAGGCCCGACGAGAACGAAGTGCTCCGGCTCGTCAGCCGAACGCTGAATGCGCTTGATGCCTGTGTCCCAGGCAGTGAGCACGCGGTCAGCGAGTTTCGCGAGTTCGAGCGCATGGGGAAGGGGTCTGAGGCCCAGAGGCCCGCGCCGTTCGAAGAGCGTGGTGCCGAGTTCCGCCTCGATTTGCTGCACCCGCTTCGAGAGCGCGGACTGCGTGAGGTGTAGGCGTTCAGCGGTTCTGGACAGGTTCGGATCCGCGACGAGGAGCTGAATGACCTTCAGATGGTTAATTTCCATAATGGAATAGTATTAGTCCGATCTATCACTATAGGAAATACTTATTTTGGGGCATATCTCAAACCGTTCAGTATTCCGGATTGAAATTCTGCCGGAATGAAATTCTGAAGCACGTTTGAGGAAGTGATTATGAAGAAGATTTTCGTTGTTCTGTCAGTTCTCGCCTTGAATCTGGTTTCCACGGCTCATGCGCTGGAGACGAGCTTTATTGAATCTTCTTTTCTGAAGCAGGTGCACGCTTACGTGAAGACCTGTGCCGTGCAGCCATACGCCTATGATCGTGGGGGCAAGAAAGTCATGGGTTACCTCCGTCCGGTCTGTGACAACCTGAAGGTTCAGGGATCGATCGCGACGTTCGTGGTCTATGGGCACCTGTATACCGCCACTGTCCACGATTCCGAGTACTCGGACGGCGGAGATCTGAACGATCTCGTGATTCGCAATCAGGATGGTGCCGTCGTGGCGGAGGTGCGCAACATTCTCTCGTTCGGCGACGTCCTGCTGGCCATGGCGGGTGGTGACGACAACTTCGCCATGGAATACGATCCGAGCGTTTTGTAAGCTGAAGGAGTGAAGCGTTACACCACTCCGTTCTTCAAAGCCGTAGCACTGTCGTACATGGCCTTTCCGGTCCTGTACCTGTTGCTGGCGGCGGTGTTTTTCAACATTCCTGCCGGTCAGTGCCTGCGGATCCTGCTCTCGCCGACTTACTACCTGCTTGGTTTTCTGGCCGCTTTGGGTGGCTATGGCCTTTGGGAAATGAGGCGGTGGGGCTGGTACGTCTTCGCTACGACGAATCTCTTCGTCCTTTACTCGAACGCCGTGCTCGTGTCGCAGTACGGCCAGAGTAACCACAAGCTGCTGGCGTTCAGTGTCTCTGTCGTGGTGGTGGTAGGGCTCGTGATGCGAGTGGGGCGTGAGATCCGAGTTCCGTATTTTCTGCCCAATATCCGTTGGTGGGAAAGCAACCCGCGCTACCGGTTGAGCGTTCCCGTGGCGATCGAGCCACAAGATCCGCCGCATCTTGAAGGAGAGATCGTCGATCTCTCCATGGGCGGTTGCTTCGTGAAGTTACGGGAGCAATTGACGCTCGATGAGACCATCACTCTTGAGTTCACTGCTTTTGGTCACACGGTCCGGTGCACAGGCGTGGTGGTCTGGTGCACGGACAGCACGGTCACGCATCCCAAAGGAGTGGGAGTGAAGTTCAATCCCCTGCCGCGCATGCAGCGCCGGATTCTTCGCGCCATCACTCATCGGCTGAAAGAAATCTCCGCCCTCTACCGCTCCTCTCGTTACATTCTCCCCGAGGACGAGTTCGATCGACGCATGTCCAGGTTGCAGGGGGAACGGGTGCGTCTCTCTCGCTTCGATTCCGGGAGAAAGACGTCGTGACCGAGGAAAGTGCGCCCACCGATCCCTTCTTCGAGGAAGCCCTCCGCTTGGCGCGGCAGGCGGCGTCCGAAGACGAAGTGCCCGTCGGCGCGGTCGTCGTCAAAGACGGCGCCGTGATCGGGCGGGGATACAACCGCCGTGAGACCGAGCAGAATCCGCTAGGGCATGCCGAACTCATGGCGATTCGGGAAGCTTCGCTCGCTGTGGGGAGCTGGCGGCTGGTCGGCTGCACGCTCTATGTGACATTGGAGCCCTGCCCGATGTGCCTGGCGGCCTGTCAGCAGGCGAGAATCGAAAAGGTCTTTTACGGAGCGACGGATCCTAAAGGGGGAGCTCTGAGCCTCGGCTACCGACTGAATGAGGACCTGCGTACTAATCATCGATTTTCCGCGGAATTCGCGCCTGTTTCTGAATGTGCCGCGGTGCTCAAGGAATTCTTCCGACTCAAACGCCAAGGTTCATAGCCTTGCCGAGCTAGCTCCCGAGCCTGCTCAAGCTGGCCGACTCAAGCCGGACTATCCAAGCTC
>CAYOWB010000222.1:0-4986 GCA_964407515.1 uncultured Bacteriovoracaceae bacterium
GAACCCGCACTTCCTGCAGGAAGTGCGGGTTCAAACCTTCCTGAATACCGACCACGCCCAGCTTAACGACTTCCTTGGCCATCATGCGCTGAGCGGCCTTACGCTTGAGCTTCGTACCCCAGGGAATCAGAATCAGGTTGGCCGCACCGACGCCGTACACCGTGGCAACGAACGCGACGGCGATACCGCCACCGATCTTCGAAGGGTCATCGAGCAGGGTCATGACGTGAATCAGACCGAGCACCGCGCCGATGATGCCGATGGTCGGCGAGTAACCGCCGGCGCCTTCCCACACCTTTCCCGCCGCTTCTTCTTCCTCGAACGTCAGGTAGATTTCAGTGTCGATGATTTCTTTCACCGTCGCCGGTTCGAAACCGTCGATGACGTACTTGATCGTCTTCTTGAAGAGCGGATCCTTAATCGACTCACGCTGACCTTCGACGGCCAGAACGCCTTCTTTTCGGGCGATTGTGGCTATTTTGATGATCTCATCAATCACCGGCCGGACGTCCATGTTGACGTTCTTGTAGATGACGGGAATCATCTTGATCGCCCGAACGACGTCAGAGGTCGGGAAAGAAACCAGCATGGCTCCCATCGTGCCACCGAGCACGATCAGCGCCGCCGTTCCCTGGATAATCTGTCCGAGATGACCGCCTTCAAGGATCTGTCCGCCGACGACGGCGGAGACACCCATGATGGTTCCGAGAATTGATGCGATATCCATGGCCCGCGGCCTCCCTACTCGAAGTCAGGCGCCTTCGTCGGCACCGGTTCCTGATACAAACGCTTCCGATAATCCATCGTCATCCGGACGACATCGGCGACACTCTCCTTCACCATGAGCTTTTCGCCTGTCGTCAGGGTCACCACCGTGTCCGGCGTGCTTTCGGCGAACTTGATCAACTCACAGTTCACAACGAACTTCTTTCCGTTGATTCGGCTCAGCTGAATCATGCACCCTCTTGGTCACTTCCTTGACCCGGACTTGAACCCCATCAAAAACAGTGTCACTTTTAGTGTAACCTCAATGGGATAGGAGTCAAATGAACCAGACCATCGTCCATGCTCGAGGGTATTCGGCCTATGACGGTCGAGCAGGAGTCTTTCCGCGAGTCATGGCCTTCGTGTTCGACCTCTCCGTGGCGGTCGCGGCACTGTTCCTCCTTCTGCCGCTCACCGGGCGGCTCGGACTGTCTTACTGGCCCTGGCTCGTCGCCTCCTTGCCGATTCTCATCATTCTCCAGCTCACCCAGCGCCTGGCCTTCGGAAGAACTCTGGGCCAGCACGTCTGGGGACTGGCGCGTCGTCCCGCCGCGGACACCTTGACTGCAGGACTGTGGACCCGCCTTCGCGCCCCACTCCGCCAACGCATCAACCCGAGCGGACCTCTCGTCTTCATCGCCACATTTCTGACGCTGACCGCGGTTTCTCTGAGCACCCTCATCGCGACGATCACGGCCTCAAGCCACCCCTTGCTCCGCTCGGATCCGCCACTCGCGCTCGCCCCGTTCGATCCCGCCGCCGCCGAACTCGATTCATCGCCGGGGACGGACTGGACCGTGCTTCCCTTCTTTTACTCCATCGGCGCCTGGCCGCGCGCTTACGCCGGCAAGCCCATTCTCTTCGAGCTTCCTTACGAGAAAGGACCGCCGCAACGTTTCGTGGGGCGAATCACGGCTCGCTGGCAGATGCCCGACACCCGGGTCACGATCGAAGGGCCCAAAACTCCGGTCCAGGCTTCGGCCGCTCGCATCCGTGAGTGTTTTCAGCCACGCGCCGCTCTTTTCAAACTTCTCGACTTAGGCTGTCTCAGACTTCGCGAACGCATTCTCGGACGCCATCTCCGCGAAGCCATGTCGGCTCGCCCCTCCGACTGGGACGTGCGTTGGTTCCGCGTGGAAAATCCTGCGCTCCCCGAAGGCGAGCAGCCTTCCGGGATTCTCATCACCGCGGCAGGACTCGATCAGGCTCAGGAACGATTCATCCTCGTGAACGGAAACGGAACGCAGCAGGCACTCATCCTCGACCGGCCAGCCACGGATGCGGGGCTCGCGGCCCGGAAGCTTCTCGAACAGATCGTCCGCACCCTACGCGTCTCGACCGAGCTCGGGACCGGACGCATGTGGATCGACCGGAGACTGACGGAGGTCCAGCTAGATAATCTGGAAAAGCAGACGGATTCGAATGCGTTCATCGCACGCATCACCGACATTCAGTCCACGCTTCTCGCCAAGATCTCTGTCGATCCGAAGATGTTCGACAGCTACTACCACCTCGGCGGGACCGCGCTGCTGCTGTTGCGTCACGCGGTCAAGACGCGCAACCCCGACTGGAGCGCTTCGGCGCGCCCGATGCTGCAGGCAGCTTACGCTTATGCCATGGACGTGAGCCCTTCAGACACCCGGACTCAACGCCTCCAGAATCTCTGGCTGGAGGCGCAGAAGCTGTAGCATTCAGAACCGGCCGCGCACGCCACCCGTCAACAGGAACGAGTGGAACGAGTCGTTCGTACCGAACAGCACGTGACTCAGCGTCAACGAGTCGTACTCATAAGCGGCGTTCGCGTAGAGCGAAATCTGCGTCCGCGGAAACGTGTACTGCACGTCGAGCGCGCTCACGATATGACCGCTGTTGATTTCAGGGAACTGTGGATCACGCTCGGTCCCGCGCGATCCCGAGGAAAAGCGGCCTTCCGCCCTCGTCGTCCACGAAACACGCACATCCTTGGACTCGGCGCCGAGTGCGAAGAGCGCGAAGGGGTTGATCGTAGCGGCATTCTGAACTCCCCCGGACTGCAGCGCTTGTTCGATCGCCGAGTACTGATTCAACGAGACCATCCCCGCGGACATGCCGACCGAGAGGTCCAGGTTGTAACTGACCGAGCCATCCGGGGACTTCCAGGCGCGCGTCACGCCACCGCCGACCTCGAGAAAACGGATATCCCAGAACCCGCGATCCCGGTCATACTCGAACGAAGCGAGCTTCGAGCGCATTCTGAGCTTCGCTTCATCCGGACGTCCGAACGGACTGGTCACCTGCATTTCAACCAGGGCGCCCACGACCTTGCGGATCGGATTTACCGAGCCGTCGTAGCCGACCACACGGCCGAAGCCATCGCCCTGGGCCCGGGTATCGACGACGAAATAAAGGGGAATGAACCGCACATTGAGCGAATCGTTCTCCCAGCCCGTGTACCGGATGCCATCGATCGAGATGACCGTGCGTGCGCCGCTTCTCGAACGGTCGGCGGCATGAGTGCGGGCCGACGCATCGTTCGTTCTCGGGACGGTCACTTCAGTCACCTGGTACTCATAACCGGCGCCGACCTGAATCATCGGCGCGCTCCAATCCGCGAGGACCGTTCCCGACAAGCAGCATCCCAGCCCAGCCGCGATCCAACTATTCATCATCGATCTCGTCTTCACATCAGGTCCCTTCTTTAGTTTTCATGAATCCAGCGGATCACTGGGAAGTCGTGAGAGACTTCCGTGGACGGCTGATAAGAATCGCCATTATCAATCCGGAGCGAGATGCTGCCAGCAGCTTCGATCTGATCGCCCGCGCGGTACGACAACGAGGGAATCGAGCCGGACATGCAAGCAGCATGGGTCGGTCCCGAGATCGACGCCTCACTGATGCAACGCTGGAAGTAGTAACGCTTTCCCTTGCCGATCTGGTGGTCACCCAGGGGGTGTGCCTGATCGGATCCGCCCTTGTAGCAGCAGACCTGGTCGCCGAATTCGATGCTGAGCCAGTGATTGCCGGCATTGCCCGCATCGACCGGAATCCGCTCCGGAATCACAGTCACCACCCGCTGAGGAAGCGCGTACGAGCCGTTCTCCCACTTCGGAACTCCGCAGTAAGTTTTCTTTGCACGCAGCGGGATCACCGAGATGATCTCGTATTGAGCGCTCACATCCTGCTCCTGAGTTACCGGAACATCGCAGCTCATCCTGGATCCGGCTTCGGCGCAAGCGCCGCCCCACCCCGTGAAGACGTTGTGAGGATCCGAGGTATCCGGAAGGGAGCGCAACTTCACCGTGCTCCCCTCCTCGAACAGAGACGAACACGCTTCACCACAGTCGATACCCGCGGGTTCGGAAATCACCTTGCCGACTCCCGTTCCCGAGACCGACACGTTCACCGCATGGTACTGAACCGGATACAGCGCCGCCGTACCCTTGCGACTGACGAGCGCACGCCCGCCCCAGACCATTCCGAACGCATCGAAGTGCAACGCCGCACCTGGCGCCGCGATCACGTTGATGTCCGCACGCACGGAACCGCCCGCAGGCAGCGCCGCCAACTCAACCATCGCGAACTCTCCCGGCAGCCAATCCTGTGAAACGAGTTTGAGTTCCTCAACCAGGGCGGGTGCGCCCGCCTGGAAACTCTGAGGGTCAATCGTCTTTCCGTTCACCTGAAGGAGCCAGATCTTGGACGCATCCCGGGTCTCGATGACGAGCATCGGCTTCTGAATGTCGTTGATGCGGGTATTGATTGCCGGACGGTTGCCCTGGAGTTCCACGCGGGGTTCAGATTCAGCGAAGTTCCGAACAACAAGGGAAAAGGCCTGCTGACTCGTAATCGTGAAGCCATCGTCTCCGGACTCGGCAGGCACGCCTTCCACGGGCGCCACTTCGAGCGCTTTTTCAATCAGTGCGTCGTCATAACTCGGATCGATCGGATCACACCCGAGCATCAAAGAGCCCGACACGATACTCGTCGCGAAAGAAGCCATCACCAGCACTGAACCACTCCAACAGGGACGAGAAGAACTCATATTGCGCCGCGTTGTAACCCCGTGGACCATTTCGGTCAACTGTTAATTCAGATAACAGCGGTGTCTATTTTTTCTCAATGTCTCCAGCTAACCCGTGAGTTCTCCTTGGCTTTCCAAACACCCCATACCGACGGACGGCTAATCCTCACCCCCTGTCGAAAAAGACAGGTCGGCGGCGCACAACCCCGTGGACTTCCTCG
>CAYOWB010000223.1:0-2560 GCA_964407515.1 uncultured Bacteriovoracaceae bacterium
AATGATCCGCGCTCTGGACGGCGCGCCACGCGATCCGCACGCGTCGATTCGAGTCCGTCTCCGCGGCCCAAGCGAGCGGCTTAAGCGCGAAGCCCGCGCTCACGCACAGAATCGCACTCAGCGATGATATGAAAACGAATCGATCATACTTCATCGATTCCTTTTCGGAAGATTTCATGCGGATAATAAACGATTTTTGGTAATCGCTAACGACTGATCACCAATCGTGCCCTGTTCGCCGTCAAAAAACCCACGGCAAGATTGTCACACAAAAATTGAAGAAACTGACGTAGACTTTACTTAAATACTGCAAACGACCAAACCGGATTCACTCTTTTCATAACGGAGAAGAAGCCGCCATGTCTCGAAATCTCGCCTCGGTGATTCACGTCGACGAAGAAAAGTGCGTTAACTGCCATGCCTGCATCGCAGCCTGCCCCGTCAAGTACTGCAATGATGCCAGCGGCCGGGTCGTCAAAATCAATCCCAACCTCTGTGTCGGTTGCGGCAGCTGCATTCACGCCTGCACCCACGGCTCCCGGTACGGTACCGACGATTTCCCCCGGTTCATCGAAGCCGTGAAACGCGGCGAGCGCATCGTGGGAATCGCGGCCCCAGCAGTCGCGGCGAATTTCCCCGACGCTTACCTGAATCTAAACGGCTGGCTCAAATCGCTCGGAGTGGCCGCGGTGTTCGACGTGAGCTTCGGCGCCGAGCTGACCATCAAGAGCTACCTCGAGCATATCGCCAAGAACAGCCCCAAGGCCGTCATCGCCCAGCCCTGCCCCGCCCTCGTTTCATTCATCGAAATCTATCACCCGGAACTCCTGGAACACTTGGCACCGGCGGACAGTCCGATGCTTCACACCATCAAGATGGTAAAGGAATTCTACCCTCAGTACGCGGGCTACAAGTTCGCGGTGCTATCACCCTGCTTCGCGAAGCGGCGCGAGTTCGACGAAACCGGCATCGGCGACTACAACGTCACCTTCGAGTCCATCAACAACTACCTGAAGGAAAACCGCATTTCACTCTCGCAATATCCGGCTACCGACTACGACAATCCGCCGGCGGAGCGCGCAGTCCTCTTCTCCACGCCAGGCGGCTTGCTCCGCACCGCGGAGCGATGGAACCCCGATGTCCGCGGGATCGCCCGGAAGATCGAAGGTCCCGAAATTATCTACCCCTATCTCTCGAAGCTCGCCCCCATGGTGAAGCAGGGGAAGGCCCCCGTCCTGGTGGACTGCCTGAACTGCGAGTGGGGCTGCAACGGAGGAACCGCCACGCTGTTCAAACACCACTCGCCCGACGAGCTGGAATACCATGTCGAGCAGCGGAACCGCGAAATGCAGGCCAAACACAAGAAGACCGGCTGGCGCGCGGAGAAACGCACACAGAAGAGCCTCGAAGAGCTGGTGAACAAGTACTGGAAACCCGGCCTCTACGACCGGCACTACCAGAACCTTTCTTCGAACAACCAAGTGAAGGAGCCCTCCCCCTCCGAGTTCACCGCCGCTTACGCGAAGATGCACAAGTTCTCGGACGAGGACATCTACGACTGCAACGCCTGCGGCTACAAGAGCTGCCGCGGAATGGCCGTCGCCATCCACAACGGCCTGAACCGCCCCGAGAACTGCTTCCACTACATGCAGCACCTCAACAAGGAGGAGCACAAGCAAGCACAGGAAGAAGCGGAAATCGCCGCCCAGGCCAAACATCAGCTGGAAGAAGCCTCGTTGCGATTCCAGACCGAGAGCGCCCGGATCGCCGACGCCATCTGCGCCCAGCTCCATGGACTTCTGGATTCGCTGAACTCACAGACGCAATCTTTCTCGACGCTCTCCGCTGAAGTGACGACCTCCTCCAAGGTGGTCGATCAGTTCAAGCCCATCGCCAAGGCCATCGAGGAGATCGCCTTCCAGACCAACCTCCTCGCCCTCAATGCCAGTGTCGAGGCGGCCCGCGCCGGAAAGGCCGGCAAGGGCTTTGCCGTCGTGGCCGACGAGGTCCGGAACCTCGCCAACCGGTCCAAGAAAGAGGTGGAGAAAATCACCCCGTACATGGACCAGCTCTACAAGAGCTTCGCCGGGATCCTGAACAAGATGTCGACGGTCTCGGAAAGCACTTCAACGACTGCCAAGCTCGCCAACGAGATTTCCGAGGCGGCAAAGAAGATCGCCGAGGGCTCGAAAGAATAGGTATCGCTCACCTTTTTGCGCCGCATCGCGCCATACTGACGGACACCGTCTGCGCCCTAAGTAAGCGGATACCTTCTGCCGATACGCAGATGAATGAAGCTGCGCTTCAGCATTCGCACTAAACTGATCGGCATCATCAACGGGATCCTCTTCCTGGCCGCCTTCGCGATCGCGGGATTCGCGACCAGCCTCTTTTCACGCGATAACATCGCGAGAGTACAGGAAAGCAACCTGGACACCGCCCGCCTGCTCGCGCAGGAAGTCCACAACGACCTGGCGAACCTCACGGAGAAGATGCGCCTCCTCGGCATCAGCCTGCTGCAACCCCTGACCCCCGCGCAGCTCGATGGCTTACAACGTCC
>CAYOWB010000223.1:2570-4898 GCA_964407515.1 uncultured Bacteriovoracaceae bacterium
TTCTTTGACCGTGAGAAAGGCCTGCTGGCCGAGAGCGTGCTCCTCGTTTCGAACAGCGGAGAGACGCAAGCGGGCCTCAAGACGGCGGGCCGAGCTTCGCACGACACCCTACTCAAGCAACTCGACGTCCCACTCGACGACATTCTGGCCCTTCAGAAGGAAATCGACCCCGCAAAACTCCGCGCCGGCACCGAGCAAATCCGAAGCGGCCAGCTCAAGGGCAGCATCCCCGTTCTCACCATCGCCATCCCGCTCATCACAGACGATCACGGCAATGTCACGCACGCGGCGGTGGCGACCCTCAAACAGGACCGCTTCCTCAAGGCCGTTCTCGGAAACAGCATCACCACGAGCTACCTCGTCGACTCACGCGGCTCACTCCTCGCTCATCCGGACCAATCACGTATCCTGAAGCACGAGAGCCTCGCGCACCTCGCCATCGTGGAGCAGCTCCTCGCCGCGAACGCGCCGAAGGAAGAGGCGAGCGTCGACGTCGTGAAGCAGCTCCTCTCCGGAAAGACGAACAACGGACAGACGCGCTTCATCGACCCACAGAGTGGCGTCCCCTACCTCGGCGCGTTCAAGACCGTCGGCTTCGCTGGCATCGGCGTCGTCGCGCAAGTGGAAGAAGCGAAAGCGCTCGAGGCCGCCAAGCGCGTGCGCAATGCCTCCATCATCATCACCGGGATGGTGGCCGTACTCGCCTTCCTCGTGATCTTCTTCTTCAGCCTCTCGCTGACGAAGCCGATTCTCCGCCTTGTCGAGGCGACCGGACTCATCACGCAAGGCCAGTACGACGTCAGCATTCCCGTGAGTTCGAATGACGAAATCGGCGACCTCACGCGATCCTTCGACCACATGGCCGAAGGTCTCGCCGAACGCGAGAAGATCAAGAACGCCTTCTCGAAGTTCCACTCCAAGGACATCGCCAACAAGATCCTCTCCGGCGAACTCGCGCTCGCGGGCGAACGCCGGAAAGTGACCATCTTCTTCTCCGACATCCGCTCGTTCACGTCGATCTCAGAAAAGCTCCAACCCGAGGAAGTCGTCGATCTCGTGAACGGCTACATGACCCGCATGGTGCGCATCATCTTCGCTCACGGCGGCGTCGTGGATAAGTACGTCGGAGACGCGATCATGGCCGTGTACGGCACTCCCCTCACCTACGGAAACGATGCGCTACGTGCCGTCTCGGCCGCGCTCCGCATGCGCGCCGAACTCAAACGCTTCAACGAACATCAGCGTGCCCGCGGCAAGCCGGAGATCGCGATCGGCATGGGCATGAACACCGGCGAGGTCGTCGCCGGAAACATCGGCTCGCCCGAACGCATGGAGTACACGATTCTCGGCGACTCCGTGAATCTGGCTTCGCGCATGGAATCGCAGACGAAGGAATACCACACCGACATTCTGATCAGCGGAAGCACCTATGAAGAAGTGAAGGACTACATCGAATGCGTCCCGCGCGGCACGACCAAGGTGAAAGGCAAATCCCTGGATGTCGCCGTCTACGAGGTCGTGTCGTTCAAGGCGGGCTACGAGTTCATCGCACCCGAGACCGGGTCCACTGGCGAGACTCTCGCCACGCCGCCGCCGCCGCCCCGCTCTCAGGCGGTTCCACCTCCACCCCCACGAGTCGCAGCACTGACTCCTCCGCCACCCCCTCATTCTTCTGAGGACACGGACCGCGGCAACCCAGCCGCCTGAGTCCCGCTCCTTCAATTCATCGGCCGCATCACAACTGGCTTCCTATGTATTATCGAATGAGGCCCATCAGCGGTAAACAGCCCCTGGGATCGGAGTAGACCATCTCCGGCACGGATACGCCGGCACCCCGATCCCACCGGGCCCCGGAGTCACTCTGCGACGCCGGGGCCACTTAACGCTACGTATCACTCCCTCTCAACACCCCAGCCCTCTCCATTCAGTCACCCGGAGCAACCGTTCAGTCACTGATCAGTGGCTGTCCGAAGATCGACATGACAAGGAAGCAGCAGATTTAAATTTCGCTTTTTAGGGAGAAGAAAAGAAATGAAGACGTTGAACGTGAAGTCCATGCTTGTCGGAACTCTGGCCCTGGCCATCACCACGCTTGCCAGCATCCCGGCCTCCGCGAACGGCCCACACTGGTCCACGCTGGGCCTCCGGAGCACGGACGGCACTCACGTCGGAGTCGCCTATCGCACCCAGGAAGACCTCTGGTACAGCAACAAACCCTCCAAGACCCTTTATCTCGTCGCTCTTCAGCTCCGTTTGGAAGGCGGCCGCCTCAACGCCGGTAGCCAGGTCCAGGCCATCCTGATCAACTACTCTCAGGAGTTCCTCGGC
>CAYOWB010000224.1:0-637 GCA_964407515.1 uncultured Bacteriovoracaceae bacterium
CCAGGAGCGACCTTCGGGGGAGATAGTCGGTCTGCTCCAAGAAGTCGGACAAACTGGCCCGGGAAGGGCGGCGCTCGGCGTAGGCCAGCACGGCCTTTTCGATCTCGCCCAGCATCTCTTTTGAGAGCACGGTCTCTCGACTCTCCAGCAGCAGAGTCGAGAGAAAACCCGCGAGGATCACCGCGGCATCCTCGGTAAACTGGGTCTTTCCGAGCGAGACGAACGGGTTCTGGCCCGATGGCTCGGACAAATTGAATTGAATGTGCAACCCGCCCTGAAGCTCGCACTCCTTGACGTAGGAGCCGCCGACATCGACTTTCACAAGCCGCACGCATGGATCGGCAAGAAGCGCACTCGAAAGCAGATTCGCGAGGACGCTCTTGCCGCGACCACGGCGGCCGGTGGCGATGATGTTGGCGCCGTCGTATTCTTTTCGCCACGGATCAAAACCATAGAGAGAGCCGTCCCGGCGGTGAAGGAGAAGGGGGGACTTCACCACCGGGAGGCTCGGGCAGGATTCGGCCTGGGGCAGGGCCGCTCCTGCGTTCGGATGACTTTCGCCCCTGGCGAAGAGGGGAAGGAGGAAAGTGGCCAGGTCATCCAGTTCAAAGAAGGTGTGATGAGGATCGGTCCCAGG
>CAYOWB010000224.1:647-4810 GCA_964407515.1 uncultured Bacteriovoracaceae bacterium
AAAAGTCGCAGCGTAGCTCGCCGCCGCTCCCTGAACCTCAATGTAAGCATCTCCGAGAGAGGCCAAAGCTCTTTGGCACGCTTCCAGATCTTCGCGGAGTTCCGCTTCCGATCTACGCCTTAGTACGAGGAGCCACTCCACTTCGACCAGGCCGCGCCCCGAGAGTAACGTCTCGGCCGCGATTTCATCAGCCTGGTGGTATTGACGGGCTGACGCTGCGTCACTTGTTCCTTGTGCCGCACTCAAGAGTCCGCGCCTCCGTTGGAGGAGGTATTGCGCCCGAGATTCGCTGAGTTTGCGCACGGTAGTCGTAATGTCGAACGGAGCAACGAGCGCTTCGCGCAGCACTGCGAACGTCTCCCCCGTCAACGGCGCGACCGCTTGGCGAACGAGCCGGACGGTTCCGATGCGCTCTGTTCCAGCGTCGATTCCGGCCTCTGTTGCGATCACATCAGAAGAGAAAGAGGGAAAAAAGCTACGAATCGCGGTCTCCGAGAGCGACCACCCACCCATTGCGCGGATCAGCGCCAGGTCGGCGCTGGCTGTCAGACGTTCAAGCTCGGCACGAAAAGAGCGCGGTGCGTTTCCTCTCGCGACCCGGAGCCAGTCGAGCAGCTTTAGTCGAGCTTCTCCCTGGCTCTCGACTGCCAGAAATACAGTGTTCTCGGTCCAGCCTAGCTGAGTGAGTGCCTCGGCCCGTGAAGAGGTCGGCAGGGGACGGTTCGCAGGGATACGCCGGTGGATGATCCGAAGATTGACCCCAGGCTTGAGCCGGGAGAGCAAGGTCTGATATTGCTCAAAGTCCTGTGCAAACCCTGACGCCTCCGTATCCAGGACCGGCATTTGGAAGAGGAGCCCGATTCGGCCTTCTTCTGTGACGAAGTAGGGCGTTCCGTCAGAGGCCACGCCAATTTGCGATAAAACGGGAAGTTTAGCGGCGAGAAGCATGTTTCACCTCGTAAAGCGCACGAGCGCCAAGCCAGAAGCCAAGGGAGTCCCGGATGATCCTTCGCCGGTACCGCATACGAATGGGGATCAGGGCAAAGAGGGAGAGGGCAGTCGCCGGGATCGAGAAGAACTCGACCCCGAGCGGCCTGAAGAGGAACGACGTCACGATTAAGACGCCGACGGCGCCTACGAGATCGTAGATAATGAGGCCAAACAAAGGCCCGTTGTCGTTGAGCGTTCGTGAGCCGTAGACCTCTTCCCTCATTTCAGCCCCCAAACACCGAACGAAAGAGCGCGATGAGGCTCGGCCCGCCAAAGCTGATGGCCGCGCCCACAAGTCCCGACACGATCACGCCGCGAGCAAACATCGTGGCTCCCGGGATTTGCGAGATTGCGGCTCCGCAAAGGATTCCGAGAACGCTGAGTGCCTTCGCGATCGTGGCCGCCTGAGATACGGCTGCGTCAGCCGCCGCTCCGAGATCCCGTGCCGCAAAGGCCGAAAAAGGGATCATGAATAGAGAAAGGACGAGAAGTCTGTTTTGCTTCAACATGGTTATCGACCTCCGTTAGGTTCGGCAGCAACGTTGGCTGCGGCCGAGGGATTGAGTCTGGGTTGTTGGAACTGAAAGATCAGGTCCTGGTGAACGAGTTCGCCCTCGCCCGAGGTGGTCCAGCGATCCACGCGGTAAAGGCTCCACTCGCCGGGGCGCACCAGATTTCGGTATTTCTCGGGCAAGGGCTTGGACGATGCTCCAATCTGACTTGTCGCAAGAAGCTCCGGCTCCAATTCTTCGCGGAATGCTGCGAGTTCCCGCTCCAGCCGGGCGTTTTTCTCTTCTGCAGTTCGGCGCAGAGCCTGCTCATCGAAGAGGTAGAGGCCAAGTAGTCCCATCGAAGCCGCTCCGACGCTTCCCCAGAGTGCCCCGTGTGCGAGCGGGTTTTCCCCCGGAGGGGTGAGAGCCGCGCCGACTGTTCCGGCCGCAACGCCGGTGCTAGCCATCAAAAGGACTGTCTTGGTCCGGTTGCTCAGGCTAGCGCAGCCGGTGCAGGCGAGGAGCGCTATGCTTGCCACAATGCAGGACGGTCGGTTCATCGGCTGACCCTCCTCGCTCGCAGGCCTTCGACGCTTGAAGAACGGTAGATTCCTTCGGGCGTCTTGAGTGCGTATTCGCTTCCATTCCAGCCCATGCGGCCACGGACCTTTCGTGCCCCAAATAGCACCTCCACAACGTCTCCCGGATAGAGTGTGACTCCTGCGATGCTCCACCGGCCACGGGAGTCGATAGCAACGCGATTCGGTGCTTCTTCCTTCTTCTTCCCGGGATTCATAGCGGCACCTCCGCGCCGTCGTCACGGTCCTGAAACGATGCGAAGTCTTCGCCACTCGCCGATGCGGAGGAGGGGAGTATCGACGTAGCTACGATATCGTCGGCCAGGACCTCGAATCCGTAGCGGGTACTTCCGGACTGGTCTTCGTATTGGAAGGTGCGGATCTTCCCAAATACGGTGACTCGATCGCCTTTTTTCAGGGATGCAAGAGCGCGGGCTCCGAGTCGCCCAAATGCTCGAACCTGAAACCAGTTCGTGTGGACTTGCTCATACTTTCCCGTTCGTTCGGAGAAGCGCGAGACGTTCTGGGCCAGGGTAAAGCTGACCACTCCAGATGATTCCTCGCTCTTTCGATGGTGTTCGGGCGCAGTTCCCAGATTCCCGGTCACGATGAATTGATTTCCGTTCATGGGGCCACCTTTCCTTCGGTTGTTGTCCCCGTCGTAAAGGCACCTGACCGCGCGATGAGGACGCCATTCACGTCCACGACGGGGAAGTATGTGAGATAAAGCGGGCTTCGACTGAAGCTCGTTTGAGTTGAATTGACGTCTGGCTGATGAAGGTCCGGCGTCGGATCGACGGCTATGTATCCGTTGCAGCCGTAGTACTTGGTTCCTTCAATGGTCGAATAGTTCATGATCCCGCAGGGGATGTTCTTTCGCTCCGTCGAGATTCGATTAACGATCGAGAGGACGGGGTCTCCAACCGCTCCCTCCGGGAACGGTTTGCAGTACGGGCTATTCTTGACCTTGAAGCGAATGCTCTGGCCGATCACTTCCTTGAGAAGCGATAGCGCCACGCAGTCGATGACTTTTCCATCCGCCCATCGAAAGCGGAAGACGAGCCCGCTCACCACGTCCTGATCCACGTTTCCGAGTGGGGCGTTCACCACGCGGTTGTTTACCGGGGCGGGAGCACTGAAGTAGCGACTGATCCTCAGGTCAGAGATCTGACGTTTGCAAAGCGGCTCGTCTTGACCCGGCTCGCAAATCTGCTGCGTCTGCGAGCAGTAATCGCCCCATTCCTCGCAACCCGCCGATCCGTACTCGATGCAGTTGGCGAAGTCCGGAACCTTCTCACAG
The DNA here is from genome assembly GCA_964407515.1 of uncultured Bacteriovoracaceae bacterium. GTDB lineage: Bacteria > Bdellovibrionota > UBA1018 > UBA1018 > UBA1018 > CAYOWB01. The sequence continues at coordinate 4,007 of CAYOWB010000224.1, forward strand.
CTTCGGTTCACTCCACAGCTCCCAAAGAGTCCGAAAGAAAGGCATCCGCCAATCGATACGTTGAGGCTTGTATTGCAATCGGTCTTCTCTGCGTATCGCGTGCAGCCCGCCTTGGGCCTCTTGCAGAAGTTCTTAAACTCCGTGCACTGGTTCTTGTACTTACGACACGCCGGAAGTGTCTCGCCTGGCTTATCGAGACAGACCAGGCCCTTGTCTTCGATCTTGGGCTGAGCCTGTTCGCTCCCGAACTCGTACTGGTGAACCACGAGCGAAGTGAGCTGAAGCTCGTACTCCTCACCGTTTCGGACGGTAAAGACATCCTGAGCTACGCCCGTCGCTGGCGGCTTGGTCAGATCCTGCCTTTCCTCGCCACGAATGGCGATATTCGTGGAGTTCAGGATCGGCTTGATGATCGAAGAGGAGTAATAGAGCTCTCCTTGCCGTCCCAGACTTTCGTTGACGGCTCGGATCGGAACATCGACCGGCTTGAAGATCGCATCGGTCTTGAGTGTAAGAACTCGTCCGACTTTTAGGTCGCCCTTTTCATCGAAAAGGACTGTTTTGAGCGATGCGATTGCCGTGGCCTTGACCCGCTCGATCGTCCTCTCTTTGGCCGCCCACTTTGAGAGCGCGGCATCGACAAGAGGCGAGAGAAGCGCGTCCGATTCCTCACTGCTCAGCTCTTTGCGGGTCTCGACTCCGTTTGCGTCCTGACTCACCAGCCTGCGTTTGAGCTGTTCAACGATGCCCGCCGTTTTGATCTGGTAGAGCCGGATCTCATCGACGTAGCTTCCGGCCACCTCG
>CAYOWB010000225.1:0-2275 GCA_964407515.1 uncultured Bacteriovoracaceae bacterium
CTAGCTGCGGTCTTCGTCAAGGGAGGGGGTACCGCCGCGCTCGCGGTAGACCACATGAAGTCGATTGGCCCCAGTGCCTGCCGCCTCACCCGATTTCAAAGAGAGCTTGGCCCGAACTCTCCCTGGGCGAAACAGAAAAGAACGCCGCGATCGAATACGAACGGCAACACATTTTGGATTGCGGTCCCTTCAAGGAGAATAAGCAGTGAACACTAGAACGATGCATCGAGTGGGGATGGGGCTCCTGGCCCTGGGATTCGGATTTTCGAGCGCGTTCGCGGCGGAAAAAGCCGCGAAGGCGGCAGTGGCGCCAACGGCATCCACCTCAGCTTCCGCGAAGGCCAAACGCCAGCCCGCGAGTAAGAAGCCCGCCCAAGTCGCCGCTCCTCGCAAGGCCGCTCCGCGCGAATCCACTCCGGAAGAAGTTCAGCTGTGCCGGACGGCTTGGGACTCGGAGGCGTACTTCAAGAGAGCGCAGGCCGGGGTGAATATCGCTCAGCTGCCGTGCGCGCCCAGCGCCCTTGCCTCCGCGATTCAGTATCGCCGGCTTGATGTCATCGAGGATCTGGCCCAGAAAGGGGTGGATGTTTCTGATGCGCTCTTCTTCGTGACGAACGCCGAAGGAGCTGAGAATCAGCAGGTTGCCGAGCTTCTTATTCGCTACGGGGCGGACCCTTCGCGCAAGGATCGAGAGGGAAGAAATGCTTTTCATTATGCTGCAGATATCCTCGGGGTCAGGCTCATTCAGGGAATTCTGAACGCCGCTCCAGAAAGTGCACGCCTGATCAATGAAAGCGACGCCCGAGGGCGTACGCCCTTGCTGCTGGCTTTGGTAACCCACGGTGAAGAAGACCGGAACGGTTCGACCGATCAGGAACCGCGTGTGGTGGAGGCACTCCTTGATGCCGGGGCGGATTTGGAGGCCCTTCCGGTCGACTTCCGAACCTCGCTGCACGTCGTTGAGGCATTCAAGGTGTTGAAGGAAAGAGCCCGCGCTCAGGCCGAAGAGGTTGCGAAAGAAAGTCTGCGAACTCGGCAACCTATCCCCCCACGCCTTCAGAAGATCCTGATTGAAGACGTTTGCGAGGGGAGGGCGCCGCTTGCGCTCCGTGTGCAGCCTTACGCCAGTGCCGTTGCGGAGCTCAGGAAGGCGAAACAAGCTCCACATGCTCTGAGTAGCAACGCGTTGGAGAAGGACGATGCCGCTATCCCGGCGTGCTACTATCGCCGGATTCTCGAAGGGGCGCGCAAGCCCTCAGCTCTGGCCGCGAGAAGGTTCCGTCCTAGCCCGGAGCTCGCGCGAAAGGTCCTTGGGATCGTCGCGAGTGACGGCGGCGCGAGTGAGCGCGACTACGAGTCCATGCTTTGGCTGACGGCGATCTCGGGTCTCGAACTGGATGAGAAGCTGCTCGACGCCATGCGGATTCCCGCCGACGTGCTCCGTGGTCAGGTCGCGGAGCTGGTCAAGATCAACCGGGGTCTGGCCTTCCGGGGAAATCCCGATTTGGCGATGGCAAAGGTCGTGAAGTACCTTCTCAGTGCTTCGGGGAATGCTCCGGCGTCGGCGCTTTCGTGCTCCGCGCTCTCGAAGGACGAACCCGAGGCGAAGCTCCTGCGCGACTGCGTGACGAGCGTTTCGGCTTTCGGAGACGTGCGCGGCGCGGACCCAATGCTCTTCTCGAAGTTCGCGCGACTATTGCTCAGTTCGCGTCCTCAGCTCTGCGAGCAGGAACGCAATCAGCTCCTGCGTGCGATGAAGGATTGGAGGGCCCGCGCGGCCGCCGTTCAGCGCGAGCTGGTGTGCGCGCTCGATGAAGCGGATCCAGCGGCGATGCGCGACAGTGTAATGGACGTGCTGGGAATCGTGGGCATCCGTGACGAGTTGAACAGCTCGGTGTTTTACGAACAGCTCACTGCGTATGAAGGTCTCGGCGAGGTGAAGCCGGGCGCTGGGGTGGGAGCAGGTGCCGAATCCTCTGCCTCCGTGGCGAAGGACCAGTGGTTGCAGTATCAGCTGTACCTGGGGCAACTCAAGCATGTGACCGGAATCCGCGAGGGGCGGGTGCCGTTGAGTGAGTTGAAACCGAAGGGGAGCGAACCCTCGTCCGTCACGGTTAAGATCGGCGCGCAGAAGCCCAACCCCGGGGCGATTGTCCGGCTCTGCCAGGTGCTTTCCGAAATGGACAAGCGCCGGACGCCGAATGCGCACCTGGTCGACGGCACGCGCAAATGGATGCAGGAGCGAGGCGGGCGCGGAGGTCCTGCGTCCATTTGC
>CAYOWB010000225.1:2291-4768 GCA_964407515.1 uncultured Bacteriovoracaceae bacterium
CACAGCACTGCGTGGTGATGCGCCCACGTTGCGCGAGGAGTTCAGGCAGAAGGGACTTGAGAAGGACCTCCAGGCGGTCGAGGACGACTGCGCGCGGCGGTGAGTGCCAGGCTCTGTAGTTACTCGTTTTGTACCGGATGGACGAAATAACTGGGTACAGCCGTGTCGGCTGGCCTGCGGCCCGAATTCTCTCGGTCACACGTCGGCGCCGCAAAGATGTCGGGGGTCTGGATTCTCCGGGCGGAAAATTTCCATCGCGCTTGAAAAGAGTGATTGACCGATTTCGAGTGCGTCGATTTTTAGTTCGTCGCGCCAGGATACATTTTCGTCATTTTTCTGAAAAGCCAGTCATGGGCGCCGAGGAACGTCGGCTTTCGATTGAGGTTCTGCATCACCTCCGCGAGATCTCGCCTCGCAAGCTCCATCTCCGACTCGGGTTTGCGTCGTTGTTCACGTACCTCACTCAGGAACTCAAGTACGCGGAAGCGACGGCCTACCGCCGCATTGAATCGATGCGGCTTCTGGATGAGATGCCGGAATTCGAGATGAAGGTGGCAAGCGGCGAACTGAATCTCACGACCATCAGTCAGGTCGCGACGTTTCTTAAGTCCGAGGAGCGCGAACGCGGGCGCGCCTATTCCACGGACGAGAAGAAGGATCTGCTCCATGCGGTCGAAGGAAAGAGCAAGAGGGAGTGTGAAGCCCTTCTGGCGGCTCACGCGCCGGAACGCAGTCGTCCCGGTGCGGTGAGGGCGATTTCTCCGCCCCAGACGGAGATCCGATTCGTGGCGGATCGCGAGTTGGTGGAAAAACTGGGACTCCTCAAGGGGCGTTTGGCGCATCGGTTGGAGGGGCAGGACTACTGCGCGCTCTTTCATGCGCTCGCGGATATCGCGATTCGGAAGGTGAATCCGCAGGCCCGCGGCTCGAAACGTGAGGCGGAATCCCAGTCAAAGCATAAGGAGCGGCTTTCAGTGACGGCCGATGCTGCGAAGGACGATAGTTCGGAGGGCTGCGGTGATTCCGGTAATCACCAAAACAGCGCGCCGCTTCTTTCACCAGTGAAAGCGATGCCCGCGGTACCCGCGAAAGGAGCGTCCGCGGCAGTAGCGAAGGTGCCTCCCGCCAAGGAAATCCCGGCGACGTACGACAAACGCACGCCTTCGGCGGAGGTCGTGCGCGTCGTGCGGGCACGTGACGAAGATCGCTGTTCTTACGTTGAGCCCGTTTCAGGCCGACGCTGCGACAGTCGGCACTTTCTGGAAATACATCACGTCGTTCCTTGGTCCCACGGCGGCCGAACTGACGTGCCGAACCTTCGCCTCCTGTGCTCGCCTCACCATGCTCTCGAAACCGAGAAGGAGTTTGGGCGCAGGGGTGGGGAAAGATAGGGCCAGTGCAAAGAGTGGCAGACGTAAACGCCGAGGAGACGGCAGCGGCAACAGCGTTTGGACTCGCCTGGGTACCCCCTCGCAACCTGCTGCACCACCCCGCTGATCGACGTGCAGATCCAGTAAAGCGGGTGCGCAAGAAGAGCCAGTCAGAGGAGCCCTTAAGACCAGGGTGGCGCAGTGCGCATTTCATGCTCTCAGTCCCGACATGATGACTTCGAAAATCCTGATGCTCCTGTCTTCCGGTTTGGCTCTTTCGGCGGTGGCTTGGGCTCCGCCTATGACTCCCGCGCAGTTCGATCGGCTGGATGCCGCTCAGCAGGTCAAGTACCTGAACAGCCGTGAGTGCGCCCGGAGCGCCGTGTAAGCCTTAGCCGGCCGGGTGAGTGCCTCCGCGGTTTCCCTCGCGTCTGGCGACTGTCGGCATATCGACTCGAAGTTCGGGCCGACTGAAGACCGGCTGTTACAACACCGTATCCTTCCGGAAATAAGTGTCGTCGCGCTCCGGATAGTCGGTGGTGTAGTGCAGCCCGCGGCTCTCCTTGCGGAGCTGGGCGCACTGGACGATGAGTTCGGCGACCTGAATCAGGTTGCGCAGTTCGATGAGGTCCTTGGTCAGCAGGTGCTTCCAGTAGTAATTGTTGATCTCGGATTTCAGGAGCTCGATGCGCCGAAGCGCCCGCTCCAGTCGACGGTTCGAGCGCACGATGCCGACGTAGTTCCACATCAGCAACCGGATCTCGTACCAGACCGCGGCGATGTCGATCTGCTCTTCGACGGGAACCGCTTTGCCTGGATCCCACTCCGGAAGTGGCGCATCGATCTTCACGGTGCGTCCGCCGTTCGCCAGCCGCGGTAAAGCGTGCGCTGCCGCGCGGTGGGCGAAGACCACGCCTTCGAGAAGTGAATTGCTCGCCAACCGATTGGCGCCGTGTAGGCCCGTGCAGGCGACTTCACCGACGGCGTAGAGCCCTTCGACGGTGGTCTGGGCGTCGCCATCCACCAGTACGCCACCGCACATGTAGTGCGCGGCCGGGACCACCGGGATCGGATCGGTCGTGATGTCGATGCCGAAGCGCAGGCACG
>CAYOWB010000226.1:0-4747 GCA_964407515.1 uncultured Bacteriovoracaceae bacterium
GGATCAGGCCATCGTCTGCAACATCGGGCACTTCGACAACGAGATCGACGTCGCCTCGATCGAGCAGTACAAGTGGGAAGAGCTCAAGCCCCAGGTGGATCACGTGATCTTCCCGGATGGCAAGCGGATCATCATCCTGGCTAAGGGACGTCTCGTGAACCTGGGCTGCGCCACCGGGCACCCGAGCTACGTGATGTCGTCGTCGTTCGCCAATCAGACGATCGCTCAGATCGAGCTCTTCACGAACACCGAGAAGTATCCGCTGGGTGTGTACACGTTGCCCAAGCACCTCGATGAGAAGGTCGCGCGACTGCAACTCAAGAAGCTCAACGCGGAACTCACGGTTCTCCGTGAAGACCAGGCCAAGTACATCGGCGTGTCGGTACAGGGACCGTACAAGGCGGAGAACTACCGGTACTGAACTGTCATGAAATCAGGCGCCACTGGGCGCTGTTCAATCGGTAGCGGGCGGCTTTCGTTACGGACGGCCACGGAAGGCCCTTTCGTTCCTGAAATTTCTCCTGCTACTGTTTGTGCATGTACGGAAATGGTTGGTGGGGAAGGGTCACGATCGGTCTGCTGGGGCTGACGCTCACGGAGGCCTGCGGGTATTCCGCTGATCTGCACTACGGCAAGGAAGTGCTCCCGGGGATCATGGTTCTGACTTCTCCTGAGAGCGGGCTTTCCGAACTGGCGGACCCCTACACGACGTTCCAAAAAGACTCCGTGCTCATCAGCGGGACCGCGCCGTACGCCCTGCGCTTTCGCGCCGCGGAAGATATCGCGCGGGGTGGGCCGTACGAGATCATCTGGAATGACTTTCATTACGCCGATGGAACTGCCTTGGAGGGGAATCGAGTTTCCGCGCACACCTGGGACATGAAGCCAGCTCATTGGGTCGATCGGACTCCCGGCTCCGCGCGACTTTGGGATCCGGCAAAGGACAAGGAGCCGCCCGTCACCGTCTGGTACGGCGGACGGATGCGCCCGTATGCGGGAGCGAAGACTTCGCGTTGGCCGATCGATAACTATAGCCGTGACGTCTTCTCGTTCGTGGAGAAGACCCCGGGGAAGTGGTTCAGTCTCACGGATTCCATCTTCTCCAGTGAGCAGGACTGGCCGAGAGCGTTTGGAAACTACCTCGGACATCGCTACGGACATCAGATCATCATGAGGAACGGACGTCCGGTCGTCTTCTTTGAAGAGGTGACCGATATTCGCGCGGACGGCTCTCCTTCGGTGACTCGGATCTTCATGGATGAGATGACGAGTCCCTATCAGGCGAGCGGAAAAGCGGTCGAGTTGATCAGTCCGTTTCATCCTGAAACAGGAAAACCTTTCCCAAGCGCCGTAAGAGAGGATAAGGCCGTGTTGGTGGAGGGCCCGCTCTACTTTCGTTTTCGGTACGCAGGCGAGGAGTGGGAGGCTATCGGCTTCTCCGCGGGGTCTTACTACGCGAAGTACCCCTCCTGCTTCGCTTCCAGAAAAGTCGCGGACGGGCTCGCCGGGAAGCCCTATCAGGTGGACCTCACGGATGACGGCACGGATCTTCACGACGCCGGAGCGGAGCTCGGGAAGTCTCTGGATTTGATCGGAGGGCCGGCTCGCCCCGCCGTGATCGTTTCTTCCGATGGAAATGCCCTATTGAGCTCGAACGGAAGACTTCAGGTACTCGTGCACGGATACCGCAAGAGTCTTCGCAGCTTCAGGATCGTGATTCATGCACCACTGGACGTGGCCATGGGGCCGAAAGGCGTCCTGCGCTTCAAGATCGCGCCCAGTCGCGTGGAAAAACCGATTACCACGGGAGGTCGTCTCTCCTTGCGCGCGTTACTACCAGAGCTTCCGGTTTAATGAAGTCCCACATCGAACACTATACTGCTCTGCACTCGCTTCTTGAGCCGTGGTGCGTTCTCTGGGGGAATTCAGTATTCCATCGCTTTTCTGAGATGGAGCGACTCGTGCCTGAGTCCTGGTTCGAATACGGCATGACCGAAGAACAGTCCGTGCACTCCCTGGCGGGCGCCCCTGAGTCTCTTCGTCAGTGGAACCGCACGATCCAGGAACTCTGTGCCGTCCCAGCAGTTGAGCACCGGCATACAGTCCGTGCTCCGTGGGATCGAGGACTCACCCCGAAGAAACGGCATGAGGTCGAAGCAGTCTTGAGCTTCTTTCTTTCGAAAAAGATCTCGCCCGCGAGGGTGGTCGATATCGGAGGCGGCGTCGGGCATCTGGCGAGGCACCTGGCCCATGAGCTGGGGTGCCCGGTGGAGTCCATCGACCGTGATCCGGCCTTGCAGCGCACCGGTCAGGTGCTCATGCGAAAGCGCCCGTGGCTAGAGGCGCTGAAGGATAGGCTCCTGTTCATTCCGGGGACATTTCCCGACGTCGCAATGGGGCTGGAGCCGTGTTCCCAGACCTGGGCGATCGGCCTCCATACCTGCGGCGCATTGGCGTGGTCGCAGTTGGAGTTGGCCGAACGCGGCTTCAGTGTGCTGAATGTCGGCTGTTGCTACGAGAAGATGAATGTCGCGACTGATTTGCAGCGGTCCCGTCATGCGCGTGAGCTTCCGCTCTCCTGGACCGCGGAGGCGCTCTTTTTGGCGAATCGGGGAGGTGTGGAGCGCCCACTTGAGGAATTCCTGCTCCAGCAGCGGGTGCAGTCTTACCGTTTCACGCTCCATGAGCTTCTGGTGCAAGAGGGCTTCAGCAAAGAAGCCGAAGCCGTGGGGAGCGCCAGGGAAGGGGTCTATCGCGACTCTTTCGCCGCTTATGTCAGAGACCGGTTGCGGGACTTGGGGGATTCTGTAGCTCCAGTGCTCCGGCTATCGGATGGGGCATACGAAGACTTCCTCGGGGCCGTTGCATCCCGAGTCGGGAGGAAGCGCTTCATAGCCCACTTGAGAAATCTGCTCGCGCGCCCCCTGGAGCTCGCGCTTTTGTTGGATCGTGCGATCTGCCTGGATGAAAAAATGGCTGGAAGAGCGAATTCGAGCTTGATTCGACTTTTCGACCCCGGAATATCGCCTCGAAATGTCGCGCTAGTGATTTCATCACAAGAATCGTAGAAATTCAGTTTGCTTCCCTTGCGGGCTCTACGTATAAGCATCCGCCAACTGTTGGTCGAGGTGCTTATGCGAACCCGTCAGAGATTCATTCTGTGTGCAACTCTTATCGTTAACCTTCTTTTGATTTCTGGCTGTGGAAATCGCCTCAAGTCGCTCGAGGGAACCTATACCGGGGACTTCAGCCGGATTGAAGGCTCGCGGGTCGACTCTCGTCGCGTTCAGACGGTGATCAGGAAAACCGATTGGACGAAGGAGCGCTTTCTGGATGTTACGGTCCGGGATGCCCATGACGGCCGTACGGTCGGCGTACTCAGTCTGAAGAAGAAGGGTAAGAATTTCGTCGTCCATTCGACGTTGTTGCCTGGGCGGGAAGAAGTGATCGTTCGTGATCGCGGCGCCTGTGCCTATGAAGTCACTCAGAAGGCCGATCAGCCCGCGCGTCTCTCCCTGTGCGCGGAAGAGAATGTGCTGAGCCTGTTCGCCTCGTCTCCGGATGGCAAATACCGTGTTCTACTCTATCTGAGTAAGAATCAGGCCGATCAGCCGGATATTTCGGTTCCGGATGGCCGTTATGGGCTTGGAGACGTGCATCGCCGGGTTCGTGAGTCAGACTTCACCACCCGGATCGCGGCAGAGCGGCTTTATCAGGCTCGCGAGGAAATCGCGCTGGCGCGTTCCAGACTCTACCCGTCGCTCCGCCTGAGCTATTGGGCCGGTGCCGCCGTGACGACGGCGATCGCGGGCCCGATCGGTCTGCTCGGCGCTGTGCCGGCGGCCGGAACGCTGTTGCCCTTCGTCTTTCCGACTCACTGGTATGAGCTGAGCCAGAAGAAAGTCATGTATCATGCGGAAGCCGCCTCCTATCGGGTTCTCGTCGCGAACCAAATGAGTATTGCCGAGGATTTGTACCACTCTATTCTTCGCGATCAGCGGATTCTGGAGGTCCTGCAGGGCTCGCTTGCGGATCAGAAGAGGCAGCGTGAGCTCGTGCTGCTTCAACATCATGCCGGGCAGGCTCTCCCGAACGATCTAGCCGAAATGGATGATGCGATCCTCTCCACGGAGAGTGACATCGCCGCGATTCAATCCGCTTTGATCGGGCAGTACGCCGCCCTCTCCAAGGGGCTGGGGCTCTCTCCTCGCGCAGGCGTGACGGGTCTGGTGTCGGAAGCTTCCGTGCTCGACAGCACTTCCGTGCCGGCTTTGAAGAGCGAAGACCTCATGGCGCCTGCCTTGGCGGGTTCCCTGGAGCTGCAGCAGGTGTTGTTCCTGGAGCGCGCCGCCGAGCTCAATAAGACAGCGGCAAGCTGGTCTTTCGTCAATCCTGCGGACTGGCTCAGCCTGAATGCCGGTACCGTGCACGAGGTGCGTATCGCTCGTTCGAATCTCCGTGCGGTTCGCTTGCTGCGTGAGTCCATGGAAACCGACATCGAAGAGAATGTCATCTCGCTCGCAACGGGCTACAATCAGCTAGCTCAGCAGGCGATTCGACAGGCCAAGAGTATCGCCCTCCGGCGTGAAAGTCTCATGGTGCTTGAAGAGCGCTACTTGCGTGGCCTGGCCACGGTGGCACAGCTCCAGAAGGCGAACGAGAACATTGCTCGGGCGCAGATCGAGCAGATCGAGACGCAGGCGTCGGTCTTGTCTCTCTCCAGCAAGCTGCAGCTCCGTTTGTGGCG
>CAYOWB010000227.1:0-1721 GCA_964407515.1 uncultured Bacteriovoracaceae bacterium
AAGGTGCCTGGCGCTTTTCTCACCCTCTCTGAGAAAAGCGCCAGGCACCTTTTTGCACCCACTCCATGACGCACCGAGCATCAAGAAGTCAGCGGATACCTTTTTGGCGAGCGCACCAAATCGTGCTAAGTTCGTGCGGTCTATGAGCAAAAACATCCCCGTTGAGAAGGCTGAACCGGAAGCACATTCTGAAGTCGACCATTCCGAAATAGCAGTGATGCGCCATTCCTGCGCGCACGTCATGGCGCATGCCGTAAAGACCCTCTGGCCCAAGGCCAGGTTCGGCATCGGCCCCACCGTGGAAAACGGCTTTTACTACGACATCGACCTCAAGGACGCGGGCGACCACAAGCTCACGCCCGAGGATCTGAAGAAGATCGAAGCCGAGATGATCAAGATCATCAAGTCGAACCAACCCTTCGTCCGCGCCGAACTCACCATCGAAGAAGCACGCCAGAAGTTCGAAGCGGAAGGCCAGACCTTCAAGGTCGAGCTGATCCGCGACCTCGCCGCCGCCGGCGAAACCACAGTCAGCACCTACACCGAAGGTGACTTCGTCGACCTGTGCCGCGGCCCGCACATCGAGCGCACGAGCAAGATCAAGGCGTTCAAGCTGCTCTCCGTGGCGGGCGCCTACTGGCGCGGCGACGAGAAGAACCCGCAGCTCCAGCGCATCTACGGCACGGCATTCCTGAACAAGGACGAACTCCACGCGTACCTCACGATGCTCGAGGAAGCGAAGAAGCGCGACCACCGCAAGCTCGGCAAGGAGCTCGACCTGTTCAGCTTCCAGCCGATCGCGCCCGCGATGCCCTTCTTCCACCCGAAAGGCACCATCGTTTACAACCGTCTCGTGCAGCATATGCGCGAGCTGTATCGCCCCTACGGCTACTCCGAAGTCATCACTCCTCAGGTGATGGACGTGGCGCTCTGGCACACGAGCGGCCACTACGCCAACTACAAGGAGAACATGTACTTCACGGAAATCGACGAACGGGAGTTCGCGATGAAGCCGATGAACTGCCCGGCCCACACCTTCATCTATGCATCTCAGAAGCGCTCCTACCGTGACCTGCCGATCCGGCTCGCGGACTTCGGCCGCATTCACCGGTACGAGAAGTCCGGCGTCACGGCCGGCCTCACCCGCGTACGTACGTTCTGTCAGGACGACGCGCACATCTTCTGCCGTCCGGACCAGATCGCGGACGAAGTGAAGAGCGTACTCCACATGATCCTGAGCACGATGGGTCTTTTCGGCTTCGATGACGTGCAGATCAACCTGTCTACGCGCCCCGAAAAGCGCGTCGGCTCCGACGAACTGTGGGATCGCGCCGAAAACGGCCTCAAGGAAGTTTTGGACTCACTCGGAAAGAAGTACATCGTCAATCCGGGCGACGGCGCTTTCTACGGTCCGAAGATCGACTGCTGCGTGCGTGACGCCATCGGCCGCTACCACCAGCTCGGAACGATCCAACTGGACTTCAACCTGCCCGAACGGTTCAACCTCGAATACACGGACGCGGACAACACCGCCAAGCGTCCGGTCATGGTTCACCGTGCAGTGCTCGGCTCGCTCGAGCGCTTCATGGGCATCCTGATCGAGCACGTCACGGGTGCGTTCCCCTTCTGGCTCGCGCCGGTTCAGGCCCGCGTGATCGGTATCAAGGACACTCACACCGAGTACTGCCGCGCGTTCATGAAGAAGCTCGAGAACATCGGCT
>CAYOWB010000227.1:1736-2000 GCA_964407515.1 uncultured Bacteriovoracaceae bacterium
CGGCTATCGCATCGAACTGGACGACCGCAACGAGTCCATGGGTCTCAAGACCCGTGAAGCGCAGATCGCGAAGATCCCCTTCGCGCTCGTCGCCGGTGACCGTGAAGTGGAAGCCGGACAGTTCGCCGTCCGCAAGTACGGAACGCGTGAGTCCACGAACATGACTCAGGACGAAATTCTGAAAATGTTCGCGGAACTCGAGGCCGTGCCGCGCAACGCGATTCCGCAGCACTGAGACACTCTTTGCCGAATTGAGACTTACTC
>CAYOWB010000227.1:2010-3764 GCA_964407515.1 uncultured Bacteriovoracaceae bacterium
TGCGCCGGAAAACGGCGCTACTGCGTGCTACCAGGATTCGAGTAGAGACAGTTGCCGCGTCCCTGGTCATTGTCATTCAGGTCGCGACGGACTTCACCGAAACCTTGCGCGTCGAACGCGATGATCGGGAACAGCACGGCGAAGAAATAGTTATCAGGGAGCGCCTTGCTATCACAATCCGGAAATCCGCCTGCCCCACCCTTGGCACAACTGTGGTCAAGTCCGAGCAAATGACCAAGTTCGTGCACTAAGATGGATTGCAGGTCCGGACGCTTCTTTCCGTTGATGAAGAAGTCCTGATAGTTGATGTCCAGCTCGCCGTTGAAGAACGTATCGAGCCCCTTCTTCTTCACCGGGCACGTGCTCGTGATCGCGATCACGCTGTGGTTTCCGAACGCCCAGGGCGCCTGCTTGAAAATTCCGACGTTTCCGGAGAAGTGGGTCCCCTGAACAATACCCTCGTTACAAACCTGCGTGCCCTTACTCTTGGCGGTCGTTCGCCGCGGATTTCCCTCGTCGCCGATATCGAAGACTTTGATTCCCTGGCTCGCCTCGAAGAACGCATTCCAGGTCTTGGCCGCCGCGACGATCTCCGCAGTCTCCTCGCCATTGAACTGAGAGGAGATCATGAGAGGAACCGGAGTGACCTTCCAGTTTCCAATGAGGGTCTTGTTTTGGTCTTCCGGAAGAACGCACTCCTTCACGACCTTCGTCTTATTTTTCTCTGGGGCACACCCGCTCATCAGCGCCGCAAGCGCCGTCAGCAGGATCGCGCTGACTGTGATGAAACGAACCCCCTTCATACGTCCCCCGGTCGCTGTCTCCGCGAGGCTCCAAGCTTCGCCAAAAGACCCGACACATACCCTACCTTAATAGTATACAATAATTTTCGGGCAAGCAAACCTCCACTCTCCTGCCCATTCCCATGTAAAACCGGTTAGTTACCAAGCACTTCTCGTCGTATTCTGCCCCATCCACCTGAGTGCGCCCTGCCGGTCGGTCCTGAGCCACGGCACCCCAGCCCGACGCAATCTTTCCAGAAGCTCCGGCGAGGGGTGCCCATAGTGATTTCCAACCCCCGCCGATACGAGCGCTAGTCTTGGATGAAGGCGCGCCAGAACTTCCGAGCCAGTGGAATGCCTAGAGCCATGATGCGCCACCTTGAGGATCAGCTGTTTCGAAGCGTGCGGCCTTTCCCGAAGCGTCCCAAGAATCCACGGCAACACCCGCGGCTCCATCGCTCCGTCCAGGTCCCCCAGCCCGATGTACTGTCCGCCGCCCTTGAACGGAATGCTCACGACCGTCATAAGCGTGTTGGTCTTGCCCGACTTCTTGCGAACCGAAAGCGACTCAAACGGGAAACACCCTGCTTGCCAGTCTGACGTCTCGACTCCCCGGGCCGACAGCGCATCCCGAAGACGCACGCCCCGCTCCGAACTCCACTCCTCGGTGGAAGCTACGACGCAACGGATCCGAATCAACCTCACCAGCCGGCGCAAGCCGCCGGAATGGTCCTCATCCAAGTGACTGAGTCCGACCCACGAGAGTTCGCGCACTCCTTCCGCGCCAAAGAGCCTGAGCCACTCCTCCTCGGAAAGCGCCCGCTCCGGCCCCGTATCGAGCATCCCGGCCTCCAACGCTCCGGCTTCGCGAGAAAGGATGAGAGCCGCGTCTCCCTGCCCGACATCGAGCTGCAAGACTTCAGTCGCCTCACCCCGAAGCGCGGCAGTCCGGAGTATCCCGGCGGACACCCC
>CAYOWB010000227.1:3836-4696 GCA_964407515.1 uncultured Bacteriovoracaceae bacterium
GCCGCGGATAACCGGGATACCGGGGATACCGAACATACCGGGATTACCGCCACTCCCGCGACCAGAGCCGAGCCGACGATCGCCCAGCGGGGGATCCACCACAGCACGGAAATCCCCATCGAAAGCATTGCTAGCCCCTCGATCAGCATCGTGAGCCCCTCTCCACCCGCCCACGCCAGAACATTCGCGAAGGAACCAGCCCCGAGAAGATCAGCGAGAACCATCACGAGGGCCGAAGGATAGAAAACGGTAGTGATCAGGGGAAGCGTGATCAGACTGAAAACCGGGGTCAGCACGGAGAGCGTCTGGTGTTCCCAGAGATCGACCATCGCCGTGGGAAGCCACGAGCCGACGGAAAGCGCGGCGTGATCCCGCCAAGTGAAGCTTCCGTGACGCTGCTTCCGCTTCTCGCGCGCCGCTTCGAGAGCCAGCATTCCGCCTCCCACCGCCAACGCGTAATGCAAGCGTCCAGGCGCCCAATCAGCCGCGGCTCCCGAGGACATCACGTGCATCACTCCCGCCGCGAGAGCATCCACCGCCAACGAGACGAGGAGAGGCATTCCCCAACGCCAACGCAGCCCCATGGAACGTGCCCCCACACGTAACGACACGAGCAATACCGGCCGCAACATCCCGGCGCGCGCCCCTGCCAGAAGCCACGCCGCCATCCACAGAAGTGCCGCGAGCCCGCGCGCACACCGAGTCGCAAGACAGCTCGAAGCGCCGAGCATTCCCGCCAAGCCTGTAACGAAGACCTCCGCGACTCGAGACAAACAGTAGAGATGAATTCCGGAGGCGGTGACCAGATGCACGAAACCGAGCTCCCGGAAGAAGCCCAAGCCATGCCCACCTTCACTCCC
>CAYOWB010000228.1:0-4527 GCA_964407515.1 uncultured Bacteriovoracaceae bacterium
CTCGCGCCTACGACGAGCACGACCGTGGCTCTCGCCATCGGCGACGCGCTCGCAGTCGCGCTGATGCAGCTCCGTGGTTTCGACGCCACCGCCTTCGCGCAGAACCATCCGGGTGGAGCGCTCGGAAGACGACTCAGCTTGAAAGTGGCCGATCTCATGCACCACGGCGACCAGATCGCCACGGTCAGCTCGCAAGCCACCATGCAGGAAGTCGTCCTGCGCCTCACCGAGAAGAAGCTCGGCGCGGTTCTCGTCGTTCACGGGGAGGGGCTGCTGGGCATCATCACGGACGGCGACGTGCGTCGCGCCCTCCAGCATCAGGAAAAGTTCTTCTCCTTCACCGCTTGCGACATCATGACCCGAAAGCCAATCACCGCGCACACGGAGATGATGGCGTTCGAGGCTTTGCAACTGATGGAAAACCGGCCGAGCCAGATCGGCGTGCTTCCGGTCATCGATCAACGTCAACACTGGGTGGGAGTACTGAGGCTGCATGATCTCGTCCGGGCCTTCTGACGAAACCTGCCCGCAGTGCGGAAGCAACTCCCTAGTCGTTCGTCAGGCGCACCCCTATCCTGTGGTCTTGCAGATCCTCTTCGGAATCAGCTTCGTCGCCTTCCTCTTCTTCTACCGCGATCTGGCCGCTTCGCTTGCCGCCTGGGGACGCTGGCTCCTCTGGATCTGGTCCGCTGTGCAAGCCATTCTCGGAGCACTCCTCATTCGCGGTCGCCTCCTGTCCCGCAAAAGAGTTTTGCATTGCATACGCTGTTCAACTGACTTACCCTTACGTTGAAGTAGATTTCCGCAGATTCTCTATACTTAACGTCACGTTGGAGGCGACAAAGTGTTCAAGAAAAAATACATTCCGTTTACGTTGGGAACCGCGCTCACCACGGCCGCCGTTTTTGTCGTGGTTGCCGCGTGCACCAACCAGCAGGCTAAAGCTAAACCGAACTTCGTGGTGAAGGAACCTCCGAAGGCCGGCATCGTCGCCAAGAGCGGCGACGAAGAAATCACTGCAAACGAACTCATCGGCAGCGACAAACTCGACTTCTTCGAGCTGAAGAAGCGCGAGTACGAACTGAAGATGGACCGCCTCAATAAGTTGCTGGTCGAAAAGCTCATCGGCGCCGAAGCCAAGAAGGCGAACATGAGCCTCGACGACTATATCAACAAGAAGGTCACCAAAGGCGACATCAAGATCTCCGACAAGGAGTACAAGAAGTTCGTCGCCGACAAACGCATTCCTGAGAGCCAGATCAATCCTCAGATCAAGGAACGCATCATGTCCTACCTGCAGACCCAGAAGAAGCAGGACATGATCCAGGAATACGTCGCGAAACTTAGCCGCGGCACCACGGTCGAAGTCTACTTCTCCAAGCCGAAAGTCGAAATGGCTGTTGAAGTGGGCAACGCTCCGGTCGCCGGCAAGGCCGACGCCCCGGTGACGATCGTCGAATTCTCCGACTTCCAGTGCCCCTTCTGCGCGCGCGGCGCCCAGACGGCCACCGAAGTGAAGAAAAAGTACGGCAACAAGGTCCGGATCGCGTTCCGCCACTTCCCGCTCCCCATGCACCGCGAAGCGAAGTCCGCGTCTGAAGCCTCGATGTGCGTGAACGAGCAGAGCACCGACAAGTTCTGGAAGTACCACGACATCCTGTTCAAGAATCAGGACAAGATGGATACCGCCAGCCTCGAGAAGTACGCGAAGGATGTCGGCGCCGACGTGGCGAAGTTCAACGAGTGCGTGAAGTCCGGAAAGTACAAGCAGCTCGTCGAACAAGACATGGAATACGGCGAGAAGATCGGCGTGAAGTCCACGCCCACCTTCTTCGTGAACGGCCAGCTCGTGAGCGGCGCGGTTCCGATCGAGACCTTCTCCGAAATCATCGACGAAGAACTCTCGAACAAGAAGTAAGCTTCCCGTTCAAAGGAAGCGGCGAAAGCCGAAGAAAGGCGCTCCGGACTCCGGGGCGCCTTTTTTATTTGGGCTCTTCGCGAGTTCGGGTGGGTAACATCTGGCGGTTTATGCGAGTTCAGAGCCGTTTCAGGCTGACATTTGGACGCACCACCACGAAGAGAGAAGAACCTTTCAGATTCTAGAAACGCCGAACCCTGGAAGCAATGACCTGCAATCCGGGGTTCGAACAGTTTGCGCGGTTAGCGAGAGGGCGAGCCTGGTTGGGACGTCCAATTCAAGGACTACCGCAACCTCCCGGTGGAAGAGTGCCACCGCCCCTGAAGATTTTTCATTCGGCCCAGGCGTTACTTGTGCACAGACTGTGGGAATAACTCGAGTTCTCCGTCACACGCCGAATGGTACAAGGCGTGCAACTAGGGCCCGCATGATGATGGTCAATCCGAAAAAATTTCTGTTGGGAGCTTTAACTCTGCTGGCGTGCGCCTGGTACGCTTCACCCTCATTCGCAATGTCGGTGACGCTCGGTGCTTCTGAGTCCATTCAGGTGAGGTGTCAAAACGACCTCCGTCCGGTTGTTACGGCGGCGGGAACTGGATTGGTCCTGACCTGTGGGGCGACGGGGGCGCCCGTTGGAACTCAAGAACAGTGCGCACTCAAGTATGAGGCTGGTTACTATAGGGTCATCCTGGGCGGGCAAAGCTATGCCAGCTTCTGGAACGACGAGGCCAGCGCGATTCAGAAGATCAAAGTTTTGCGAGAAGCCGGGCTTTGCGAAGCCCATTCTTTCGCTACCTGTAGTTTGAGATACAGCGGCGGGTACTACAGGGTCTTCCTGAACGACGAACCTTACGTGGCGTTTTGGAACAACGAGTCCGCCGCGATCGAGAAGGTCCAGCTGCTGCGCTCGTTCGGCGTCTGCCAGTAACAACTTGCAAGGGCTCTGGGCGCGGTTAGCGAGAGGGCACAGGTCAGGGCTCAGGGCGATCGGCTTGGCCAAGTCCCGCAAACTCGGTATCATAATCTGAATGAAGCTCCTCCTCCGCGCCGCTACCTCCGCCTTTCTCCTCTCCATCGCCTGCTCGGCAAGTACGCGTTCGGTATCCGCCGCATCGATCTCCCGCATCTGTGACATCCAGCGCTCCATCACTGTCACGACCGACTTTCGCGGGTTAGCCGCTCACGTCAGCGAGGTCTGTCGCAGCAACCCCGATGTCACCGATCCAGGCTTCTGGACCCTTCTTTCCGAGGTCCAGGAGATCCTCCAAAAAGTGAACGGTGACCTGCCCATCAATCCCCAGGGACGCCCGAAGCTCGAGGCTGAAACCATCCTCGACATCGGTCGGCAAGTGGACGAAAAGCTCGATGAGGTGGCAAAGATTCTAACTACCCGGAACCGGCGCTTTACCTCTCCTCTGGCAAAGGGCGAGCGCCTCATGCAAAGCCTGATGGAGGATTTTCCCGATCCCTCCAGCCGCCTGGCGAACGGTAAGGCCTATGTCGCTCGGCTGAAGGAGCTGATTGCCACCACCGAGACGGGAAAGAAGGTGCTCCAATGCTGGGAGGACTCCAGCAGGAACGACGCCTTTGCCGGCGAGGAACTTTTTGTGATGCCGCCACCGACGCCCCCTGGCTCTAGCGCCATGTGCTCCATCCGTCCGGTTACGGCACATCTCCCCGGGGGAACGCGGGTTTCACGGATCGACTACCCTCAGCGGGCCCAAGGCAAACCCCAGTTCCTCCGAAGCATTCAGATCGCGGCACAGGATGATCCGGTCCAGACGGCGATGGTTCTCGCGCATGAACTGAAGCACGGATGCGATACGGCACCCCGCAAGTTCGAGGTCTCCGGAAAGCTATACGCCAACAGGTGGAAACAGGACCTGCTTGAGGCCAGGATGGATCCGCTCCTGGCCCAGGAATTCCTGAAAGGACTGGAAAGATCCCGCGCTAAACTCGATCCCACGCTCGATGGCCCCGCAATTGCCGAGCTGGATCGCAGGATCAGAAAACTCGAATCGGTGATCCTTTCCACGAAGTCCCAGGCCGAAGGCAAAACGAGACTCCCCGACTTGAACAAAAAGCGGGAGGAACTCCTCCAGGAGGAAAAGGAACTCATCAAGATCAAGACAGCCGACGCACTGGTGGACGAAATGCGAGCCTATACGGTCACGGCGAACATCTTCAAGGAGCTCGCGGCAAGGTCACCCGGCTTCGTCTGCAACTATACGTATCGCTCCGGGCTCTGGGGCAGCCAGCTGATCACCACCGCCGAATACCACTCCACCCTTGAGAACAAGCTTCGCGACGGAACCTACGTCCACTTCCTGGTCGAGCAGTATTTCCCTGAACATCGCGACTTCCTTCTTCCAAACGGGAATCAATCCCCGCCCACGGAACAGGTCAGGAAGGGGCTGGAGGAGTTCCGCAAGAGCCCAGACTCGAAGCTGATCGACTGAGCCTCCCTGCCCAGCGCTGGAGAAGTAGCTGGCACACCGGCAAACAGGCATACGGTCATCAGGCGATCAGGCGAACTCCTTCAGCTGCACTCCGACCGAAGCTGCCCGCAAGCAGCCGAGATATCGCGCCCGCGCGAGACACGCACCGTG
>CAYOWB010000229.1:0-2680 GCA_964407515.1 uncultured Bacteriovoracaceae bacterium
TCTGGCAATCATCGGCATCATGCTCGTCCCCCTCTACTTTCTCGTTTACGGATTACTCCTGCTGCTCGGCTACATTACCGCGGGCGACTGGATCGGAAACCGAATGCCCGGACGTCCGCCCCTTGGAAGTCCCCGGAGCCTTGCCCTGGGACTCTTGGTCATCTCCTTAATCCAACTCATCCCCTGGCTTGGCGGCATCGTCGGCTTCCTCCTGTCCCTCCTCGGATTCGGCGCGGTTCTGAGAACCCTTTGGATCACCCTTCGAGATCGGAGAAACCATGGCAAACAGACTGTTTGACGGAAAAGTCGCGCTGGTCACCGGAGCGTCATCAGGAATCGGCCGGGCGACGGCGCTGGCCTTCGTCAATGAAGGCGCGCGCGTCATCCTTGCCGACGTCCGCGAGGATGAAGGACTCGGTCTCAGGCGGCAAATCGAGAAACAAGGCGGAAGCGCGGTGTTTTCGCGCTGTGACGTTTCGCAAGAGGTGGACGTGAAGCGCATGCTCGACGACGGACTCAAAGCGTTCGGCCGCCTGGATTATGCCTTCAACAACGCCGGAATCGAAGGCATCCCCGGCGCGACCTGCGACTGCACGGACGAGAACTGGGAACGCACGATCGACATCAATCTCAAAGGCGTCTGGCTATGCATGAAGAACGAGATCCCCGAGATGTGCAAACAAGGCAAGGGCGTGATCGTGAACTGCTCTTCGGTCGCCGGGCTGATCGGCCTTCCGAACATTCCGGCATACGTGGCCAGCAAACATGGCGTCATTGGTCTGACCAAGACCGCTGCGTTAGAGATGGCGCAATCCGGAATTCGAGTAAATGCCGTCTGCCCGGGGGTGATCCAAACACCGATGATCGACCGCTTCACACATCAGGACCCCAAGGCTTACCGCGAGCTGCTTCAGAACGAGCCCATGCGCCGCGCGGGAACACCGCAGGAAGTGGCCGACGCAGTGCTCTGGCTCTGCTCGGACAAAGCGACCTTCGTGACCGGACATCCGCTCGTCGTGGACGGCGGCTGGGTGGCGGCATAGCCGGTACTTAGAACATCGCCGAGGGAGGCCACAGTAATCATCTGATCTGGCCGCGGCGCACTCGCGCGGAGTGAGGTAATTCCCCGGCGCTGGGGAATCACCAGAAACCCCATCACAAAGATTGGAGTCGCACACCCGGAGTACGATCAACTCGACTCCCAGTGCTGGGAGACTACCTCACCAGCACTTCACGAGGACGTGCGCCATCAGCCGGACCGACAATCCCGCGCATCTCCATCGTCTCGATCATCCGGGCCGCGCGATTGTAGCCGACCTTGAGATGCCGCTGCAGGAAGCTCGCGGAGGCGTGGCCCGAACGCTTGACCAGCTCCACCGCCTCGGTGAACAGCTCATCATCGACATCCAGTTCCTCACCATCCTCCGGCTCCTCATCCTCCGTCAGGAGCTCGTTGCGAGAAACCGGCTTCCCCCGACTCCTCAGCAACGCCGTGATCTTGTTGATCTCGTCGTCGTCGACCAATGCGCCATGCAGACGCAGCAACTGACCGACGCCCGGAGGAATGAAGAGCATGTCGCCACGGCCGAGCAGACGTTCCGCGCCGGCCCGATCGAGAATCGTCTTCGAGTCGATATAGCTGGCCAACTGGAACGACACGCGCGACGGAAGGTTCGCCTTGATCAAGCCAGTGATGACATCCGTCGAAGGACGCTGCGTGGCGATGACCAGGTGAATGCCAGCGGCACGGGCTTTCTGGGCGATACGCGCGATCGACACTTCCACTTCCTTGCGGGCCACCATCATTAAGTCCGCCAACTCGTCGATGATCACGACGACGTAAGGCAGCTTGCCGACCTTAGGCGCGCCATCGTCGCCAGGCTCGAACGCCTCCATCCAGTCGGAACCCGTCTGAGGCTGATTCGAAGTCTGTAACCCCTCTTGCTCCCCTTCTTCGGAGACCAGCAAATCACGAATCACATCCGCGCCCATCTCCTCGACCTTATGATTAAAGGTCTCCAAGTTACGAACTCCGACCATGGCGAGAATCCGGTACCGGCGCTCCATTTCGCGGACCGCCCACTTCAAGGCGGTACTGGCGTGCTTCGGGTCGTCCACGACCGGCAGGAGCAAGTGCGGAATGTCCTGATAGGAACGGAACTCGATGAACTTCGGGTCGACGAGGATCATGCGCAGCTCATCCGGCGTGAACCGATAGAGCAACGAACAGATCAGACCGTTCATGAAAACGGACTTACCGGAACCCGTCTGACCAGCGCACAGGAGGTGCGGCATGCGGGCGAGGTCACTCAAGTAAGTGGCCCCACCGATGTCCTTACCCATCACCACCGGGATCGTGTGCTTGGAGCCGTAGAAGTCCGCGTGCTGCGGGAACTCCCGGAGGAACACCGTCTCTCGGACCGCGCTCGGAATTTCGATACCGACGACTGACTTGCCGGGAATCGGAGCGAGAATACGGACGCTCTGAGCCGACAACGCCATGGAGAGGTCATCCGACAGCGCCGCGATACGCGAGAGCTTCACGCCGGGCCCCGGCTTGAATTCGTACAGGGTGATCACAGGCCCCGGACGAACCGCGGTCACTTCACCGTCGATGCCGAAGTCCGCGAACTTCTGCTTCAGCGTCACGGCATGCGCGCGCAGCTTGTCTTCGTCGATG
>CAYOWB010000229.1:2690-4511 GCA_964407515.1 uncultured Bacteriovoracaceae bacterium
CCTCGACCTTCACCGGCTTACGCAGGAATTCCAACGTCGGGAGCTTCCAGGCGCCACGCTTCGTCGCGCGCGCGGCCTTCGCGAGCTTCGCTGCCGCGCGGGCGGCCGCCTCTTCCGCCTTCTTCAGGCCGTCGGCCGGAATGATATCGAGCTGGAGCTGTTTGCCGTCACGCGGGGACTTCGCCACCGCGGCGGCGCGAGCCGCTTCGAGCTTCTGGTCTTCTTCGGACTTCTCTTCCTCTTCACCCTCGCCATTTTCACCGTCGGACTTCGTCTCAAGCTCCGGCAGAGCATTGGGGCTTTCCGAGAACAGTTGATCCGGATTCTTCGTATTCGCAGTCGATACCAGTTCTTCGGGAGCTTCACCGAGATTCTTACCCTCGGTCTCGATTACCACCTGGTTCGCTTCCTTCACGGCCTTCACCGCTTCGGCGGCCTCCACTGCCGCGGCTTCCGCCTTGGCCTTGCGTGCCTCACGGGCTTCCTTCGCGCGACGGACACTCGCTTCGATCATCCGTTGCGTCCCGTCGCCGATGGCATGCGCGGCTCGCACGGCGAGCATCCCGAGAAGATAAACAAGGTAAGTCGTCACCAGCTTGGCGACACGCCAACCGACCACTCCACTTACGCGCAATACTTTCGCCCCGACGCGCGCGACGCTGATCGGAGTCGAAAGCGCGATCGCGAGACAGAAGATCAGAAGCGACGCGATGGATGAGCCGAGCGGATTCAGGTGCGGCATCAGCAATTCCGCGAACCAGACTCCGAAAGCCCCGCCCGTCAGGAGAAGAGTTCCGGAATACGGCCAGTACTTCCATTGAATCGAAAGGAAAACCGTCAGAGAGATCACCGCTATCGACATTCCCGCCAGCGTACCGATGATCCGGACCCTTCCCTCTTGCCGGTAGACCGCCGCGGCGATGAAGAACAGCGCGGCGGGAATCAGGAAGCCCCCGATCCCGAAGCACTCCAGCAAGAGCGATGAGAAAAATGCCCCTGCTTTGCCGCAGGCGTTCTTCGCGACCGCCGTCGAGTTATTGAACCACGACGGGTCACCCGGAACATAAGTGAAGAGTGCGAACAGGACAAAAACCGCGAGGCCGAAGACCACTATGCTGGCTACTTCCGTCGAAAGACGTCTCCCCGCGCCAGAACTTCCGTGTCGGTTTTCCATGACTATTATGGTACATCTTTCCTGATGACTCACAAAGCGCCACGACAGGTATTGGCTTACGATCTCGGGGGAACGAAAGTCGCGGTCGGCGTGGTGAACGAAAACGGACGTATTCTGGATGAAATCCGGGTCCCGGTCGTCACCGAAAAGGGCAAGGCCGCCGTTCTGAACCAGCTCGTCGATCTCGGTCGGCAATTTTTGCAGCGTTATCCCAAAATCCGCCGCGCCGGAATGGCCTCCGCTGGCCCGCTTCATGCGGAAAGCGGAATTCTTCTCGACCCCACCAATCTCGCCGCGAAGAGCAAACCCTGGGGAAAAGTTCCGATCGCTTCGATCCTAACCAAACGCTTGGGCGTCCCGACCTACCTGGAGAACGACGCCGCCGCCGCGATGATGGCGGAGCACTGGATCGGCGCCGCGAAGGGTTACGACAACGCCATGATTTTGACGCTGGGGACAGGACTCGGCACGGGCATCATCGCGAACGGCAAGTTCGTGCGCGCAGGGCAAGGACTCCACCCCGAAGCCGGACACCTCATCATCGATTACCGCTCCACCATCCGGTGCGGTTGCGGCAACTACGGCTGCGCCGAGGCCACACTCTCCGGCGGGGGCTTCGTTCGATACATGCGCGAGCGGCTTAAGAA
>CAYOWB010000230.1:0-4465 GCA_964407515.1 uncultured Bacteriovoracaceae bacterium
ATCCCTGAGGTAGTGGCACGTATAGCCACCGGGATTCTTTTCTAAATATTTCTGATGATAGTCCTCGGCCGGGTAGAACGGTCCGGCCGGGGTGATCTCCGTCACGACCTTCCGCTTCCATCTTCCCGATCGATCCACTTCACTCCTGATCTTTTCCGCCGCCCGGCACTGCTCTTCCGAATGATAGAAAATCACTGACCGGTATTGGCTGCCCAGATCATTCCCCTGGCGATTGAACGTCGTCGGATCGTGCATTCGAAAGAAATAGCGCAGAAGGTCCTCATAACTGACCTGCTTCGGATCGAAGATGATCTGCACACTCTCGGCATGGCCCGTATCTCCGCGGCTGACTTGTTCATACGTCGGATTCTCGACGATTCCTCCCGAATAACCGACGACCGTCTCGATGACGCCAGGGATCTTCCTGATGATCTCCTCCATGCCCCAGAAGCATCCGCCTGCGAACGTCGCCGTCTCGGCCGTTCGCCCAGATCTCTTTGTGCCGGAGGCTTTCGACTCCGAGCGAGGCCCCGAGAGCGGATCGAAGAGCGACGTGAATTCGCCGTACCCCTCATCCTTGAGCCGCGCGGCAGGAATGAACCTCAGGGACGCCGAGTTGATGCAGTAGCGCAATCCCGTGGGCCTCGGTCCATCCGGAAACACATGGCCAAGATGCGAATCGCCACGAGCCGAGCGTACCTCCGTCCGGCCCCAGGGGTCATTTTTCTCCGTGCGTTCAACGACGTGCTCGGAAACCAGCGGACGGGTGAAGCTCGGCCACCCCGTACCGGAATCGAATTTATCGAGCGAGCTGAACAACGGCTCACCGGTCACCACGTCCACGTAGATCCCTGGCTCT
The DNA here is from genome assembly GCA_964407515.1 of uncultured Bacteriovoracaceae bacterium. Lineage (GTDB taxonomy): Bacteria > Bdellovibrionota > UBA1018 > UBA1018 > UBA1018 > CAYOWB01. The sequence continues at coordinate 860 of CAYOWB010000230.1, forward strand.
TTATTATCCCAGAACTCGTTCTCGAATGGGCGCTCGGTTCCACACTGCTGCGTCACCCGATACTGCTCCGGGGTCAAGAGCTTCACGAGGTCTTTGCCTTCCGGCTTCTTGAATCGGTCCATAAGCCCGATCATGCAGTTTTCATACGGCCCCGGGAAGAGATTCCGTCGAGTTCTCCGGCACCGGGGAGCCCTGCGGTCCAGTGGCGGCGACTTGCTTCGCCCCGACCGAGTCCAGCAGCGACTTCAGCTCGGCCGACTGCGAAGACAGCTCCTCGGCCGCTGAGGCGGTCTCCTCGGCATGTGCGGTGTTCTGCTGCGTCACCTTTCCAATCTGATCCAACGCCTGGGTCATCTGAGTCACTGCTTCAGCCTGATGATTCGTGAGGCCTGCGACCTCTTGAATGAGGCCGGCCACTTTGACCGATTGATCCAGAATGATACCAAACGACTCGGTGGTCCGCTTGGCTTGCGACATGCCGTTGTCGACCGCCTTCCCGGACGAGTCGATCAGATCCGTCGTCTCCTTCGCGGCCTTCGCGCTGCGTCCGGCTAGATTACGGACTTCATCGGCCACCACAGCGAATCCCTTGCCGTGCTTTCCTGCCCGCGCCGCTTCAACCGCCGCGTTCAACGCCAATAGATTGGTCTGGAAAGCGATGTCATCGATCACCTTCACGATTCTCGCGATCTGAGCGCTGGAGTTATGAATTGAGCCCATCGCTTTGACCATGTCACCCATCTGCGACTGTCCCCGTTCGGCAGCTTCCTTCGCCGCGCGAGCCAGCTCGCTGGCGCTCGATGCATTCTCGGCGCTCTCCTTGATCTTCGAGCTCAGCTCTCGCATGGAACTCGAGATCTCCTCCACCGATGCGGCCTGCTCCGTCGCCCCCTGAGAAAGATTCTGACTGGCACTACTTACCTGCCCGGCTCCTGCCGAGACCTGATTGGAGACTTCCATCGCGGTCTTCGCCACATACGCCAGCCGTTTCTCGGCGCTGATGTCAGAAACGATCTCCAGATGTCCAACGCGCTCGCCTGCCAAGTTGTGCAGGTAGTGGGTATCGACCTTGAAGTTCATCCCGAACTGATCGAAGAACGTCGTACCCTTTCCTTTTCTCAGGCAATGCACTCCACAGTCGTCCGTATTACAGATCTTGGCTCCCCAGTGGCTGCAGTGCTGCCCTACGACTTGCGAACGCTTCAGCTTGAGCATGTCCTCGACGGGCTTATTGATGAGCGTCCACTTCATGTTCAAGTCCGTAACGGACAACGGATGCGGCATCAGATCGAGGAGTTCTTCATACCAGTGGTACTTCTCGCGCACCGAGCGCCCGATCAGACGGGAAGTCACGACGGCGACGCCCGCCGCGACGATCAGGCTTCCTACCAGCCCCAGGGCACCCATGCCACCTTGGCCCCGTCCGGCGAGAAAACCGCCCACCCCCATGGCGATGGCGGCGGCGATCGTCCCACCAAAGATCTTCACTTCGATACTGGTCCTCTCAAGCATGGCTTGCCCCTCGCAGTTCGGTTTTGAATCAAAATGGATGTATTCAACTATGAGAAGCCTACTTACGACCGCTGTGAAGGGCTTAAGCAGTCAATTGACATTCACTTCACAGTTGCAAGACAGTAGCCCTTCAGAGATGAACCGCAATATGCCAGTCGGAAAGTCGGTAGGCCTAGTCACCCTCAACAGTCGTTATGCTCATGCCGCTCCCGGCATCCGGATCCTCCGCAATCTCGCCCGTGAAGCTGGCCTCTCCGACGTGTGGTGTGAGGAGTTCACAATCAACGAATCGGTTTGGAAAATGGCCGACACGATCCTTCGCCACGGTCCGGACATCATCGGAATTTCCATCTCTATTTGGAACCGGGAAAAGAGCTTCGAGCTTGCGCGCCATCTGCGCGTGGCACGTCCTGAGCTGATCCTGGTCGCCGGTGGCCCCGAAGTTTCTTTCGAGGATTCCTGCCCCGATGAGTTCAATCACTTGGTGCGCGGGGAGGGCGAAGGCGCTTGGCTGAGGCTGCTCGGAATTTCGGGGGAGGCTGCCCCCGTGTGGCCCTATCTCTCCGAAGATCTTCCTTCGCTGCGCGGGCGAATGGCGTACCTTGAAACGACTCGTGGCTGCCCCTATCGTTGCGCATTCTGTCTGAGCGGGCACGATGGCGCATGGGATGGGTGCGATGTGCTGAGTTCGGCAGGTGTGGGTGGCGGGCAGGCGGGCTCGGGTGACGGGAGTGCGGGCGGTGTGAGTGCGGCGTGCGCGAGTGACGAGCACCCCGGCTCATCGCCGACTGCGCAGCACCCCTTGGGCCATTGGCGCGAATGGCTTCCGTTTCCTCGCGAGCGATTCATCGAGGAGACTCGCAAGCTCGTGGATGCGGGTGTCACTTGCGTGAAGTTCCTGGACCGAACCTTCAACGCTGACCCGAAGCGTGCACTCGAGTGGTTTCGCGATATCGCTCGAATCCCGGGGAACTTTCACTTTGAGATTCGGGCGGAGCTTCTCAACGACGCCACGCTTAAGTTCCTTCGTTCCGTTCCGCCTGGCAAATTTCAGTTCGAAGTCGGGATCCAATCTCTGACCCCCTCCACGCTTTCAGCCATCGGCAAGTCACCTCAGACCGACGTTCTGCTGCGACGCCTGCGACAACTCTTAGATGTCAGCACGGTTCACGTGCACGCGGACTTGATCTGGGGCCTGCCGGAAGAAGGACTCAATCAGATCATTGATACCTTCAATCGTCTGGCGCCCATGGGGTTTCATGAGCTGCAGCTTGGCTTTCTGAAGTTCCTCCCCGGGGCCCCGGTCCGTGACATGCGCAAGAAGTATGGGTACGTTCACCAGCCGCAGCCGCCTTACGAAGTGCTCCGGCACGACGGCCTCTCCGGCGAAGAACTCCTTCGACTCAAGCGCATCGAGAATGCCTTCGAAGTCTTCTACAATTCGCAACGTTTTTCCCGTTCCTTGCGCTACGTCTTTGCGCACTCCGGACTCACACCTTTCGAAGTGATTGAGCGTCTCTCCGATGGTCTCATCGCCCAGGGCGCCTTCCGGTCCACCCCCTCGCTGGATGCGACTTATCGGGTCTTTGCGGATGCGTTTGCTGAGTGTGGGGTTGGGGCACCCGTTCGCACGGGGGCCTGCGCTGGAAAACCCGCAGAGACTCGCACAGGTGGTGATGCAGCTGCTGACGCTAACAATGGCGGCAGCCGACCGAACCAACTGCCGCTGTTGTTGGATTACCTTCTTCTCGATTACGCCACCAGCCAGCGCGTCTACCGCATTCCTCCATTCTTACGCGGACCACTCCACACCCCCTCCGGAGGACATGACACGATCTTCGTATGCTTTCGCCACCAATTCGACCCTTCCACTTGGACCTTCAAGAACGTATCCGCACCCGATGTTTATCTCGTGAAGCACAGTACCCAGGAGAGTTACTTTCGAGACGTTTCCATCACGCGCAAATCCGATTCCACGTGATTTCTGGCGGTCTTCTAATGGTATCTGCTTCGCCAGCGATGGGCACTCCTCTTAACTCCGGGCCAATCCCTGCCTCCGCGCCATCCAGGCGTTATGTTCCCAACAAAGCACGC
>CAYOWB010000231.1:0-1598 GCA_964407515.1 uncultured Bacteriovoracaceae bacterium
GCCGCAGACGCCGGCGGCCAAGCCGCAAACGGGCGCCGATCGCTCGACCGCGCCCGTCGTGAAGAAGGCGTCCCGCAAGCCGGGCACCACGACTCATGCCGAGGTGGATGATCGCATCTGGTTCCTGTATTTCAACGACTCGCAGTTCGGCCCGTTCTCCTTCATTGAGGTCTCCCGCTTTCTGAAGATCGGAAAGATCCACGGAAAGGTCCACGCCTGGCGCGATGGGATGAAGGAGTGGAAACGTTTGCAGGAACTCCCGCTTTTCGCCGAGGCGGTCGAGGAGTCAAAGAACGCCTACGACGAGCGTGCCAGGAAAAGCGGACGTCCGCCCAAAATGTCCCAGAAGACGTCAAAGGCCGAGAAGGCTGACAAAGAAGCCGCCGCCCCCGAAAAGACCGGCTTCCCGATCGACAAGCGCTCTTCGCCCCGCGTGCCGCTGGTGGCGCGACTTCTGGTTGCCGCGGACGACTCCGTCGTGGCCGCCGTTTGCCGCGATATCAGCGTGGGCGGCATGCAAGTCCTGACCGACAAGATTCCCGGAATCGCCGGAAGCCGCCTTAAGCTCAACATCAGCCCCGCGGGGAGCGAACTCAAACCGTTCGTCGCTGAAGGCGTCATCGTCCGCATCCTCGAAGACGGACGCGGCTTCAGCTTCCGCTTTGAGAAGCTCGGAGAGGACGCCAAGAAAGCCATCGAGGATTACATCCGCGCGGGCGGCTGATGGAACGAGGCCTTTCGCGCGAATTTCCCGGGCTCCCTGAATCCTGGAGCATCGAACCGTTTGCGGTTCGGTCGGCTGATGGTTCCGCCGAGCTGAGCGGGACTTGTTTCCACCGGCGGGACTGGACTTCACGCGGCACTTGTCGCGCGCTATTGATCGTTCACGGCTTCGGAGAACACTCCGCACGCTACGTACACGTCCCGCACTACCTTCAGGAAGAACTGGACTGCGTGATCGCGTACGATCATCGCGGTCACGGCAGGAGTCCTGGGCGGCGTGGAGACGTGCGTCACTTCGACGACTTGGTCGCCGATGTCGCGGGCGCCATTCGCCAGGTGAAGGATCAGCTCGGTGCCCGGTTCACGAGTGTGGAGCTGCATCTGCTCGGGCACAGTCTCGGCGGCTTCATCGTGCTGCGGCTCCTTCAGCAGTATGTCGGACTTCCGCTTACGACCGCTTCGGTGAGTTCGCCTTATCTTCGCGCCTTGCCGGTGGTGCCGGAATGGAAGCTGAAGGTCGGGCGGCTGCTCGGACGGATCTGGCCTTCGCTGCAGCTCTCGGCGGATTTCGATACGGCGATTCTCTCGAGTGATCCGATCGTATGGGAAGCCGTGGCCCGTGATCCGCTCTTTCACAAGAAGATGACGCCGCGGTTTTTCCTCGCTCATGAGAAGGCGAGCTTTGAGACGCAAGCGGGACGTTATCCGGAGACGTGTCCTCTTCTGTTTCTCGTGCCTCCGGACGATCCGCTGGTGGATGCGTCGGCGACCCTGCGGTTCTTTGAGAAACATCGGCAGTCCTCCTGGCGTTTGCGGCGGTACCCGAAATTCCGTCACGAAATCCTCAACGAGCGTGGTAAAGAGGAGGTGTTCGC
>CAYOWB010000231.1:1608-3456 GCA_964407515.1 uncultured Bacteriovoracaceae bacterium
GGATCAAAAGCCGGGGCCGCATGCCGTAAGTCGGCGAGCCCCTGATTCAGCCGGGGGGCAAATCATGAACGAACTCAAGAGACAGTTAGTGCGCATCATTCGTGAGAAGAGCTATCGCGAGGGCGACTTCACGCTCGCCTCGGGAAAGAAGAGCACCTTCTACATCGATTTGAAGGCGACGACGCTTCACCCGGAGGGCGCCCACGTGCTCGGGAAGCTCGCGGTGGAGACGGTGCGCGAAGCGGGGCTTGAGGTCGACGGCGTCGGAGGCATGACCCTCGGCGCGGACCCGATCGCGACGGCGGTCTCGCTCGCAGGGCGCGACGCGGGCGCTATGTGGCCGGCTTACATCGTCCGCAAGGAACCCAAGGATCACGGCACTGCTCGCTACATCGAAGGGACGGAAAATCTTCCGGCGGGTGCCCGGCTTCTGGTGGTGGAAGATGTGGTGACGACCGGCGGCTCCAGCATCAAGGCGATCGAACGTTTGCGGGAGGCGGGATACAAGCCCGTCGCGGTGCTGACGATTGTCGATCGTGAGCAGGGCGGTCGCGAGGCGTTCGAGAAGATCGGCGTGCGACTTCTCTCGTTGCTCACGATCAGCGAGATTCGCGCGAAGTAGTCGGGGAAGGCTCCGGCTGGGATCGCCCGCCGTGTTATGATGGGCGTAAAAGGACATCAGTGATGCAGCTGAGTCAAATTTTCGCGCGGCTCTTCGAGTCGCTTCGCGCGATTCAGTATCAATGGGAGCCCCAGACACCGAATCTGCTTCTCAAACAGCGGGATCAAGCGCGGGCACAACCTGAAATGTTCGCGCCCTCGGTCCGGTACTTCGGATTAGGTCTTCCCGTGCCCGCCGCGGAGCTGATCGCGGAAGGGATCCCCGCTGACGTTCTTGCGAGCGTCGAGTCTCTGCATGTCGCCGTGAGCAGCAAGGGGGCGCTGTACGTCGTGCATGATCACTGGCCGCCGCGTCCAAGACTCGAGAACTGCATGGTGTACTTCGGGCGCGAGTCCATGACGCTTATTCGTCAGATTGGCGAGCAGCTGGACCCGTTCGTCGGAAAACGCGTGTTGGATCTCGGGAGCGGTGCGGGCGGTCTTTCCTTCGAACTGGGCGCGCTGGCTTCAGAGGTCCTGGGGATCGAAATCTCTCCGCGCGCGGTGGAGTGGGCGCGTGCAACGGCCGGGGCTTACTCTTTGAGAAACGTGCGCTTTGTGGCGGCAGCCGTGGGAACCGCGGAAGCCGAAGCTGCGGCGGCTGCGGAGGGGATCACTGAGGCGGAAGGGGTGGCCACGGTGGGGGGCGGAGCCAAGGCAGGCGCAAGGGCAGGCGCCGGCCCGTGGGACATCGCCGTCTTCAATCCGCCGATGGTCGTGCCCTGCGAAGGTTCTCCGTTTCCGCATCGCGATCGACGCGCAATGGGCATCGAGTCGCCGCTTCTGTTCATCGACTACTCGGCTAAACACCTGCGCCCCGAAGGCGAGATTTATTGCCTCTGCACCAATCCGATTTCACATGGACGCTCGGTATTCTTCGATCGGCTCCACAAGCGCCCTTGGACGATTGTCGAGCGCCGCTGCCTGGATGACCGATTCAATCACGAGCGCTACCGCAAGGAACATTACGCCGAACAGGGAATCGAGCGCGTGGAACTTTGGTACCTGCATCTGAAGAAGAAGGCGTGAGGGGCCTGTCGACCGAGGTGGGGCCGGCAGGAACTCCGGGAGCAGCGAGCCGGAACAGGGATGGCGAGGCGATTTGCCCGCTCGTGCCATGCTGTGCTTCGTAAATTCGAACCAGTGGTGCGAAAACGACGGGCACAACTGCCCTGTGCCTCGTAGATT
>CAYOWB010000231.1:3466-4116 GCA_964407515.1 uncultured Bacteriovoracaceae bacterium
GAACCAACCGTTCGAGAATGTGCCACACAGTCTCAGGGGCGCACACCCTGATCGGGTAGCGCCCCGTGTTCACGGCGAGCGCAGGCTTACGGCTTTGAGGCGGGAGTTCCTCACAGAGGATTCAGCCACTTCCTCATGCGCAAGAAGTGGAACGGCGTGAGAATCGCGTACACCACGGCAAAGAGCGCGCCCGAAAGAATCGCCGCATAAAACAGAATGCCCACGGGCAGGAGCATCGCGCTCGCGGCGCGGTCCGCCCACTGCATGACCGGAAGTCCGAGTGGCAAGGCCGCCAGGTTAAAGATGAAGATCAGCGCGACTAGGACTCCGAATCCCCAAAGGGCTGATTTACAGTCTTCCCAACTCAGCTGCATGTGCGACGAAATGCAGACGGAGAGATAGAGGAATACCCAGTAGCGCCATTCACTCGCGTGTCCGAGCTGAAATACCGCTTCAAGTCCTCGGGTGGCCGCGGCCCAAGAGGGACGTGAGAATTCCGCCAGGGGGACGGAGACAGGGGCCACAAAGCGAAGCAGCAGATAGAGGATCGCGGAGCCGAAGAGGATCGGCCCGATGCCGATGAACAGGTTGCCGAGCTGTTGGTAGAGGCTCTTTCGGTCGAAGCTGTGTTTCACGTACCCGAGGGTGCC
>CAYOWB010000231.1:4150-4437 GCA_964407515.1 uncultured Bacteriovoracaceae bacterium
GCTTGGGTGGGGTGACCTGATTCTGGTACTCACGCATGCCCCAGTTCGTGTACGGGAGCGCCGATCCAGCCGGTGAGTAGCAGGTCGATCTTCGGATGCGCGCCCCGCGCGAACGTGTTTCGGGTCATTCTCGCGAACAGGTAGAGGAGCGCGAGAAGAAGGGCGGGAAGCGCGAGCACGTTCCAGAGTTCCTGTCCCGTGGCCAGGCTGGCTTGTCCGAAGTGGTGGCCGAGGGTGCGACCGACGGTTTGGAGGAGTTCCATGGGGAGATTGTATCGCGGAATGGG
>CAYOWB010000232.1:0-541 GCA_964407515.1 uncultured Bacteriovoracaceae bacterium
ACCTTTTCCAGGAAATCCGGACGAACGACCTGCTCTTGCAGGCGCAGGACGGAGGCGGAAGTCCACCGCAGCGTGATCCGGTCGATACCGACGATCTTCGACGCAGTCTCCCCGTCGCCGAAATCCCAGAGGAAGCCCGCGACACCTCGGTAACCATCGATCAGCGCGTCGTCGGTGAGCATGAGCGCACGCGCCAAAGCCATCGCCACCACCCTGCGCGGAAGCCCGAGCACGGATTCATTCAGATCCACAATGAGGTCCGCCGTCTTTTCATCCTGGGTCATCTGACGAACCAGACTGGCGAACGACTGCGGACTCAGTTTGGGATCTGACGGCGTACGAGAGCGCGCCGTCAAACGCTGGACCGATGCCGAATCCGGACACGCCCCACATGTCCGGCACCCTCCTTCAGCCCATGCGCGGTGGAGGCAGTAGTCCCCGACTTCGAAACGCCGGACTCGCTGAAACTCGTCCCACAGAAAATCCCGATCCACTCCGGTACTCAAGGCAACCCAGGGCTTCGGGTCGTCCTTGGAATGTC
>CAYOWB010000232.1:551-4416 GCA_964407515.1 uncultured Bacteriovoracaceae bacterium
TGCGTGGAGTCGAGCCCCACTTGGTGAAGCGCCTCATCGAACGCGGAACCGAACTCCCGCGAGACTTCGCGGTAATAGGTAAAACCGGATTTCCGCAGTGCGATTTGCAGGGCTTCCGCTACGCGCGAATCTGAGGCGCGTACAAGAATTTGCGACAACCAGTACTCGGGCAAGGGAGCGGCCTCGCGGTATTCCACCCCAGACTTCTCGAATCCGCGGGCAATGGCGGCCGTCTGTCGCAGAATCGCGGCATAAGCGTCCACCGAGGGGGCGTCTTCGAACTCGAGCGGAGTCCACGGAAACCGGACGAGCGGCGTCACTGAAACGATGACCCGGCAGCTCGCGCCGGCTTTCGCGCGCGTCTCTTGAACCCAACTCAGAAGCTCGGCGAACTCGCTGAAGTCCTCCGCCTCTTCCAATCCCGTCGCGATAAAGAACAGTTTAAGCTCGCGAGGCTTGCTCTTGAGGATGGTGCCGAGTCCCTGTTGAATCTCGGCGGTCGACAGACTCTTGTGAAGATACGCACGCAAGCGCTGCGATATTCCCTCGATTCCCGCGGTGAAGCCGGGTTTCTGAAGCGCCCGCTGAATCTCGACCATTTTGGGCTCATGCGCGAGGACATCGAGACGCTGACTCTTGAGCCCCACGGTACGGAAGCGCGGAATCAACGCATGCAGGAGCGGTAGAATCCCCGCATGAAGATTGAAATTGAAGCTGAAGAGATCGACCGAGTCCGCACCTGACACCGCCTTGAGCGCACGCGCTTCCGCGATCAGCTCAGGCGCCGTCCTTTCCCGATAGGGCTTGTGGGCCCACGATTCCGCGCAAAAGCTGCAAAAACAGGGGCACCCTTCACTGATTTTGAGCACCGTCGTGCCGAGGTTCTCCGAGGAGTACAGCACGGGCATCGGCAAAGCCGTGGGCACGTGAAGTTCCCCCTTCTCAGCGCGTATGCCTACCTGTCTGACCGCTTCCGAGCAGGCAACGGATTCGGGTTCAAAACAGCCGCTGAACTCCCCGGTCAACACCTTCAGGATCTGTCGCTTCTCGTGGCCGGCCTGCTTCAACTCACACAGCCGCTGCACGAGCTGCTGGATCATTCCGACGTGGTTACCGACGAAGACCGCATCCACCCATGGGTCCTCAGTCCAAAGGATGGAAGTATGAAGCGCGTTAGATCCCCCCAAAATGATCAGGGGCAGATCGGCTCTCGCCAGTCTCTCCGCTTTGGAAAGAGGAATCCCGCTCTTGGAGAGCATCGCCGGAAGATTCACCAGCTCCTGGGCGATCGAATTGGAAAACGCGACGACGTCAAACGCTTCGGGACCGGCCTTGCTTTGAGTCCCCACCAGCCAAGGAACGCCCGCGTCATCAAAGAGCTTCGCGTCAGGCCGAGGCGGCAGGTAGGCTAAGTCGGGATACACGCCCTCACAGCGGGCAGCTAACGCATACAAAAGCGGATGGGTGAAGGAGGTGGCGGTATCCGCATAGGTCGACAAGCGCGCGAAAAGGATGCGGAACGGCCTCCGGGCGAATTGGCCGCTCGGCAACGTATTGATTTCTCCTCCCCGCAGCCAGAGCCCCTGTCCGCTCAATCGGTCGCGGACACCTTCATACCAGTCCTGATAGGTCTTCACGTCCTTAAAGATACCGTAGTCGCGAGTGGCGGACCAGATCCGTGACTACTGTCATTGACTTTGGGCGCCACCCGCATTTCAATGCGGGTTCCATTTGGAATCACCTCGGGGGGGGGGGAAGTCATGTCGAAAGGCTTTTTGGAAAAATTCACTGTTCTGAGGTCCGCACCTCGGGAACTCTGGGTCACCTATCTGCTGAAGGTGCTCGAGATCTTCGCCTACGGACTCATGCAGTCCACGATCGTGCTGTGGCTGTCGTCGGATCTCGGGTTCAGCGACGCGAACGCCGGATATACGATCGCCCTTTGGTCTTCACTGATCTCCTTCCTTACGGTGCTGGTCGGCTCTTTCACGGATGCGGTGGGCATCCGGCGGGCGTTCATCATGGGCTTCGCCGTGGTCCTTACCTCGCGGGCCGTGATGGGCCTCGTGGGAGTCCAATGGATCGCCCTGGCTTTTGGCCTAATGCCTCTCGCCCTTGGCTTGGCACTCATGGTCCCCGTCATGACGGCGGCCATCCGGCGGTTTTCGAGCACTCCGCAGCGTTCGATCGCTTTCTCCCTCTTTTATGTCGCGATGAACCTCGGGTTCACCTTTTCGGGGTGGGTCTTCGATCTGGTTCGGCAGCGCCTCGGTGAATACGGCACGATCGGGATTCCGCTCATCGGCACCCAGGTCAGCACCTACCGGTTCCTGTTCATTCTCGCCTTCTTGTTCTCCATCCCCGGAATGCTGGTATCGCTCTTCGCCGTTCGCGAAGGCGTGGAAGCGACCGATGAAGGCATCGAGATTCACCGACAGGAGCCGAAATATCCTGGGCACAACGTCATCACCACGCTGTGGCTGATGGCCAAGGATACAGCGAAAAAGACGGTGTCGATCTTCCTGGATGTCTGGAAACAGCCGACCTTCTACCGTTTCCTGGCATTCCTGACGTTAATCGTCGGTGTGAAGCTGATTTTCTATCACATGCATTACACCTTCCCGAAGTACGCCATCCGCGAGCTCGGCCAGGGCGCTCCATTCGGACAGCTCTATGGCGTCCTCAATCCGGTGTTGATCCTGATCCTGGTTCCGATCGTCGGAGCGCTCACGCAGAGAATCTCGGCGTATCGCATGATTACCGTAGGAAGCTTCATCTCAGCAGCGTCCCTATTCTTCCTCGTGATTCCCCCGGAGCTCTTCACCTCGCTGGCCAACGGCTGGTTCGGAAATCTGATTGCACACACCTGGCTGGGCGTGCCTGGCGAGACGGTGAACCCGCTTTACGTATCCATCGCGATCTTCGTGGTGTTCTTCTCGATCGGCGAGGCAGTCTGGTCTCCGCGCGTCTATGAATACACCGCTGCTATCGCTCCCAAAGGACAGGAGGCGTCCTACATGGCGCTCTCCATCCTGCCGTTCTTCGTGGCGAAGTTCGTCGTCGGGATGCTCTCGGGAATTCTTCTGCAGGCCTACTGTCCGGCTGAAGGACCTCGTAACTCCGGGGTCATGTGGCTCTGGATCGCGGGAATGGCGCTACTCACGCCCGTGGGCGCGGTCGTGTTCCGGAATTACATTCGCGTCAAGGAAGCGGGCCGGGAAGACTGAACGGTCACTTCCGAGCCGGCCCAAGATAACCAGGCAGCGATCGAGCCTCGGATGAGCGCGCCAGCTCCAACCCTTGGGCCACCGCCGCATCGAAATCACGGGCAAGAGTCTCGCGCGGAATGCGAGTCCGGAAGAAGTTCGCCCACTGGAATTCGGCGAACGGCATTGGAGACTTTGCGTACCCCTTCGATCTTCGAACGACGCCAGCCAGGCTTCGATAGGGATCATCCGGCATCTGCATGAGGCTGGCAGGAAGCTCATTCCACCGCTTCGGCCCCTTCCCGTTCTCATCGTACGGGTGAATCCACTTACGCTTCGTGAGTTCCTGGAAAAAGGCCTCAGGATCCATCGCTGAAAGATTCTCTTCGATCCGGCAGTAGGCTTTCTCGGCGCTCGATTCGGCCAACGCCTTACCCAGGTGGTGATGATCGATCACGTAGAGGCGTCCACCGGGGCCTACCACCGCGACTTCCGGGTCCTTCAGGCTGCGCTCCGCCAGTTCATCGGGCGAGAGGCCCTGCAACTCGCTCTTTTTGCGTTCCACCTCGCGCTGCCCCACCGCACCCTGCGTCGGACGAAGGTCGCGGATCGAACAGGGACAGACTTCTCCGGCACGGCTCTCCAAAGCGCACCAGCGG
>CAYOWB010000233.1:0-4378 GCA_964407515.1 uncultured Bacteriovoracaceae bacterium
TTCCGACTCAAACGCCAAGGTTCATAGCCTTGCCGAGCTAGCTCCCGAGCCTGCGCAAGCTGGCCGACTCAAGACGGCCTATCCAAGCTCGCTTGATGGCCTTAACTTTCCTGATTAAATATATCTGCCTCTAGTAAATCTTTTCACTTGAGTCACCCTCCCGTCTCGGGGTAATGGTTCCCGCGTCGCCACGAAAACCCACCGAGCGTGATGATGGCGCCATGAGGGCGCACCACCGGGGGTAAGGGCGACGAAGAACACTGAGAGAGAGGAGTCTCCCCTGATGAAGAAGTACCTATCCGGATTGATGATGATGTCGTTGTTGGGCGGCTGTGCGAGCGGCGGAAGTGCTGCATCGGCCGGCGACGACGGCGCGGCCCCGGCCCCGGTGGGCCAGAGCTGCAAGACAGATGATCCGAATCAAATTTGCCTCGGCATTAAGTATGTCGCCTACGCTGGCGAGAACGGTCAGACCTCCATTTCGCAAGACGAAGTTCTGGCCAACATTCAACACTTCAACCAGGTCTGGAAGTCATGCGGCATCGGCTTCCAGCTGGATCAGTATGAGGTCGTGAAGCCCGAAGAACATGGTCTTCGTTACAACACGGCCAACTATGACGAACTGACGACGATGCGCCGTTCGTTCGACGATCAGAAAACCCTGCTCGTCGTATCGACGGGAAAGTGGGATCGTGGCGGATCGCTGGGTAACTCCGCGGCCAACGCCTGGACGACCATGCCGGGACGCGGCCCCTACGGCGCGATTGTGGAAGACGCCGTCGACACTAATGCGAACTTGATCGCGCACGAGCTTGGCCACTATCTGGGACTCGATCACGCGGGAAGCCGTGGTGATCTCATGAGCCCGGTGATCTACAAGGAGTCCAGTGGTCTGAACGATCAGGAATGCGAGACCACGCGACAGCCGGCGCAGGAAATGTGGCCTGCGATGATCCGCTAAGGTGCGGTAACGGATTCGGTAGTGTAAACTCGGGAATATGACGCTGAAACTACACTTCGCAAGCTTGTCCCTGGGTGCTTCGGTTGACCAACAAACGGGTAGCCTCTCCGTCTTCGACGTGGTGGAGGAAATCCGGGTGCCGCAGCTTCCGGTTCATCTTCAGTCGCTGGTGATTTCACTGGCACTTGAGAAGACCACGCAGGAAGCCGTGTCGGGCAAGCTGCTGATTCACCTGTTGACCCCCGATAAGAAGCAAAGTCTGCTGGGAACAGGTGAACTTCAAATTCCGGCGGAACAGAAACGGATGAAGGCGGTTTTCCGCTTCGGGGGATTTCCGGTTCTGTCGTTCGGAGATCACCGGTTCGTGGTCTCCTGGCTCAAGGATGATGGAGCGAAGATCGGCGAAGCGATTCTCGACTTCACTGTGGCGCAGGCGCCGAAGGTCGCACAAGGCGTCGGCCCTGCGCCCGGTGAAAAGCCACCGATGTCCCACTGATTTTTCGGGGGAGAGAGCAGTTAAGAATTGAAGTACCGATTCTCAAAAACTGCAGTTTTGATTCTGAGCGCGATGGCCGCGGGACTGAGTTTCCCTGCGGCCATTGCCGCTTTGAAGGACACCACTCCGCTGGAGAATCTTCCGGTGGGGACGATGGTGGAGCTGAGGGAGTCCGTGTATCTGCCGGCGGCCTCATCCTTCGTTCGCTTCGAGGAGTGGATTCAGGAAGGCGTTTGCGCCGGTACTTCGATCGATGCGTGCCGTGATGAGCTTGTCTGCGAGCTTCGCTACTCGTCCTCGGACTTTGAACGAAGGATCGGCAAGGGCCGGCGATTCAAAACGCTTCAGCGCCCCGAGGGGCCTAAGCTCGGGAAGAACGGGTCGGGAAGCGTGTTGACGTTGCAGTCGGGCTTGAAGCTGGAATGCGTTCGTCATCGAAAGCGCGCGGGACAGTATCTCCGCAACGGAAAGATGCGAGTCTCTGACGTGGGACTGGCCACGGATGGGGCTGTAGTGATTGTGACCCGCAGTGCGCCACCGGTTCGCGAATACTGATGCAGGCGAATTGCTTAACCGACGGAAACTAGAAGAGAAAAAAATACCAGACAAAAATGCTTTACTAAAGACTTTCCGTGCTGTTATAAGCACCTCCGGTTTTGGAATTTCAATCAGCGCGAATAGCGAAGGCCCGGAAAAGCGTGATGCTTCTCCGGGCCTTCGCGTTTTCAAGAGCTGAGATTGGTCCTGGGAGTGACTCAGCTCTGACCCCGTTTCTCGGCGTTAGACTCCCAGAGGTCCGCCGCCACCACCGCTTCCGCCGTCACCCGTGCCGGGCTCTTTCAGGCAGTAGCCGATCTTCACTTCCTTCGCGCCTTGAGGCATGCCCGGGATGAATACGAGGTTGAGTGTCGCATCGTAGGTCGCTTGCACCTCGACCCCGTCGACCGTGACTTTGACGGTCGAGCCGTTCGCGCCCCCGTGCGAGAGGGTGAACGTGTTCCACGTCGGGTTTACGTAACGGTCCGTGAAGCAATTCCCCGTGCAGGGGCTGGAGCCCGGGCCGTTAGGCAGGAAGTAGTTCTGCGCGTTGAGCACTTTCCAGCCGCGCGAGAGGAGTCCGAGCCAAGCGGGTTGCGCCACCTGCGGAGTCTTCGTGGAATCGAAGAAGTAATCGTTGCCTGATTTTCCGCACGCGACGTCCGCGAGGTCCGTGTTCTCGTCGACTTGCCGCCAGAGCAGCATGAGCGCGATGTGGTAGCGCGGGCCCTGGTAGTAGTCGATCTTCACCGGAAGGGAAGTGTCCGCGGCCATCGTCACGTGCTGAGTGGCGCACGCCAAACGAGAGGGGTGTGTTCCGTCGTTGTTGACGAGCATCTCATAGCTGCCGTCACTGCCTTTCATCTTCACCACCGCTCCGTCGTCCGACATGAGCGCGAACTGGTAGAGGCCCGCGTTGTCGTGCCGGCTCAGCCGGATCTCGCTTTCAAAGTGCACCGCGAACCACTCGTAAAGCGTGTCGCCTTTTGGAGTGGTCAGGATCGTTCCGTTCTGGGTCAGGAAGCCCTGGTCGAACGGACGCGTCGGCACGTTCAGCTGGTTGAAGAACAGATCCACATTCACGGTCTGGCCGTTCAGGATGTAGTCGAGGACCGTGGTGTAGCGGGGCTGTTCAGGATTCAGATAGAAGAGTTTGCCCGTGAGGCCGTTTTCGCGGCCACCCGCGCTTTCGCTTTCGCCGAAAGGATCGCAGACGGCGTCGCTCTGGCGGGAGTCCACCGGCGACTCGATTTCGACCGCAGTGTTTCCGACTTGAACCGCGGTGGTCTCACAGCCGGTGCCGGTCATCATGACGGCGACAATAAAGCCCAGTACAAAAGCAATCGGGAAGGTTCTCATATGCGCCTCCGCTCTCTCCCTGCTCCGCCATGACCGTCCCCGTGTGAAGCCTTGGAGAGTGACGCAGTACTTCACACAGTTAAAGAATATCAACAATTCGAGACACAGGGATAGTGATTTTATAGGCGAGTAGAGACAAGGACTTATCTTTGCGGGGATGTCCCAACTGGACTCTGAGACCTAGAATGTTAAGGGCAGGGCCGTCGCTCGAACCTCATGTGGGTTTCCGAAGCCACTCGATCCTGAAGAATAAGTCGTTCCGTGTAGTCACTCGAGTTTCCGTCGGTGGCGAACGTCGTGCGGGAGACGATGATGAGAGATCCATCCGCCGCGAAGACCTGCGTGACTTCGAACGAGTTCTCGTCGGCGATGTACTTGCCGCCTGCGCGGAGTCCGCGTTCGTCGATCAGTTCGTAGACGTCTTCGGCGATGTCCGCTCGATGCGCCATCCAGTAGTGATGACGAAGGGTGCGCCCGATCGAATCGACGATGTGATTGAAGCTCTCGAAACGGCCGTCCTCAGCGATGCGAGAGACGACGTCGTTCGTCACCTTCGTTTGCCGCCCGGAAGGAAAGGCAGTGCGCAGACCTTCCCCGTGCCAGCACCCGACCATCCGTGAGAACACGGGATCCACCGTGTCGGCGTGCGCGGGCAGGGATGCGGAAAAAAGCATCCACGTGACGAATGTGAGGACCGACGCTGACCAGACGACTCGCGGCGTTTTCATCTTCTACCTGCGATCCTCAGCCTGCAATCGAGACGCCCGAAAGCAACGCGAACTCAGGGCCGTAGTAGCCCTTGCCGTGGTCACTGGTGAAGTTGGCGCGCCGAACGAGGCGATTAGAGAGCCGTGCTACTTTGAAGTTTTCCGGAATGGAGCCCGAGAGTGAGCCGCCCTTGATGTACGTCATCGTGCCCTTCTCGTTGTCGAAGAGCCTGGCCAGGCGGATTTCGCTGCTGAAGGTCGCGCTGTTGACGTCCGCGAAGAGGCCGGAGAACTGGACGATCTCGAGCACCTTGGGGG
>CAYOWB010000234.1:0-4274 GCA_964407515.1 uncultured Bacteriovoracaceae bacterium
CAGCCCGCCAGCCCGCACTCCCGCCCCCTCCGAACCTAATCAGACTGAGCCTCTCAGCTCGTCGCCACCCCTGCCCCTCGCCCTTCTCCCTCGCCCATTCCCCCTGGCCTCAGGTAGAATCAAAGACATGACCAACGGCACCTCCCTATCCAGCCAGGAAGTCCTCAAGTTCATCGACAACGTCCTCAAACGGGAATTCGAGTCGAATCGCCGCATACTGACCTTCGCCGAATACTTGGCGCTCGTGGCCGAGGAACCCAGGAGGCAGCTCCGCGGATCGGCGACTTACATGGCCGACATGATGGACTTCTTCGGAAAGACGGGCGACCGTTTCAACGTCTTCGATCATGCGATCGACGGAACGGGCCACACGGTCATCGGGCAGGAAGTCGTCCAGAACCGGATCTACAACGCACTCAAAACGTTCGAGCGCCAGGGGATGAACAACAAACTTCTCCTCCTGCACGGCCCGAACGGCAGCGCCAAGACCTCGATCATCCACGCCATCATGGGCGGCATGGAGCGCTACTCGCGCGACCCCGAGGGCGCAACCTACACGTTCAACTGGATCTTTCCGGTCGAACGCTACACGAAGGGCGGAATCGGCCTCAACAGCGTCCGCGACACGAGCCTCAAGGTCCAAAGCTTCGCGAAACTTCCGGATGAAGAAGTCCTCGCGCGCATTCCCTGCGACATGCACGACCACCCCATCCTCATCATTCCGGTCGAGCAGCGCCGTTCTTTCCTCGAAAAGCTCATCGGCATCCAGAAGACCGAAGAACTCTGGAAGGCCCTCCCGCGCTACCTCACGCACGGCGAGCTCTGCCACCGCTGCAAACAGATCTTTGACGCGCTCCTCGTCGCCAACGGCGGCGACTACGAAAAGGTTCTCACGCACATTCAGGTGGAACGCTTCTATTTTTCACGCCGCTACCGGTCTGGCCTGGCCAGCGTCGAACCGCAGATGCACGTGGACGCACAGTACCATCAGCTCACTTACAATCGCAGCCTCGGCTCGCTGCCCGCGTCGCTCCAAAGTCTCAACCTGTTCACGCTCACGGGCGACCTCATCGACGGCAACCGCGGCATGATCGAATACAGCGACCTTCTGAAGCGTCCCGTCGATACGTTCAAGTACCTCCTCATCGCCTGCGAAACGAACTCAGTGAACGTCGGCGCAAGCATCGTGCACTTCGACTCGGTCCTGCTCGGCACCACGAACGAACTCCAACTGGATGCCTTCAAGGAATTCCCGGACTTCGTGAGTTTCAAGGCGCGTATCGAACTCATTCGGGTTCCCTACCTCGTCAAGCTCACGCAGGAGCAGAAGATCTACGCCGCCGACCTGGCCAACATCAGCCGCGAAAAGCACGTCGCCCCGCACACCGGCTGGACCCTCGGCCTTTGGGCCGTACTCACGCGTCTCACCAAGCCCAACAGCATCAACTATCCCGCGAATGTCAGCCAGATCATCAGCAACCTCACGCCTCTCGACAAGGCGAGGCTTTACGACACGGGCGAGATGCCGATCTCCCTGACAGCCGAGGAGCGAAAACTTCTTCGTTCCACGATGAAGCGGATCGGCGAGGAATACGACAACAGCCCCTACTACGAGGGCCGCATGGGCGCCTCGGCGCGCGAAATCAAGTCGATCGTTCACAGCTCCGCGCAGAGCAGCGACTCCCGCTGTCTCTCTCCGCTCGCCGTGCTTCGCGAGATCGAAGCGCTCACCAAGCGCATCAGCGAGTACGAGTTCCTTCGCATCGAAGTGAAGGACGGCTACCACGACGCCGCCGAGTTCATTAACGTCGTCCGCAACGAGTACCTGGCCAAGATCGACCGCGAAGTCCGGGACTCCATCGGACTCTACGACTCAAAGCAATGGGAGGACTTCCTGCGCAAGTACGTGCAGCACCTCTCGCTCGTCATCAAGAAGGAAAAGATCAAGAACCCGATCACCGGAAAGCTGGAGAATCCCGACCTCGCGATGATCGAGGAGTTCGAGAAGATCGTGGAGGCACCCACCGACGGACCGGCCCGCGATGCCTTCCGCCAGAACATCATCTCGGCGGTGGGCGCCTGGGCGCTCGACCATCCGAAGGAACAGGTGATATACGCCAAGGTCTTCCCTGAGTTCTGGCAGAAACTCGAGAAGCATTACTACGAATCGCAAAAGGCACTTCTGAACAAGATGTACAATGCGCTCCAGATGTACGGGAACGAGAAGACCGACATGAACGAGGAAGGATCCCGCCTCGCCTACCAGACGGTCGAAAACATGAAGCTCAAGCTCGGGTATTGCGAACATTGTGCCACCGAGGTAATCAGCTTCCTAATGAAGAGCCGGTATTGATCCTTCGTACCTGAATCAGGGGAAGGGAGAACTGTTCTCTCGGAACGTCGCGGGCCATCCTGGCCCTCACGCTTATCCCTTCCAGGCGCGTGACGACGTTCCAAGAGAACAGTTCTCCCTTCCCCTCATTAACCCACGAAGCAGCAAGCGAGCGGCTCTTCAGCGGGAAGTGATGTCCTTCTCCCGCATGGTCTTCCAGTGAGTCGGCAGTGGGGCCGCCGGACGGGGCAGCAGTACAATGAGTAATGTTTGGAGTGAGCTCTCAGAGAACAGCTATCTGGTCACCCACGAGGTGGGGCCGAACCAGCAAGGCATGCGTCTGGACGCATTCCTGAAAGACCGCTACTCCAAACGCTCCCGCGAGCAGATCAAGCGTGCGATCGACTCGGGAGCGATCACGGTGAAACGCGGGCAAGGCCTCACCGTCGGACGACTCAAGCCTAGCTCGCAGCTCATTCCTGGCGATCAAGTCCTGGTTCTCAGCGAAAAGAAGCCAGAACCGGAAGTCTCTTTCGACTACAAGATCCTCTTCGAAGACGAACATCTCTTCGTCGTCGATAAGCCGCCGAACCTACCGGTACACCCGGCCGGAAAGTATTTCTTCAACACGCTTCAGACGCATCTGAAGAATCAGGGACGCGATTACTACCTCGTCCACCGCATCGACAAGGAAACGAGCGGCATTCTCGTCATGACGAAGACGCTTGAGGCCTGCACCCGGCTCACGCAACAGTTCGCCGACCGTACCACGGAGAAGCGCTACTTCGCAGTCACGCACGGAATTACCCCCGAGGACTTCAGCGTCGATAAGGCACTGATGCGATCCACGAACTCGAAGATCGAGCTCAAGATGACGACAGGACTCGAAAGCGAGGGCGCGCAGACCGCCTTTACCGGCTTCAAGCGGCTTGAGACGGCCGGTAACTTCTCGCTCGTGGAATGCTTCCCGAAGACCGGTCGTCAGCACCAGATCCGTGTGCACCTCGATTCAGTCGGGCATCCGCTCGTGGGCGACAAGCTTTACGGACTTCCGGAACTCGAGGCAGAGCCGTTCTTCAACCGCGACGGAAGCATCCGCCAGGAAATCCTCGATAAGCTGATCCTTCCACGCCACGCGCTTCACGCGGCGGGAATTCGCTTCGATCATCCCATCACCGGAGAACGCGTGGAGGTCCGCTGTGGACTACCTCGGGATTTGCGCGACTTTCTGGATAGTCACACCTGACCGCTGAATCTCAAGTCCGTCTGGGTCGGCGAATACCGGCATGAACTCGCACCGAAGACTCGGCAGTTCACTTTTCTGAGGGAGCTTTTTCCGTCATTTTTTCGGCGACCCCCTGAAGCAGAATCACGAGGTCCTGGGACGCACCCGTTTTGCGCGAGGCCACGCACTCGAAGATACTGGCGCCCTCCGGGCAACTCTCGCCCCCCTTGAAGCGCACTGGAAACACTCGGCCATCAATCCGCATCTCGAACGCAACCGGACCGCTCTGCGTAACGGGGGGAGCCTCCTCCGCGCTCCGACGAGCGAGCCGCCGGATTGCGGCACAAAGCGTGTCCTTCGACACCTTACTTCCGAGGCTCCAGCCCTTCTCCTCGCTCACCAGCACGCAACTTCCGTCTGCGCGGAGCTCAGCATTCACGGACCATTGCACTTGGCCCCGCACGCTCGCGGAGAGTCGCACGCGTCGACTGCGCTCAGCCGATTCGGCGTCCTCTGACAGCGCCAGACCAACAAACGCGATCCATGCGACGCCAACCAAAGAACCAGCCCCAACCCAATTCCTCAAACGAGTCCTCATCCTCACCCCTGGCCACAAAGGGCTCAGAGACAAGGATACTGGAAGTCAGAAGGAATGTAACGAGGCTGCCGCTTCATCTCAGGCCCGGAGCTGCCGCTTCATCTCAGGCCCGGAGCTGC
>CAYOWB010000235.1:0-3086 GCA_964407515.1 uncultured Bacteriovoracaceae bacterium
CGCGATGGAAGATACGAAGTCGTGGAAGCTTGCCGACGCCGTTTCCTCGGAACTTGCTCAGCTGGGCTCCGAGACGCGCCGTGTGGCGTTTGATGTTTCCACGTGCGGAGTGAATCCCGAGATCTCCCGCGCCCCGGTCAAGTGCGCGGAGTGGGGAACGTGGCTGAAGAACGACGTCCGTCTCGCGGCTCTTTATCTCGAGTTCGGCCAGGGAGACGGCAGACGGTCGCGTTTGCTAGTGGACTTTGACCGGAACGGTGAGATCAAAGCGGACGAAGTGCTCGCGGCGATTTCCGAACCGGGAGCGAAGGCCCGCAAACTCAGCGATGCCACGGTTTTCGGATACGACGTTCATGAAGCCGCGAAGGTGGCGCCTCCCGCGCCTGACTCGGACCACCCGGTCCATGCCTGCGGCTTGCCCGCCCCGGATCGTGTCCTGACGGTCGCGGTTCCCCAGAGCAAGGACTTCGGCTCGCACGGCGAGGGCGTCGCCTCGATGGCTGCGGGATATCGGATCGCTGGGCGTGACTTCCACGGAGTCGCCCCGGGATCACAGATTGTCGACGTGCACTTCGTCGATACGGTCGGAGGCCGTCGCTACACGGTCGCTGAAGTCGGCCGCGCGATCAAAGTCGGCGGGATGAACGCCGAGGTTGTGAACTTGTCTTACAGTCTGCATTTTCTCTCGCCAGTGGCTCAGGTGGCGATGAGCCGCCTCCTCGATAAAATGCTGGAGAACACGGCCGCGGTTTATCTTTTCAGTGCGGGTAATAGCGGTCCCGGTCGCGGTTCGATGAATCGTGCGTTGCTCTATCCCTCGGAAGGAATCGTGGTCGGTGCGTATCTCACTCCTGCCATGGCATCGACGACGTTCGGCAGCGCGCTCCCGATGGGCGGCGTGGTGACGTACTCGTCACGTGGTCCGGGCTACGACGGTGCCTCCGGTCCTCTGGTGATTTCTCCCCTCGCCGGAATCGCGGCAGGAAACGTCGCTGAAGGATTCAAGCCCTTCAGCGGTACCAGTTCAGCGACGCCAGCGATGTCGGGCTTCGTTGCGCGACTGCTCTCGCAGGTGAAGGCCGAAGGCCTGGCCGTGAAGGCGCGTTGGGTCCGCGATGCTGTCGTGGCCTCGGCCCAGCCGCTCACTGGCGTGCCTTTCGTCGATCAAGGGTACGGTCTCCCGAAGCTCACCGCAGCGATGACGGCCTATCGGCAGCTGGCCAAAGGCGAGCAGCGTCCGCGCCTCGTGGTGAGCGGAGATAAGAACGACCAGGGAGTCACCGAACGCGGCGTTTACGCCCGCGGGGATGCTGGACGTCGCGAACTCTACGCGTTCACTCTCGGGCTCGCGTTCGCTGGCAGTGATGGTCACGCGATTAGGGCCGACTACGCGGAATCCATTCGCCTCCAGGCGACAGCTCCTTGGATCCATGTGCCGTCCGCCGTTCTTCTGCGGCGTACGCCCGCCCCGATCCATATCGCCATCGACTGGGCCGAACTCGAGAAGTCCGGGCCCGGCGAGTATCTGGCGGAAGTCAATCTTCGTAACGCCGATGACGGTTCCTTGCGGGCGGTGATCCCAGTAACGGTTCTCATTCCGGAACCGACGGATGAGTCAGGTGCCGGAGCGTTGAGCTTTGACCTGCCACGGGGAGAGCTGAAACGGATCTTCTTGCAGAAGCCGGATTGGGCCACTCACTTGGTGGTGGCATGGGAGAACGTCGGTTCTCGGCCCGCGACTCTTTGTGGCCGGAACGCCCTCTATGCGCCGTCGGGTGAACGGTTGAGTCCGACGGACTCATTCAGCTTCGGAGGCGGCCGTTCAGAGGCCGCGTTCGTCGCTGTGTCCGGTGGACTGTACGAGTGGGTGATGGAAGGCCGGTTGAACCACACGATCTGCGGATCGCTCCAGCGCCGTTCAGTTCGATACCAGTGGGTTCAGCTGAACGCTCAAGCCCTGGAGACCTCTGTGGCCAAGAACGGGAAGGGCGAAGAGATGGCGATCCTGACCTACAGGGTCGAGACGAAGTCTCCGCGTTTGACCGGAACGTTGCAGACACTGACCCCGGTGGTGGAGCGTACGATTGACCTTCGCTCCAAGGGAACGGAATGGCAGTGGGAAACGGAAGGTTACTCCTTGGATCTCTCCGGAGCGAAGAGCCTCTGGATGCGGATTGACCCAGAACTGGTTCGCGCCCGCTCGGGGATCATGAGTCTTCCTTACTTAGTGCTCTCGCTTGAGTTTGAAGGGACGCAGCGCTTCGGTCATACCTACGAACTCCCTTTGAACGGGGAATGGAGTGCGATTGCGATCCCCAGCAAGCATGCCTCGGAGGACTTCTCCAAGGCGCGGCTTGAGCTCTGGTCGTTTGATCGCGGCACGGTCGGTAATCCCATCGCGCGAATTCCGTTGCAGGTTCGGATTGAATCGCAGGGCGGAGAGGTCCTGAAATCTGATGCCATGACCGTCGGGCGGGGTTACGGAGTGAGCGGGATGGTACAGGTCGGTTTGGTCGCTCAGCTCAAATCGAGCGCCGTGGTGCCGTGTCGCTTCGTGCCGGCCGGCTTCAAGATCGGCGTGGCCTGTGACAGCATGGAAGTGACCGCTCGTTAACGGAAGCGGACACGCAGTCCGGCGAGCACGTAAGTCATGGCAAGAGCGTCCACGACTTCGAACTCTTCGTCTCCGTAGATGATGCTGTATTGCCCATCCACGAAGAGGCTCGCGTCGCAGTGCGAGTCATGGTGAAAACGGTATTCGCCGCTCGCGGTAAACGAAACGCGCTGGCTCGTCGTGCCAGTCGTGAGGTGCCAGACCTGCGTCGCACAGATGCCCGCCTGGAGCGTGATGTTCTTGTATTTGAAGCTATAGCCGATTCGGGCTGGGATCCAGAAGGCGAACCGGGTGTCAGCGGGGTTCGCATAGGGCAGTGTCGTACGGACATGGGGTGCTACGGAAACAGCGACCTCGTGACCGTGCGAATGAACCAGGACACAGGCGGCCTGCAACCTCGCCCAGTCGATGTCATAGTTTTGCAACGAGTCGCGCATCATGGCGCGAACCGCGGAGAGGCCGATAGAAATCC
>CAYOWB010000235.1:3096-4243 GCA_964407515.1 uncultured Bacteriovoracaceae bacterium
AGGTTCGTCTGATTCAGGGTGACGCTGACGGAGTTGTTAGTGGGCTCCGGCAGGTCGGGATTGAAGCCGACCAGAATCGACGTATTTAGGAACGTCATCGAAACTCTTTTTCCGGCCAGCCGAAACTGGATTGAGAAGGGGACGAAGTCCATCCCCGGAGCCAAATAGACGTTGCCGTGAATATCAGTGTTCAGGCCGATCGAGACACTCATGTCCGTCCGAAAGGCGATGGCCCCCGGGGACTGGTCCATGGCGTGGGGGGGGTGAATCACTTCAATCATGTCCCCTGAAAAAGCGGGAGCCGAAACCAAGAGTGCCATCGTGGCGAAAATGTATTTCATATCGGGGGCTCCATTCGAATCCGCTACAGATAGGGCTAACATGCACCTGGCGGTGCTGTCATTTCGAGGTTGTACTTATTTCTGATTCAAAATATGGTGCAGTGAGTCATGTTTGCTGCAGTTCTTTTCTTCATGTTGGGAAACCTCTTATCGGCGACTGCGGTCGCTCAGCCGCCGGAGAACGTGCTTCGCGCCATCCCGGCATTTGAAGGTTTCGTGAGTTCTCTGAGCTCGGATGACCTCAATGGTGGGCGTTGCGTGGCCAACTCCCGGCGCTTCCATGAGCTGCTTCAGTCCCGACGTGAGGTGGATCTCCGGGGAGCTCGGATCGTGCTCTTCGTGCTGCCTCCCGGCAAAGGAGGGATGCCGCAGCCGATCGTTCCCAATGCGGCCTTCGTCAACGGACGGGATCCCGGGTTTTGGGTGTGGCATGCGTTTCTGCTGCTGGATGGTTACGTCTTTGACGCAAACTATTCGGCCGGAGTGAAGCCGATGGCAGAGTACTGGAACACGCTTTGGGCGAAGGATCCTCGCCGGACGGAGTTCTGGATCTACTCCGTGTCGATCGAGATGCTTGCGGATCTTCAGGGGAACAGCGGATCGGGCCGGCCCAAGTTCTTACGTTACGAGCCCATTTCTCCTGAAGGCTGGCTTGCACACCCGGACCACGTTTCCCGCCTGAAGCCCGTTATCCGTCCAGCTCCCTAGCTCTTTTGATCAGCCCTTCGATGACGGAGTGGAAGCGCTTCTGAATGCGGACCTTCTCAGCGCCGAAACGGCTTTCGATCGCCTGTCTCAGTGCCGCC
>CAYOWB010000236.1:0-2065 GCA_964407515.1 uncultured Bacteriovoracaceae bacterium
AAAGACCCTACGCGTGAACAGGGCAAAGCGAGTGCCCCGGGAAGAGCCGGCCTCCGCGTGAACGCGGCAGTGAGCCGTGCCCACGGAGAGTCCGCCCCCGGGCAGCTTGGTCAGTGAGTGTAAGGATGGGCGAGTTACAGGACGGAAGCGACGATCTCGCAGGCCTCTTCCTGGATCTGCTTCAGGTGCTCGCGTCCTTTGAAGCTCTCGGCGTAGACCTTGTAAATGTCTTCCGTGCCGGACGGACGGGCCGCGAACCAGCCGTTCTCCGTCACGACTTTGAGTCCGCCGATCGGGGCACCGTTCCCCGGGGCGTTGGTCAGCTTGGCGACGATGCGCTCACCCGCCATCGTTTCAGCCTTCACCATCTCAGGTTTGAGATTGGAAAGCGCCTTCTTCTGCTCCGGCGTGGCGACCGCATCGAGACGTTCGTATACCGGGCTGCCAAACTTGCCTTCGAGTTCACGGTAAATCTGCGCCGGGTCCTTCTTCATGCGCGCCGTGATCTCGGCCGCGAGCAGATTCAAAATGATCCCGTCTTTGTCCGTGGTCCAGACGTTACCGTCCATGCGCAGGAACGATGCACCCGCGCTCTCCTCGCCACCGAAGCCGTAACTTCCGTCGATCAAGCCATCGACGAACCACTTGAAGCCGACCGGCACTTCGCAGAGATGCCGATCCAAGTGCCGCGCCACACGGTCAATCATCGAACTGGAAACCAGCGTCTTGCCGATCGCCGAAGTTTTCTTCCACTTCGGACGATTCTGGAACAGATACCAGATCGCGACCGACAGATAGTGATTCGGATTCATCAGGCCACCTGAACGAGTCACGATGCCGTGACGGTCGGTGTCCGGGTCGTTTCCGAACGCGATATCGAACTTGTCCTTATAAGCAATCAATCCCGCCATCGCGAACGGCGACGAGCAATCCATCCGGATCTTGCCGTCTTTATCCACCGTCATGAACGAGAACGTCGGGTCCACCGCGCAGTTCACCGTCTCAATGTTCACTCCATAACGTTCGGCGATGGGCTCCCAATATCCCACCCCCGCTCCGCCGAGCGGATCCACTCCGAGCTTCAGCCCAGCCGAGGCAATCAACGGCAAATCGACGATATTCGAGAGATCCGCTACATACGGCGCGACGTAATCGTATTCAGACACGGTCGACGCCTTCAGGGCGCGCGGATACGGCATGCGCTTCACGCCCTCAAGCTTCACTTTCAGGAGTTCATTCGAACGCGCCTCGATCCACTTCGTGACCGCGCTATCAGCAGGTCCTCCGTGCGGCGGATTGTATTTGATACCACCGTCAGCCGGCGGATTATGCGAGGGGGTGATCACGACGCCGTCGGCGAGTCCGGTGGTGCGACCCCGATTGTAAGTGAGAATCGCATGAGACACGACGGGCGTCGGCGTATAGCCGAGTCCCTTCTGAATCCGGGTTTCCACTCCATTGGCGGCAAGAACCTCCAAAGCCGACATGAACGCCGGCTCGGAAAGAGCATGCGTGTCCATTCCGAGGAACAAGGGTCCATTGACGCCTTTGGACGCACGGTATTCACACACCGCCTGCACGACCGCGAGGATATGATCTTCATTGAAGGCGACATCCAGCGAAGATCCGCGATGCCCGGATGTCCCGAAGCTCACGCGCTGTTCCGCAATAGCGGGATCCGGCTTGTAGGCGTAGTACGCCGACACAAGACGAGGGACGTTCACAAGAATACTTCTCGGCGCCGGTTTCCCGGCAAACGCATGAGGTGCCATAGCTGTCCTACTTATCAGGTTTTATTCCATCGCAAAACGGCCAATGCGATGCGTTTACCCAAGTATTCGGCGGTCTTGAGGTCCGACTCCGGAGGAGCGAGATCAGGCCCTTCGTCCTCATTGGATTGGGCCATGGCCCCAAGCCAGCTCCCCATGCGATTCAGGTCTTTCACCCCGGATTTCGAGGAGTTATTTCCAGGAAG
This sequence comes from uncultured Bacteriovoracaceae bacterium, assembly GCA_964407515.1. Taxonomy (GTDB): domain Bacteria; phylum Bdellovibrionota; class UBA1018; order UBA1018; family UBA1018; genus CAYOWB01. The sequence goes on from CAYOWB010000236.1 coordinate 1,976, forward strand.
CAGATCCAAACCGACCCAGACCATCCCGTGCTGTGCCGCGAAAACCGCGAGCTGAATCAGCACATTCAGCTTATCCCCGCTCTGTGCGGA
>CAYOWB010000236.1:2127-4075 GCA_964407515.1 uncultured Bacteriovoracaceae bacterium
CCATGAACATCTTGAACGGTCCGGACACGCTTCCCAGGTACGTAGGACACCCGAAGACGATCGCGTGGGAACGATCCAGCAAATCCCAGTTCTCCTGAACCTGGTCGACGGAGAGGAGCTCTCCCTGCACTCCAGGCACGGAACGCACGCCTTGAACGACGGACTCGGCTTGTCGAGCCGTATGCCCCTTCGGACTATGATGAACGACCGTTACGAGTTTCATGGATTCATTATACCTCAGAGAAGTCTCAGCGCCTCTTGGATGTAGCGCGGTCCGATCACGTCAGCCGAACACTTGTCCCGGAAAAGGAAAGGCAGGCGAAGAAGCGTCCCATCAAAGAAAGACAGGTAATCCATCTCAGCCAGCAGGACATAGTGACTGAACTCAAGTCCGAAGGCGACGGGACTCACCGAAAGCGCCGCCTGCGTTCCGAGCGCAAGCCCATTGCAACCCGTAAGGCTGCGCTGAAACAGTCGAAGGGAGTGCGTCAGGTTCGGATACCGATAGCCGTAATACGCTTCAAGGTCACGAATCAGGCCCTCGGTACCGCGACTCAAGGCCCGCGACATCGCGGCCACGGTGAAGCCGTTCCGCTTGCCTCGAAGGTACTCAGCCATAGAGGCCTGCATGGCGCCCTGTATCCACTTCGAGACATCCTTGCGATTAACGATCAAGTTCGTCGCGCTCAAAGCCAGGAGCCGTCCCAGGACGTGTTGCGGATTCCCCGAAGTGATCGCTCGTGACTCGTTTGCCAAAGAGGTCAACTCGATCGCCAGAGCCACCGGATCCAGATCACCGGCACGCACGGCGGCCTTCAATTCCTTCGCATAGGACTCATAGTTCACGCCGATACTGAAACTTCCGTACACGCCCACCGGGGCTCCGATCACTTCTCCACTGATACTGAAAAGCCCTGTCACGAAGCCTCCCGAATAATGGGAGTTTGAGGAACAGCCGAAGGTGACCACCTTACTGAGTAATGCCGACACTCCGACATCGGACTGCACATCCACGGCCGGCACACAGAAGACGCCGTACTTTCCGAAGTTCATGACCTCAAGGCTCATGCTTCCTCCGACGCCCGCGACTCCGGCCACACCCGCGGCGCTTCCTTGCCCGAAGACGGAGCCACTGGCGACTTCAGCCAGTTTCACAACAGTACTCATGATCTGCTGTAAGTCCGCCGCCCAGGTGGAATAGGCGGACATCGCCATCGCCACAAGGAACCCAAGGAGTAAGCGTCGCTTCTTCATCGGTGAGAATCCTCACCCCACCAATCATCAAGAACCCTGCCAATCCAAAGGCTTGAAGACAGGCCACATTTCCGATCCTGTTGAAGTAAGGCATAAACAGGTGCCCACCCCTTGGACACCCAAGCGCGGTCTCACCCCTGCGGAGCCAAAACACCACCAGCATTCTGCCTGGGCGTAAGTGCACCACTTCTAAGGCCTTTCTGCCTACGTAAAATCAAGCAGTTAGAAAAGGATCACTTTGGTACGGTTCTGGCTTCATGCCCGACAAAGACGCTCTTCCCCCATGGAGCGTCCCAAAACGAAACCGGAGAGAGAACATGATCAGTAAAAAGAGGAATGCAGTTTTGGCGTTCGTGGCCGCGGCGGGAGCCCTCGGCATCACCGCGAGCGCAGGATATTACGACGGCCCCGCCGTCGATCTGAACTTCATCAATACCAAGCCAGCCAAGTACGCCGAGTGCGAGAAGTTCGCGAATTCGACCGGACGCCATGTCTTGGCCTGCGAGTTCGGCCGCGATGAGGCTGAACGCATGGCTGAGCGCTTCGGCGGCGGAAACGGTCGCCTCGAAGGCTACCTCCGCGGCTACTCCTGGGGTCTTCATAAATCGACTCTCGCCTATCAGAACGACGGCGCCGAAATGGCCAAGGGCGCAGCCGCCGTCGACAGCATGGGCCAGTTTCAAGCCGGCATCAA
>CAYOWB010000237.1:0-4061 GCA_964407515.1 uncultured Bacteriovoracaceae bacterium
CGAGCGCAAAGACGACATCCCGCTGTTGGTGAAGCATTTCATGAAGGAGTCTTGTTCCGCGCACGGCAAGCCCGAGAGGCAGATCACGCTCGAGGCGATGAACGTCCTCGTCGCTTACAGTTGGCCGGGGAACGTTCGTGAGCTCAAGAACCTGATCGAACGTATCGTGATCCTTGGCGCTCCGGAAGAAGAGTCGCGTCCTCTTTCGGCCGAGTCGCTTCTGGGACATCTTGAAGAGGACGGCGCTGGTCTTCGGATCGAAGGAGCCGTGTCCGAAGTTCATCCGAGTGAGACGCAGATGCCGAAGAATCTCCGAGACGCTCGTCAGGAGTTTGAAAAGGAGTTCATTCTCAAGGCGTTGAAGGAAAACGATTGGAACATCTCAAAGACAGCGGCTGCGCTCGGGATTGAGCGCAGCCACCTACATCGAAAGATCAAATCTTTTGGAATTGAAACTTCAGATCAGAAGAGTTGAACCTTCTCGACTCCAACGGCCTGTCCGAGAATTTCATTCTTCTTAAGGAACATGTTCTTGAAGGGGACACGGCCCTGCTGATTGTTCTTGTACGCGGTCCATTCCGGTTCACGCCGCACTTCGAAGACGACTTTTCCGCTCGCGCCGGTCAAAGCATTTTTAGTATAGCTGAGTATGATTGTTCCGCCGTGATGGCCGTCGATATTCTGGCCGCGCAGCGTAACGATCTTGTGTCCCTGGACTTCGAGTAGCGTGATTCCCTGGTTAACCTGCTGGATCGGCCAGGAGAGATCGTCGTATCTCACTTCAATAACGTCGTCATTTCCATTCAAAACCAGGATGAACGGCTTCACCGTTCCAGGCGCGTAACTATCGCTCGTCACGTTGACGAGAGCTAAGTCCTCCGCCAGAGCCTGATCCGCCAGGCTTAAAAAGCAAAGAACCGCCAGAACGGCGATAAAACGCCTCTTCCACACTTTCATCGATGATCTCCCCTACTGAAGACGTTTGTCTTCCCCTCGGGCAAAAAGTTTATCGCGTCTTTGCGTCATCGCAAGCGTCTTTCTTTGGACTGCTCTTCAAAATCCATGAGATGTGCGAAAAGTTTTTCTCACTCCTGCTTGCGACTGCGAAGCGCACCGACTATGTTGCTGTGCCATGGCGGTCAATAGTGCTTCTTGGCATCGCGCCTCGACGAATGCGAAGTGTCTCGAAGCGCGTGGTGCGGCGCCGCGATGTCGCCATTCACAAAAAACGATACATATTGCTGAATGCCGCAGCCTGCTGAGCAGTCTGCTTGCATCGGATTTCAACCATGAGGAGATTCTTCGAGATGGAACGGCAGTCTGGCACTGAGCTGATCGTCGCCCTGGACTTTCCCCGTGTTGACCAGGCGCTGAGTTTTGTTGAGAAGGTGGAAGAGTTTCCGCTCATCTATAAGGTAGGTCTGGAGCTCTTCATGGCCGCCGGCCCCGACTTCGTTCGGGAATTGGTTCACCGCAAAAAGAGGGTTTTTCTCGATCTGAAGCTCCACGACATCCCCAATACCGTCGCACGAGCTGCCGTTCAGGCCGCCCTGCTCAACGTGGAGATGTTCACGCTGCACCTCTCCGGCGGGAGCGCCATGGTCAAGGCCGTCGCTCAAGAGTTGGACGCCATTTCATCGATCCGTCCCAAAATTATCGGCGTGAGTGTCCTCACTTCATTTGATGACGTCCGTTGGGCGGAAGTCGCTGAGAGCCTTACAGGACATGCTGCTACCGTCAGTACCGCCGTGTCGGGTCTGGCGCAGCATGCCTGTGCCTGGGGAGCCGATGGCATCGTGTGCTCCGCCCTCGAGTTGCCGCTGATTCGTGAAAACTTTCCGGCGCTTTACACCGTTGTGCCGGGTATCCGTCCTGTCGGCGCCGAAACCAATGACCAGGGCCGAGTCATGACGCCGCGAGAGGCCGCGGAGGTCGGCGCGGACGCCATCGTGATGGGGCGTCCGATCACCGGAAGCTCGAACCCGGGGGGCGTGATTGAGTCCGTACTAAAAGACCTTTCCGTTCGACGCATTTCGGCTTAAAAGCGGCTCATGGCCTTGCAACTGAAGAACCCGCATAGCGTGATCGCGGCACTCCGCGAGCGTCCCCAGGAAGTCCTTGAAGTCTGTTTGCCCAAGACAGTTCAACCCAGTGACCCGTGGGGCCTGGTGGCCAAGCTGGCGCGTGAACACAAGATTCGCGAGGGACGTGGCGCTCCTCTTGTCCAATCCAAGTCCGAGAAGAAATCGGATACCGGTGGCCGCATGGGGGTCACGTCGGCGAATGTGCGCGAGCGGCAAGGGATCTCTTTGGAAGAGCTTTTTGAAGACGCCAAAGAGCGGAGCGGCGGACATGGCCTTTGGTTGGCGCTGGATCAGGTTCAGGATCCCCATAATGTCGGCGCGATTTTCCGGACTGCAGCCTTCTTTGGTGTCCAGGGAATCATCGTGACCGACGAACGTTCTGCACCTCTGTCGTCCACCGTCTATGACATCGCGTCCGGAGGAATGGAGTATGTCCCGTTCGTTCTTCAGACGAATCTGCAGCAGGCACTCGATGCGGCAAAAGAAGCTGGCGTGTGGGTTCTCGGCACTTCCGAACATGCCCGAGATGAAATCGTCAGTATCGGAAAAGACCGCCCCTGGCTGGTTGTGCTGGGAAATGAAGAGAAGGGCATTCGCCGGCTCACCGAAGAGAATTGTGATGTTTTGTGCAAAGTCGCCCCTGCCAGCGACGGCGTGACTTCCCTGAATGTTTCCGTTGCTGCTGGCATCTTTATGGCTCGATTGGCGTGATTGTCTCGACGTGATCCAATCGGACCGGCCAGAGACGCTTGTCCTGTTCTCTGAAGATCACGAATTCTCCATCGCGGATTGATAGCAGCGTCGTGATGTGGCCGATGATGTGAATGCTTTGGCCGAAGGCGCCCTTCAGCGTGAGAAGAAGGCGTTCTTCATTCTTGGCCAGACTTTCTAGCTGCGCGAGCAGCGAGTTGTTCACTGGCTCGTACGGATGCTCGCGAAAGAGCTGCCCGATGGCCGCGAGAAACTTCACGCATGTTTGCTCTCCGCAAAGCGCATGTCTTTTCTGTGTCTCGGCATCCTGAATGGTGCAAGGCCCTTCCTGTGCCTGTAGGCCGCGTAGCTCCTCTTCAATACCGTCGGCCGCCAGCCAGTCATGAAGCATCTGGCTATCCGCTTCAGGGTGAAACTGAAGCGCATATGCATGAGTCCCGACCCGGAAAGCCTGTCTGGGACATGCCGATGATTGCGCGAGGGGAGTGGACCCTGATGGGATATGAAATGTCTCGTGATGCCATTGATAGACAAGCGGGGTCGTGCCGGCCGCACCGAGTATTGGGTCGCGCTGTCCATCCGAGTTGATCACAATCGAGTGCCAACCAATCTCACTCACGGGATTGACCTCAACTCGTGCTCCAAGTGCCTTGGCCATGAGCTGCCCGCCCAGGCAGATCCCCAGTGTGGGGAGGCCGCGGTCAATGCAGCCTTTAAGGAGGTCGCACTCGCTTCGGATCCACGGATGATTCGCCTCATCGTTAACGCTCATGGGGCCGCCCATGGAGATCACTCCGCGGATTTCATCGATTGCAGGAAGTCTTTCGTTGAGATACGTGTGAACGCAAATCGAGGTGATGCCTTGAGACTCCAGAGCCCGTCGGACTGCGGCGGGATGCTCGTAAGGCGTATGTTGGACGAGTAATACCGGAAGTTTTCTAGGCCCTCCTTGGCTCATATTTCAATCTTTGCGTGGTTTTGAAGTTCCGTCTACGAAGCTCTTTGCTTAGAGTGGAGCAGCGGTTAAGCTGTCTGTCTGGTTGAAGGCTTTCGGTAGCGGACCTGGGACTGCGACAGCGGCTTTGACGCAACGGGTTGATGCATTTCTGAAAAATCAACAGAAACTTCGTTGACTTTTTGCTTAAAGAGTGGAAGTTTGCACAGACACGCTGGCCGTAGGCCGGATGGACTCGTTTGTCCTCTGGAATTGGTTCTTGGGCTGGAGTAGCTCAGCTGGTAGAGCAGCGGTTTTGTAAACCGCAGGTC
>CAYOWB010000238.1:0-4005 GCA_964407515.1 uncultured Bacteriovoracaceae bacterium
ACACGTTGATGAAGCGCGAAGGCGTGACTCGATATGACCTGGCTCCCCAGTCGGCGAAGAAGGGGATTCTTCTCGCCCTTCATTCCACCTCGCTGGCCACCTCCCAAGCTCAGTCGCAGGTTGTGACCCTGGTTCCGGGCCCAAAGTTCCTTTCCGGAAAGCTGACGCTGGAGGATTTCGCCCGCAAGGCATTCCGGACCTTCCCGCGAATTCGGGTGCGGCTTGTGCACCCCTTTGCGGACAGCTAGAATTGTTCTGTGTCAGACTGGTTTCCCTCTTCTCGTGTCGCTGTTCAGGTGGCTTTGCCGGCAATCGCGCTGTTCGGCCTTCTTACGCTGACTTCGCGTCCTGTGTCCGCGTACGTGCATACGCTTTCCTCGGATATCGCCCGCGAAGCCGTATCCGAGTCCGTGCCTACTGCGTTCGCTCCCGGCTCCATGGCTTCGGAAGACTATACCTTGGAGTGGGATGGCGCGCCCTTGAGCGGCGTCCGCTTCTCGCTTGGGCGCAAGAGCCTCGAGTGGGTTCGTGTCAGCGAGGTTCTGGTCGTTCCTCGGGCCCGGCTGATGATCCGGGCCGAAGGCGTGACCGATGGGCAGATCTCCAACGGCGGTTTTCATCAGGCGCTCGATACCCGGGAGGGCGTCGGTTTCGCCGCGATCCCGATCGCGCTGATTTCAGGTGACCGCAATCCTATTCACCTCTCCATCGTTCGAAAGGATGGAGGAGTGGAAAAGGGGACGCTCCTAGTTCGATATCGGCCGAAAAACCCGCAAAAATCTCCGGTTTTCGTTGATTCCGGATGTTCGTCGTTCCGCCTGACGGTCGAGTCCACCGGAGCGAAGCAGGACGAGTGGGCGTACATCGGCTGCCGGCTCGTTTACGCTCAAGGTGACTCTCATCGCACCTCGACGCTAGAACTTTTCGTGTTCTGGGATGGGGTCGGACAGTCGGTGCGCATCGGCGGGATCGACACTCCGGCATCGAGTCCCTCCGTGTGGGCTCTGCGGCTTAAGTCGACTCCCGGTTCCGTGAAGCTCGTCGCCGGACAGCATGAACTCCGGATCGGATACCGTATCGCCGAGAAGCTGAAGCTCGGCAGTCTCGGCGTGGGCGTGGGGCCCTATCTGTACAAGTTTGATTCCCCCGGCGTGAACGTGAACACCGTCGCGCCGCTCGTGACGCTGTACGGAAGCTATTTCGTTTCCGAGACCATGAGAGTGGTTGCCTTCAATGCGACGGCAGTTCACGGCAAGTTGAATACGGACTTGGGTGTGTACCTGAACAGCGAGTCCGTCCGCTCCATGGATCGCCGTTTTTCCCTGAATCTGATGCTGGGTGGACACCTGCTCGGCTTCGCTTCCGAGGGTGGAAATCGCTTCGTTTTCGGTGCACCGCAAGGAGTGGAAGCCATTCTGAGAGATGCGGTCCTTCCTGGCTACAGCGCCGCACTAGGGGCATTCATCTATCCTTCGATCCAGGGAAAGGCTTACTACAACGTCTGGCTCCGGTGGGGGACGGACGGAGTGTTCGCCGAATTCAACTACATCTCTTGGGAAGAAAGGTGGTCCAACTTGCGGGCGTTCTCGCGCTCGGCTGGTATCTGTGTCGGGTTTCCTCTGGTCAGATTCCTCTGATTCTTCGGTCTGATGCCGCTACTTCCGAGCCGTGTGAATCCCGTATTCCTTCAGTTTGGAATAGAGGTGCGAGCGATCCATTCCCAGGGCCAGCGCCATTTTGCTGATGTTATTTCCGTGGATCGCGTAAGCATCCGTGAGCAGCTTTTTCTCGAAGCCAGCCACCCGATCGTAAAACGAGGCGTTATCCGATGCCGTTTCTGCCGCGGATAGCCGCTCCGGTCTCGCCGCGTCGCGAAGCTTTGGTGGAAGATCCGCGAGGTCGACTTCCGTTCCCTCCGTCATGGCGGCCAGGTAAGCGACCACGTTACTCAGTTCTCGGATATTGCCTGGCCATGAGTAATTCGAAAGCACCTCGATCGCGCCTTCCGTGAAGGTGAGTGAACCGCCGGGAGGGAGGTGTCTTCTAGCGAAGTGTTCCAGCAGAAGCGGGAGATCTTCCTTTCTCTCGCGGAGAGGGGGCAGCGCGATCGGAATCACCCCGATTCGCTGCAGAAGATCGTGCTTGAACCGGCCTTCCGCGACCATCTTGTCGAGATCCTGATTCGAGGCGCACACGACCCGAAAATCGAGCTTCATCGTGCGAGCGGAGCCAAGTCGGCTCACTTCCTTTTCTTGCAGCACCCGAAGCAGCTTCGCTTGAATATCGAGTGGCATGTTCGCGATTTCGTCGAAGTAGACGATTCCGCCGTTTGCTTCCTCGAATACGCCCTTCGTCATCTTCTCAGCGCCGGTGAAGGCGCCCTTCTCGTGGCCGAAAAGAATGCTTTCAGCGGTCGAACTCTGAATCGTCGCCGAATCGATCGCCACGAAAGGCGCAATGGAGCCGTCGGGGAGCGTGCCGCGGAGTTGTCGCGCGACGACTTCTTTTCCCGTGCCCGTTTCGCCCGTGATTACGACGTTTGCTGGGCTTTTTCTCACTCGTTCGATGATCTTCCGGAGATTGAGGATGGCCGGGCTGCTGCCGACCAGCAGATGTTGCTGCTGTTGCCTCATCGTCTCCGAATTCTGCTGCTGCGTACGCTGGACCAGGAACCGTTTTTCCAGCGTTCTGCGGACGGCGTGCTCGATTTCATCGGGGCCCGCGTCCTTTGCCACGTAGTCCGCCGCGCCCAATCTCATCGCCTCTCGAACGGTCGCGAAGTCGGTCAATCCCGACGACATAATAATAGTCAGGTCCGGATCGCAGTCCTTGAATTTAGGAATATAGGTGAGCCCTTCATTTCCACTGCGAATCTGGATGTCGAGCAGGAGGATGTCAATCGAGTGATTCCGGATGATGGCCAGCGCTTCATCTCCGTTATACGCTGAACGTATCTCGAATTTGCTCTGGAGCGCGTGTTTGAGCGTGAGGTGAAACAGCGGGTCGTCGTCGCACACCAGGATCGTCGCAGCGTTCTTCACGGAGTCCCTCCTTGGGTATTCACTCGGTGGTATTTCATAAGAGTACCGTGAGCTGCCCGCAGTGTTCAACGGTGGATGCTATCTGTGTGGCTCACTCCCGACGATTTACCGGAGACTCTTGGGCGGAACCCCTCACTCGTCTGCCTGAATGGCGTGAGAGCTGTGTTTTAGCGGAGATCGCGGCTGGTATTGCCCTTGCTTTGAGGCGCCTAAACACGAACTACAGAACTGAGCAGGCAGGAGGGGCCTAGTATGGGAAATGTGAGTGCGATCTATAAGTCAGGGCGGGGAGAGCAGGGGGGAAGAGGGCGACGCAGGACGATTCCGGGCCGACGGCCCGCGATTTTGTGCAGACGTCGCCTGGCGTGTGTTCGAGTTCAACCGCGTCCGCTAGATCCGTGCGACTTCAACGAGCTCTTGCATGAAACGCTCGGACGGCTTTGCCGGCGGACCGGTCGCATCATTTGCAGGATTTCCGAGCCAGCTGCCTTAATCCTGGAAAGTCACGATTGGCCGGCTGGAGTGACCGAATTGCACGCTGTATTGGCTCACGCCGTCCTTCATGGGAGCGGGCCCATGCTGGTTGCCGAGGATTTACCGGTTTGGTTCATTAGGCGCGTGCTCTAAAAGCAGCTCGACGGGGCCTGATCGTGCGTTTTGCACCTCGGTGCTTGCTGTTCCAGGCGCCCGGCTAGCTCCCCCACTTGTGCTTCCCCCCCCGGGATCGGGTATAAAATCAAATCTTGGAGGAAAAGTTGACGCGGAGCGCATCAGCCATTTTTGGCTCATTTTGAAAAAAATGCAAAAAACACAAAAAATAGTGTTGCAGCCGAAATGAGTCTTCGCTATTTACTCGTCCCACGCGACACACAACGTAAGTCGAGCAAAACGACGAAACAGGGTGGCGCTTGTTCTTTGAAAAACTAGGATGAATTTTTTGAAAGAGAGGGTGGGCAGCATTGGC
>CAYOWB010000239.1:0-3574 GCA_964407515.1 uncultured Bacteriovoracaceae bacterium
TGCGATTTTGGCGTGGCTGCGATTTTGGCGTGGCTGCGATTTTGGCGTGGCTGCGATTTTGGCGTGGCTGCGGTTTTGGCGTGGCTGCGCCCGGACGGGTGGCTTAGGTGAGCGGCTTAGGTCGGTGACCTCAGCAGGCGGCTTGACCAGGTGACTTGAGCGGGCGAATGCTGCCAGCAGGAATGCCACTAAGAGGGATAACTCATGCACGAACATGGAATCGCGAAAAAGATCATCGCCATCGTGAGTGACCAGTTGGTTCAATCCAAGGTCCGGACCGAGGTTCAAAAAGTGGTTTTCAAAGCGGGCCGCCTTCACGCCATCATCCCGGAATCGCTGACGCTTCACTTCGATGTCCTCAAGAAAGAAGCGCCCCTCATGCATCACGCGACACTCGTGATCGACGAAGTCCCACTCCGCGGATTCTGTCCGCACGATTCCGCCGAATTCGAACTCCGCGAGCCAATCTTCCTGTGCCCTCGATGCGGAGGCCCCCTCGAGACACGTACAGGAAACGAGATGTACGTGGACGGTATCGAGGTGGCCGACCCGGAGACTGAGCGAGGCTAGGGATTGGCGGGAGGATGTGGGTTTGCAAGACTGAGAATTCCCGAGGCTGCGAGCTTGCGGGAGCTGCGAGTTCTCGCCCCCACACATGGGCAAGCCTCGCCCCCACACATGGACAAGCCTCGCTCCCATACGGAGCGAGCCTCCCCTGCCTTAACGGATTTCTACTCCCACACAATCCCCTGACAACGGCGCACTCAACTCACAGCCCCTGCCTCCGTGCCATCAGGGCATTATGCTGTCTGCACAGCACGCGAAGATTCGACGAATCATGACTCCCGCCGTGCGCGAAGGGCTTGATGTGCTCCAACTGAAGTCCGTAAGTCGCGCCACAAACCTTTCCAGTCTGCGGATCTTTATAGGTGCATGCACCGTCTCGCCGAAAAGTGGCCCGCCTGGTTTTGGCTGGGATGTATCGTGATTCCGGAATATCAAACTCCGGCGGAACTTCTGGGAGCGGGCTTCCATCGAAAGCCAGCATGGCAAGCGGGTTGAAGTCCAGAAGCTCCGTGGCCTGGCTCTGGGAACGGGACTTCGCTGGCGAAGTGGCCAGCGTTTCCTTCGGACCTGGCTTCGCTGGCGAAGCTGGTTCAGCACTTTCACAACCCGACTTCGCTAGCGAAGTATCGCGGGTTAACTCACTATCCGCCAAAGAAGTCTCCTGCTTTGCTCTGATATTCACCTTCGCTGGCGAAGTTCCGTCTCGCTGGCTCCGCTCCTCTCGCTCTTCCCACGCCGTTTTTTTCGTCGGGTCTACTTTCCTAAGAACGATCTCGGCCATCTGATCCAGAAGTTCTTGATACGAGCGGCCTTTAAGGCGGTGCACCAGTAAGTCGCGAATCCGATCCAGCTTCTCAAGTAGATCCTGGTCAATCACCATTCGGATCTCACTTTGTGTCGCATTGACCGCGCGCTCACTTTCATGTGGAAGAGCTCGTGGAGAAAAGTCCGATCTCCACCTTCTCTGGCGAAGTCCGATCTCCACCCATACTTCACTGGAAAAGCCCCTCCTCGGCTGGCGAAGCTGGACCCAAAAACCACTACTCGCGCTCAATCCATCCGCCGCCGAGCAACAGGTCGCCGTCATAGCAAACGGCGGCTTGTCCGGGGGTGATGGAGGCGACGGGCTCGCGGAACTCCACCTCGAACTCCGAGGCGCCACGCAAAAAGACTCGCGCGGGTACGCCGATATGGGAATAGCGAATCTGTACGGTAGCGTCGAACTCGCTGGGCATCTCTTTGTGCCAATTGGCACCAGTCGCTCGCAACCGTGTTCGCAGCAGGTCTCCCCGTCCGCCGACACGCACGCGTCCGGTCGCAGGATCGACATCAGTGACAAATAAGGGTTCGGTGTTCGAGCCAGTCGCCTGGATCCCGAGTCCCTTGCGCTGCCCGATGGTGAATCCCTGGATCCCGGCATGACGAGCGAGCACTTTCCCACTAGCATCGACGATCTTGCCGGGCCTGAAAGTCGCGGGCGCACGCTTCTTCAAGAAGCCGACGTAGTCGTTATCCGGGACGAAGCAGACTTCCTGGCTGTCGGGCTTATTGTGAACCTTGAGCCCGATCTCGCGCGCAATCTCACGCACGCGATCCTTGGTTTCGATTTCACCTAATGGAAACAGGATGCGCCCCAGGGCCGCCCGATCGATCCCGAACAGCACGTAGGACTGGTCCTTGAGACGCTTCACCTTACGCGCAATCAACCGCCCGCCATCGACGTCCACCATCCGCGCATAGTGCCCGGTCGCCACATAATCGATTCCGAGCGAAGTCGCGTAGTCGAGAAGCTTTCCGAATTTGATTCTTTTGTTGCAATGGATACAGGGGTTCGGAGGGCGCCCCTGCCGGTACTCGTCAATGAAATACTCGATAATGGATCCGAACTGGTCGGCCAAATTCAACACATACAGCGGAATCCCGAGCCTCTGCGCCACCATGCGAGCATCGGCGGCGTCCTGGGGCGAGCAACATCCCCGCGTATCGCTATCCGGATCACCGGCGGAACCGAGGCACATATAGACGCCCGTGACGTCAAATCCTGCCTGCTTCAGTAGATGGGCGGCGACGGACGAGTCCACGCCCCCGCTCATGGCCACTAGCACCTTTTTCTGGCCTAAAACCTTCTCGGACAAAACTGCCTCCTAGCACCGGTCGCGGCGACTATAGCCTATTCCGAGGCATTCGTGTAGAACGGAGAACGATGGAAACCGACCAAGTCGCCCAGCTGCTCCAGAAGGACGAACTGACCCGTGAGGACCTAGTCGCCCTCTTGAACGTCCGAAATTCCAAGGCGGCCGAGCTGATCCGCCAAAAAGCCTACGAGATCAAGAAACAAACCGTTGGAACTGGCGTCTACTTCCGCGGGATCATTGAGTTCAGCAACATCTGCCGGAAGGACTGCCTCTACTGCGGGATCCGCAAGGGCAATACCTCGGTCGACCGTTTCCTCATGTCCAAGGAAGAGATTCTCGAGTCGGCCAAGTGGGCCCACCAGAACCGCTACGGCTCGATCGTCCTCCAATCCGGAGAGCGGAACGACGAAAAGTTCACCGCCTTCGTCGAGGAAGTCATCCACGACATCAAGAACCTCAGCGACGGGAAGCTCGGCATCACCCTCTCCTTGGGCGAACAGTCGAAAGAGACTTACGAACGCTGGTACAAAGCCGGCGGACACCGTTACCTGCTTCGCATCGAGAGTTCCAATCCTGAGCTTTACTCGAAACTCCACCCCGCCGACCACAGCTGGGAAGAACGCGTGCGCTGCCTCAAGGACCTGCGCAGCCTCGGCTACGCAGTCGGGACGGGCGTCATGATCGGACTCCCACATCAGACCCTGGACGACCTCGCGGGCGACATCCTGTTCTTCAAGGAGATGGATATCGACATGATCGGAATGGGCCCGTACGTGGTTCACCACGAAACGCCCCTGGCTGAAGCAGCGGCCAACTCGATCGGCGAACAGCGCCGGCGGTTCGAACTGGGGCTGCGCATGATCTCGCTCACC
>CAYOWB010000239.1:3584-3994 GCA_964407515.1 uncultured Bacteriovoracaceae bacterium
AGGACGTGAACATCGCCTCGACCACGGCGCTTCAGGCCTTACACCCCGAAGGCCGCGAATTGGGACTTCGCGCGGGAGCGAACATCATCATGCCGCAGATCACGGCGACGGATTATCGTAAGCGCTACCTGCTCTATGATGGCAAGCCGTGCGTGGAAGACGACGTCGACCACTGCAAGGGATGCCTCGAACGGCGCATCCACAGCATCGGAGAAAGCATCCACTACGACGAATGGGGCGATCCGGTGCGGTTCAAGCGCCGTCGCAACGAGTAGCTTTTCCAAATCGCGAAGATCGCAGGGTACACGAGCAGCTCCATCACGAAGCTGACCGCGATCCCGCCGACCAGCGGCGCGACCAGACGCCGCGTGACGTCGGCTCCGGTCCCGGTCGCCCAGAGGAGCGGCAAG
>CAYOWB010000240.1:0-2360 GCA_964407515.1 uncultured Bacteriovoracaceae bacterium
GCTGGCGTGCCTGAAGGGAACGGACGTGGACAAGCCCAGGAATCTCGCGAAGAGCGTGACGGTGGAATAGCTCTATGATGATGAAGCCCGTACTGTTCGGTCTGCTCGCCGCAGTCGTAGTCGCCGTACCCCGGTACAGCCGGGCTTATCTGACAAGCATTCCGTGGTTCTCTCCGATTCTGGTTCTGGGTGTGGCGGTTGTCGCCATGCTGTTTCAGCGTTTTCTTCTGGACCGGCGTGCGGGCAACCGAAACTACGATGGGATCACCGATCTCATCGTTCACATCCATTCCTCGTCCGCGGCTGATTCCCCGCTCCGTTGGGTGCTTCGAGGCATCATCTCTTCGCTCCTGACGTTGTTCGGAGGGATCGTGGGTCCCGAAGGCGCGGCAGTGGAGTTCGTGCATGCGGCGGCGATGAGGGTGAGGAGCCGCTCTTCGAAGTGGTTCGAGCAGCAACGCCGGACGGACGCGGCGTGCGCTTTGGCAGCGGGTGTCGCGGCGGCGTTCGGTGCGCCGTTCGCGGCGGTCATGATGCCGCTGGAGTTGGGCCTCGGGGGACGCACGATTTCCATCGCGCTCAGTGCGTTGAGCGCCTTCCTTGGAATTCGTTTCCTGACAGGACTGGTTCCGGTCGAGCGCATGCCGATGGACACCTTTAATCTGGGCGGAGCGCTCTACGGCTTTCATTTCCTGTCGTGGCGCGAATGGCTCGTCATCGCCGTGATCATCGTGGCAGCGGGGTTGATCGGCATGGCGCTGTTCCGCTTCATCCGGTACTGCCAGGAGAGCTTGCAAGATCTCTTTCAGACGCAGACCTGGATGCGGACGCTGGCGGGCGGTATCCTGCTCTTCCTCGTGATTCTGGTTTACAAGGGCGGGCATGCGCCGGCGTGGACTTTGTTGGAACAGGTGTTGTGGTCTCGACGGCTGATGCCGGAGGTGGGGCTGCTGTTCGTGACTCAGCTCCTGACTATCGCGCTGGTGTTGTCGGCTTTCGGTACGGTGGGGGTTCTGTGGCCGCTGTTCGCACTTGGCGGGTTTCTCGGTTATGGAATCAACTTCCTGGTGTTCCAGGGGGTGCCCGGCTTCGCCGTCGTTTCGGGGCTTGCGGGGGCCGCTGCCTTCTGGGGCGCGGTGTTCGGTGCGCCGATCGCCGGAGCGCTGGTTGCCTTTGAGCTGACGCAGAACATCAGCGTCCTGCTGCCTTGCCTGGTTGCCGCCTATGGGGCTCGCGAACTCAGGAGCCGCCTTGGAATGCGGACTTTGATCGAAAAAGACCTGGAGGCTCGCGGTATCCTGTTTCAGGAAGGCCGATCGCTTTCGATTCTCAACTCGATCCGGGTTCGCGACGCGATGGTGAGCGATCATGAGACCGTGCATGAACGAGAGCCGGTTTCGGAACTCCATGCTCGCATCATGAACTTGCGATATCCCTTCATTCCGGTGGTGAACAGCCAGGGGGCTTATGTCGGAATGCTGACTGCCGACATGATTCAGGAAGGTTGGCAGGCGCAGGATCCTCAGTCCGCGAATTCACCGCTCTCCAAGCTGCTTGAAGCGAAAGACCTGTTGTACCGGACTCGCTTCAAAGCGCCGACTGTCAAAGCGGATGACAAGCTCTCGGTGACCTCGGGACTCTTCAAGGATATTCCGTGCGCGGCCGTGCTGGCGGATGACGGCCGGGTGGCGGGGCTCCTCTTTGTTTACAACGCCCGTCTCGCGTATGATCGCGAAGTGGCGCGTCAGTCGCTCCATCAGCCTAGGATGTAACAAGCTTTATGAGCCATCAGGACGAATTCGATTTTGATTTTGGCGCGATCGGCGCGCAGCCGGCAAAGCCTCGTTCCGGGGAGTCGCCTTCCGTGGCTCCCACTCCGTATCAGTTCGAGCCGGCGCGCCCCAGTGGTCCTGAGCCGCAGTACCTGGCGCGGTTAAATTCGCCGCAGAAGGAAGCTTGTCTCACGACAGAGGGGCCGCTCATCGTTCTCGCCGGGGCGGGATCCGGGAAGACGGGCATGCTGACGGCCCGTATCGCCTTTCTGATGGATGCGTGTCACGTTCCGGGACATTCGATCCTGGCGGTGACCTTTACGAACAAGGCCGCCAACGAGATGCGTGAACGCGTGCAGCGGCTGGTGGGCGCGGAGTTTCCCATTTCCATGCCGGAGATCGGAACCTTTCATGCTGTCTGCGTCCGGTTGCTTCGTCGTGAGATGGCGCACACGCCGTTCACGAAGCCCTTCGTGATCTACGATGACTCCGATCAGCTGAGCCTGGTGAAGGGGATCGTGAACCGGATGAACTTGGACGACAAGGCGTTCAGTCCGAAGGCATTCCAGGCCGCGATCAATCGAGCCA
>CAYOWB010000240.1:2410-3979 GCA_964407515.1 uncultured Bacteriovoracaceae bacterium
CGGCCGCCACCTCAAGAATGTTTACGAGCAGTATCAGAAGGAGTTGTTCGCGAACAACGCCGTGGACTTCGGTGAGATCATCTGTCTGACGTACCGGTTGCTGCGCGACAATATGGCCGTTCGCCAGAAGTATCAGCGGCGCTTCCGGTATATTCACGTGGACGAGTATCAGGATACGAACCGGGCGCAGTACCTGTTGCTCTCGACGCTGGCGAGCGCGGCTAGCGGTGGGCACGCCAATATCTGTGTTGTCGGTGACGAGGACCAGTCGATTTACAAGTGGCGTGGCGCTGATATCCGAAACATCCTGGATTTCGAACAGGACTATCCCGGCGCCAAGGTGATCAAACTCGAGCAGAACTACCGGTCTACCAAGACGATCGTCGACTCCGCGAGCCAGGTCATTCGCAATAATCGCGAGCGAAAGGACAAGACGCTTTGGACGGATAACGAGGAGGGGGCCCCGATCGTCCGCATTCAGGTCCCTGACGAACGCGCGGAGGCCGATGTCGTCGTTAACGAGATCAAGCGCCTCGCCTCGTATGAGGGATACAGCTACAAAGACTTCGCGATCTTCTATCGCACCCATGCTCAGAGCCGGCAGTTCGAAGAAATGCTCCGCCGCGAGAAGATCCCGTATCGCATCGTCGGGGGGCTTCGGTTCTTTGACCGCAAGGAAATCAAAGATGTGTTGGCTTACTTCCGGGCGATCATGAACCCGGCGGACTCGGTGAGCTTGAAGCGGATCATCAATGTTCCGGCGAGGGGCATCGGTAAGACGACGCTCGATCGGTTGGAAGAGCTGCATAGCGAGATGCTCATGCAGAATTCCAGTGCCTCGTACTGGGATGCTCTGCAGCGGGTCGTGCGCGAGCCAGGCCTGACTTCGACATCGGTCGCGCGCAAGATCAACGTATTCGTCCAGTTGATGGATAAGCTGATCGAGGAGCAAGCCAAACTGAAGCTATCGGAGCTGTATCACCTCATTCTCGATGAGACGGCGTACGTGGTCGAGCTCAGGAAAGAGGGGACGGAAGAGTCTCTCGCGCGTATCGAGAACTTGGAAGAATTCGACACGCTTCTTCAGGAGTTCGAGGAAGACATGGCGGGGGCGGAGCAAGGACGCCCCGTGGAGGAAGAGGAAGCTCAGCCGGTGAGTCAGCTGGCGCTCTTTCTGGAGCAGTCGGCTTTGGTCTCCGAGACGGACAAGGATAACCCCGATCTTCCCGCGATCAGCATGATGAGTCTTCACTCTTCGAAGGGGTTGGAGTTTCCGGTGGTGTTCCTGGGAGGCATGGAGGATGGGTTGTTCCCGTCAGTACGTCCCTGGGAAGAGCAGGAAGAGGGCGAGATCGAGGAAGAACGCCGTCTTTGCTACGTCGGTATGACGCGGGCTCGTGAGCGGCTCTATCTGCTCAACGCCGTGATCCGCCGCATCTGGGGAAACATCAGTTATCAGGAGGCTTCGCGCTTTTTCGCGGAGATGCCGGATCAGCACATCGAGTTCAAGGATCTGTCGCACGGAGGGGCGGGGGTCTCGTTCCGGACGGGGTCGTCGAGGCAGTTCGG
>CAYOWB010000241.1:0-3899 GCA_964407515.1 uncultured Bacteriovoracaceae bacterium
GCTCACGGCGTCGATGGCGCGGACTCGGAAGCGGTAGAACGTGTTCGCGGTGAGTCCGGTCACACTGTGTGTGTACGAACTGGCGGCGAGCGGAGACGCTGAGACATTCACGAAGGCGGTGCAGTTGAAGCCGCTGCACATCTGGACTTCGTAACCGGTCTCCGTGAAGGCGTTATCGGTCCAGGCGATGCGGATCGACGTGGCGGTAGTCGTGGTGGTGGTGAAGTCCGTGGGCGCGCCGAGCGTGTCGCTGGTGCTGGCCGCGGTGATGGGCAAGTCTTCCGCGCTGCATCCGCCGAGTAAGGCGAGCGCGGTGAGTGCCGACGCGACTTTCCACTGACGTGCAAATCCCCGAGTCACAATACATTATTATAGGGACGCAATTGAATCCTACCAATGTGTCTTATTTGACACTAATTTGGTGAATTTCCGGCGATTTTTGCCTAGTTCGAGCTCCGGTGTGATGCGATGCGTTAAGTGTGTAGAAGGTGGGAGGTACGGGTGGAAAAAGAGAAAGGGCGGAACCCGCATCGCGAATTCCGCCCCTCTGGATAGTCACGCTTTCCGCGACGTTCTCTTAGAGTCCGACGCGCTTCTGGCCGCGCTTTTCGAGCTGGCGGAGGATTTCCACCGGGTTCTTGAAGCGGCTGAGCAGGATCATCGAGGCGATGATGTACGGCTTGAAGCCGGCCTCTTTATACGTGTCGGTGCGGTAACGTTCGAACACGTTCTTGCTCACTTCACCGGCTTTGCACGAAACATCGGTGATGTCGGCGGGCAGGCAGTGCATGTACAGCGCTTTGCCGCCTTTGGTGAGCTTCATGTTGCCGTCGTTGCATTCCCAGTTCTTGAACTTGGCGTTGTTCTCGAGACACTGCTTTTCGAGGTCCTTGAGTCCCGCGCTGTCGTTCTTGCGGAGAAGTTCGGTGCGCTTCTGCATGACGTGGAAGGGGGCCCAGCTCTTGGGGTACACGATGTCCGCGTCTTTGAACGCCTCATCCATCGAGTTCACCAGCTTGAACGAGCCGCCGTGCTTCGCGGCCATGTTCTTCGCGACGTCCATGCATTCCGGGATCAGCGAGTAGCCTTCGGGATGCGCGAGCGTCACGTCCATGCCCATGCGGGTCATGAGACCGATGATGCCTTGTGGGACGGAGAGTGGCTTGCCGTAGCTTGGTGAGTACGCCCAGGTCATCGCGATCTTCTTGCCCTTCAGCTTGTCGAGCCCGCCGAAGTACTCGCGCAGGTGAGCTAGGTCGGCCATGGACTGAGTCGGGTGGTCGACGTCGCACTGGAGATTGACCACGGTCGGGCGCTGATGAAGGACGCCTTCCTGGTGGCCGGTTTCCAGGGCTTCGGCGACTTCGCGCATGTAGGTGTTACCGGCGCCCAGGTACATGTCGTCGCGAATACCGACGATCTCCGTGAGGAACGAGATCATGTTCGAAGTCTCGCGAACCGTCTCGCCGTGCGCGATCTGCGATTTGCCCTCATCGAAGTCCTGCACGGTCAAGCCGAGCAGGTTGCAGGCCGACGAGAACGAGAAGCGCGTGCGGGTCGAGTTGTCGCGGAACTGCGATACCGCGAGTCCCGACTGGAAGACTTTGCAAGAGATGTTGTTCTCGTACAGTTCCTTCAGGCTTTGCGCGACGTTCAGGGTCGCCAGGATTTCGTGATCGGACTTCTCCCAGGTCAGGAGGAAGTCCTTGTTGTGCATGTTGATGTCGAGCTTCTCGGTCTCGCCGAGCAGCTTGTGGAGCTTTTCCATTTTCTCTCCTTCTAAAAAGGTACCCGCTTACTTGTCCGGCACCGGCCTTGTTATTCTCGCTGAGAAGGACGCGGTGCTAAACCAAAAGGTGGGGGCCACCTTTTGTTACGGGACGATCGTTGTTCCTGCCTCACCGGCGAGGGTCTTTTCGAGTAACGGCGTCTTGGTGATATAGGCTACTTTTCCGCCGGATTCAACGAACTGCATGACGGCACGCAGTTTCGGACCCATGCTGCCGGCCGGGAATTGATCGGGGTATTTCTCGAGCACTTCCTGAGCCTCGCGGACGGTAAGCTTGCGCAGGTCCTTCTGGTCCGGCTTCTTGTAGTTCAGCTTCGCGCCGTCCTCGGCGGTGAAAATGGTCAGGCTGACTTCGAGGTCTTCACCCCGGGCCTTGGCCCGCTCCATGATCAGCTTCCCGAGCAGTGCGGAGGCGAGATCTTTGTCGACGACCGCTTCGACCCCTGAGAAGACGCGAGCCTTCTTTTGTCCGGGCTTGCGGACGCGTTCGAACTTGATGCCGTAGCTGCCGCGATAGACCTCCTTTTCGCCTTCGATCTGCGGTTCGCTTTCGATGACCGGAATTCCGCCGCCGCCGACAGAGATCGGAATCGCGCCAGCCTTCATCAGCCCTTCGACGACGTCCACTTCCACTACGTCGGTAGGAACGGGCGAGGGTACCACGCGGCGCCAGATCTCGTTGCCTTCCTTGTCCTTGCCGTACATCTTGACGTTCCAGCCGTTTACGCGACGGCGCTCTTCAGCCTCTTCGCGCGTGTATTGCGGACCGATGTATTTGGACGGATTCTTGAAGTCCGGGTCATTGCCGTTGACGACCACGCGAGTAGCGACGGCACTGACGGTTTTGTGGATGCCGCGCAGGTCGAGTTCGCCCTGAAGCTGCGCGAGCATGTAGCCCATCGCGCTTTGCGTGTCGGCGACACAGATGTCCAGCGGCAGCGGGAACAAGATCGGGCGCGAGTATTCCGCGCGAAGCAGGATGTTGCCGACCTGCGGACCGTTCCCGTGCGTGAGGATGTAGTAGTCGTCAGGATTCTTCTCGATGACGTCCGCGATGACTTTGCAGGTATCAGCAGTACGCTGCCACTGCATAGGGATGTCCGGGATCACTGACTTGCCGGTCTTCGGATCTTTGATGTCGACCGGAGAGACTTCATTTCCACCCAAAGAAAAAATGCGTACACGTTTAGTCATAGGAAACCTAACCCCCTCCCAGAGGCCCTCTTTCGAGGAAAGAGAGATCATTCCTTGAAAGAAAGGGAAAGGCAAGGGGGGGGCGGGATGCTGCGGGAGCAGTGGTGCAGCGACGGGGGAGTGGAAGAGATCGGGTCCGCGGGGACGGCGCGGCGGGTGCGTGTCATCTGGTGCATGGACTGACGCGGGGCGATGTGGGTGGATGTGGTGGTGCGGCTCAGATCGGGTTCTCGGGATCTCTGCCGTCCCGCACTTTTTCTCTGTCTGCCACTCGACAGAGGGATGCTTCGGTGTGCTGTACCCCTTGTTTTGTTAGTTCTACATACAATGCGTCGAGTACAGGTGGCGCTGTAGCGCTCCAATTATAAGTTTGAACAACAATTTGGTCGGTACAGCTGGAGTCAGGCGTTACAGACGTGTCACGCGAGCGACTTGATGGCCGAGCGGGCTCGCGCAAGGGGCGTGGCGTGGTGTACAGGCGTGGGTTCTGGTGCAGTAGCAGTTCCGATAGCTACCGCGGGGGCAGCCAGCGTCTGAGCCGAGTGTCTGCAAGGCAATAGCGTTCAATGAGGAGGGCGTTACTGGCGGCAGGAGCCTGGCGAGTCCAGTAGAGGATGGGCGAATACTCCGAGTCGAGAAAGCGAGAGATG
This sequence comes from uncultured Bacteriovoracaceae bacterium, assembly GCA_964407515.1. Taxonomy (GTDB): domain Bacteria; phylum Bdellovibrionota; class UBA1018; order UBA1018; family UBA1018; genus CAYOWB01. The sequence goes on from CAYOWB010000241.1 coordinate 3,634, forward strand.
GGTCCGAGATTGCGCCAACCCTGATTCATCGCTAGCCAGATAAACGAAGCGCGGATTCGGGATGAGTCGGGGTTCAGTTCTTCCGGATGGGCAGCTCGTGCGGCGCTGAAAAGTTCGGTGAGTGAGCCACCGCAAGTGTCGTTCTTCATCGCTGGAGGCGCGGCTATGGGGAATGGACTGCCGGTAACAGCCACGCTCGGATCCGAGCTGACGTAGCGATGGAGCCGTTGCAATCCGGTAGATCCTGGAAATCTGCACGCTCGGGC
>CAYOWB010000242.1:0-3874 GCA_964407515.1 uncultured Bacteriovoracaceae bacterium
TCCCCAGTGGAGAGAGTAAAAAGACCCTACGCGTGAACAGGGCAAAGCGAGTGCCTATGGAAGGCCTGGCTCTGCTGCGTGGAACTCGGGCTGAGTTACAGCAGCGGTACGGAGAACGGCATACTGACCGACAGCGCGAAGTTCAGCATCGAGGGCTTGCTCATGGTCGTGCCACTTGCGGTAACCGGATAGGTCGTGGTGGCTCCGTTGATGACGGAGGATCCGTATGAGGCCGAGGTGACTTCAAAGTTCAAGCTGACCAGCGGTGCGATCCGATAACCGATACCGCCTCCCAAGGAGTAGCCCTTGAACGTGGCATCGACTAGCTTGAGTGTCGTGGCGTCGAGTGCATAGCCTTTCGATTTGATCTGGTCGAAGGGCGAGTATTGAGCCCAGAAGCGGAAGCTTCCGAGTTCAAGTCCTGCAACGAGCCCCATATTCCAATGAATGGCCGCGTTGGTCGAAGTACTCTTGTCGTCCGAAAGGGTGCCCATTCCCAGTCCTCCGGTCAGGCCCGCGAAAGCAGGACCAAAGGTGAAGCCGGTGCGGAAGCCCGCCCGGCCGGTCATCAGCGTGCTGTTCCCGGTTTCCTTACCCGGGGTAGACGAGTTGTCGAGATCCTGCTGTATCATTCCGTAGTCCACCCCGAGGGTCGGCTCAATGAAGATGCCGGCGTTCGCGGAAGAGGTCGTCAGGGTGGCGAGAATCACAAACGGAAGAATCCATTCAGAACGTCTCATAAGAGTCTCCTTATGGGAGATGATTCCATAATAGATGGAAGGAATCGATAGTGAAAACGTTTGCCCCAGGGTTGAATCCGCGCGAGCGAACGGCACTTCTTGCTCTGTTCACTCGCCCGGGCACGGCCTCCGCCGGTCATTGCTTCTGCGAGAAGTCCTGAAGGGCGATCGGCCGAGTCTCGTTCTGGAGGTAATCCGAGATCGCGAGCGAGGCCATCTCCGCAGCAGAAAGCGTCGATAGAAGCGGGATCTTGTAACGGAGTGCTTCCGTACGGATGCTTCGACCGTCTTGGAGGGCGCCCAGACTGTCCGTCGTGTTGATGAGCAGCTGGACCTTCCCGTCGCGCATCACCGAGATCAAGTCTCCCTCTGGGGTTCCGCAGGCGGGGTCACAGCTCCGGATCTTCCGGACCGACCGGCATTCGATTCCGGCGCGATTCAGATAATCGGCCGTACCTGGAGTCGCATAGAGCGTGAATCCGAGCATTCGATAGAGCCGCATGATGTTCAGGGCTCGTGGTTTGTCGCGGTCATGGACGCTGACCAGGATCCCACCGCCCGTCGGAATCCGGATGCCGGCCGCGTTGAAGGCTTTGGCGAAGGCAGCGCCAGCCGTCCGGCCAGAACCCATGACTTCGCCGGTGCTGCGCATTTCCGGCCCAAGGAGCGGGTCGACCTGCTTGAACTTCTGAAAGGGAAAGACCGGCGTTTTGACGGCGTAGCCGTGGCAAGGGAGCTGATAGTCTCCTGGAATCTTCGCTTCACGGATGATTTCGGCCAGTGGTTCGCCGAGCGCGGCGCGAAGTCCCCATTCGACGACCCGGTAACCTGTCGACTTCGCGAGGAACGGCACGGTGCGAGAGGCTCGCGGATTGGCCTCCAGCACGTAAACCGATTCGCCGAGGACCGCCATCTGAATGTTGAAGAAGCCTTTGGCCTCCGTCGCGACGGCGATGCGTTTGGCGAGCGTGGCCATCTTTTCGATCGTGGCGACCGGCAGCCGGAATGGCGGAATCACGCAGGAAGAGTCGCCGCTATGAATGCCCGCCTCCTCGACATGCTCCAATACTCCCGCGACCCAGGCGCGCTTTCCGTCACAGATCCCGTCGATATCGAATTCCACCGCGCCCGCGAGGAAGCGGTCCAGGTAAACCGGATGCCCTTCGCTCACGCCCTGTGCTTCCGCGAAGCCGTCCCGTAGCTCGGACTCGGTGAAGCAAATGCGCATCGCCCGCCCTCCGAGAACGTAAGAGGGACGCATGAGGACCGGATAACCGATTTCCTGCGCTTTCCCGAGCGCCTCTTCGAGTGACGTCGCTTCCGCGAAGCGGGGATAGGCGATATCCAGCTCCGAGAGCAGGCCGGCGAAGCGGGAGCGGTCTTCGCACAGGTCGATGGCGCTCTTCGAAGTGCCAAGGATGGGATAGCCCCAGGACTCGATGGTCGTGGAGAGCTTCAGCGGAGTCTGCCCGCCGGTTTGCAGAAGTACATACGCTTCACGATCAGTGCCGCGAAGTGGCGCCAGCTCGCGGTCGAGAATGGCGCGCACGGAGTCTTCCTGGAGCGGTTCCAGATAGAGACGTGTGGAGACAATCGGATCCGTGCTTACCGTTTCCGGATTGCAGTTCACCATGATCGCTTCGTAGCCCAAGCGCTGAAGAACCATCGAGGCATGGACGCAGCAGTAGTCGAACTCGATGCCTTGCCCGATGCGGTTCGGTCCGGCACCGAGGATGACGACGCGACCGCGTTTCCCGGCTGCGAGCGGAGGAGCGCAGTCTTGAGTCGCGCCTCCGAGTTCTTCGCGGGTGGAGTAGAAGAACGCCGTCTTCGCGCGTGTTTCTCCAGCGCAGGTGTCGATCATGGAGTAACGAACGGGCTTCGCGGGGAGCCGCGTGGCGCGCGCCCCGAGGGCCTCACGTTTCTGGTAGCCCCTCAACTGTCGGGTGAACCAGGCGTCCCAGCCTGTCAGATCTGATACGGACTCCGCCGATTGTCCTGTGGCCAGCGCGTCCCATACGGCATAGCCGCGAAGGGAGTGGGCGCGTCCCAGCAGTGCACGTGATTGCTCGACATCGAAGTCCGGCCAGCGCCTTTCGAGGCTGTTCAATGCTTTGTGGAAAGCTTCACCGAACGATCCACCGAACGCGAGGACCTCGCCGACGCTCTGCATCTGACTGGAAAGTGCGTCAATGGCCCCAGGAAACTTCTCGAAGTGCCAGCGAGGGATCTTCACGGCCACATAATCAAGCGGTGGCTCGAAGCAGGCCTTCGTGGTTCCCGTGACGGTGTTCTGGATTTCCGGCAGCGTGTAGCCGAGCGCGAGCTTCGTAGCGACATAAGCGATCGGGAATCCGGTCGCTTTGGAGGCCAGCGCGGACGAACGTGAAACACGCGGGTTCATTTCGATGACGATCCGGCGGCCGGTCTTGGGATGGACGGCGAACTGGACATTGCAACCGCCGGTCTCTACTCCAACCCGGCGAATGACGCGGAGAGCGTCCGTGCGCATCGCCTGGTACTCGCGATCAGTCAATGTCTGCTGAGGTGCCACCGTGATGGACTCTCCGGTGTGGACGCCCATGGGGTCCAGGTTCTCGATGCTGCAGACGACAATCGCGTTGTCCTGTCGATCGCGCATGACTTCGAGTTCGAACTCTTTCCAGCCTAGCGCGCTTTCCTCGACGAGTACTTCGCCGATGGGGCTTTCACGTAACGCGTTTTCGGTCTTCTCGCGCAGTTCCTCAGCGGAGTAGACGAAAGCCTGTCCGGAGCCGCCGAGCGTGAAGCTCGGACGGAGAATGAAGGGAAACCCGTTTTCACCGGCGAATTCCTCGCACTCTTCAATGCAGCGAATGACTCGTGACCGAGGGGTGTCGAGTCCGAGGCTCGCTGCCACTTCCGAGAACGCGCGGCGGTCTTCAGCGAGATGAATCGACTTCAGATTCGCTCCGATGATCTCGATTCCATCGAGGGCCCCGGGGATTCTCGATAGGAGTAGGATCAGGTTCAGGGCTGTTTGTCCGCCCATCGTAGGGAGGATCGCCCGGATCTGCTCGCGCTGGATGATGTTGAGGACCGTCGTCGGGTCGAGTGGCTCGACGTAGGTGCGATCCGCGATTCCCGGGTCCGTC
>CAYOWB010000243.1:0-3766 GCA_964407515.1 uncultured Bacteriovoracaceae bacterium
GCTGGCCGGTGGTGCCGCTCGTCTGGCGGAAGACGGCCACCTCCTCGAGCGGCAACCGATGCGTGATGATGTCCTTCGGATTCAGGTTCCCTGCCTGGATATGCTCGATCAGACGCGGGAGATGACGCTTCACACTGGCCTGTGCGGCGTTGATCCGGAGGCCCTTATTCAGCACGTCTCCCATGGAGACGAGATTGAACGTAGGACCGTAGACACCGACGACGGAAACGACACCGCCCTTTCTTACCGAATCGATGCACCAATTGAGGGCGGTCGCCGAGCCTGCCTGAAGGGGCAACTTCACGCCCGTGAGACTCTGCAGGAGGTTTCCATCCGCCTCAGCCCCGACCGCATCGATACAGACATCCGCCCCCAGGTAATCAGTGAGCTTCTTGATATGGAGAACGACATCTGGAATCTGCGTGAAGTTATGAACCTCGGCGTGTGCGTAGCGTTTAACGAACTCCAGCCGGTAATCCACATGGTCAATCACGATGACCCGACCAGCGCCCATGAGCCAGGCCGACTTGGCAGCGAAGATGCCCACTGGCCCGGCGCCGAACACGACGACTGTGTCACCTTCTTTGATTTCTCCCATCTGTGCGGCCTGGTATCCCGTGGGAAGCGCGTCCGTCAGCATGACGGCATCTTCGAGCGCCATCCACTCGGGGATCTTCCAAGGCCCCACGTCGGCGAAGGGGACACGGACATACTCCGCCTGACCGCCATCGTATCCGCCGGTCGTATGCGAGTATCCGTAGACTCCTCCTACCGCGGTCGAATTGGGATTGGTGTTGTGACAAGAGCTGTAAAGCTCTCGCTGGCAGAAGAAGCATGAGCCGCAGCTGATGTTGAATGGAACCAGGACCTGGTCACCGACCTTGAGATTCTGAACCGAAGGTCCGACCTCTTCGACGACTCCGGTGAACTCATGGCCGAACGTCGTTCCGACTCGGGTATCAGGGACCAGCCCATGGTACAGATGCAAGTCCGAGCCGCAGATCGCGGATCGTGTCACTCGTACGATCGCGTCGTTAGGATGCTCGATTTCCGGTACGGGCTTCTGTTCCATGCGGACCCGATAGGGCCCGCGATAAACCATGGCTAGCATTGCACGACCTCCGCTTCGCAGCGAGGAAGTGCAAGACCTGAGCTAATGTGCCGAAGCAGCCCCACCGTTGGAGCGACCGCGCTTGCGGGGTTCACGCTCTTTCTTGGACGGTAAGTCCTTAAAGAACGGACGACCCATGGCACACGCCTCTTTCAGGTAAGGCTTCAGATTGGCTGACGCCTGCTCGACTGCGGCCGGATCGCATTTCTCGCGTTTGATCCTGGGCCGTCCGATCACCTCAATGGACTCGAGACCACAGACGCCTTCCTCCAGGCGAAGATGAAAGACATAGTCCTTCATCGGAGGACGCACCATCTTCAACGACCAGCGGGTGCGAGATTCTCGTCCACTTTCCGACTCCGGATAGGCTTCGAGCATGAACTTCTTCGCAGCACCGTCCTCGGACTTGATGTTCACGGAGATGTAGGGCAGTGCCGGATTCTCGCCACCATCCTCGACGCTAGAATTCATGCGCCTGACCGCGTTCAGGTCACCAAAACCCTGCGAACGGAGGACATGATCCACGAAAGGACGACATCCCGGACCAGGTGCGGCCAGGGCATCGGCGCTCATCATTAGCAAAGTCATACCCATGCAAAGGGAAACAAGGCCTTCGTGTCTCATGGTGGATCTCCTCCCTCTAGTTTGCCCGAGGAGAACAGGATTGGCAAAGCGGACAAACCACAGCTAGGAGTTGACCGCGCCGATCCGGGAAAGCAGCTCCTGCCCGTACTTCTGGACGATCTTCGGCCCGATCCCGGGCACCTGCAGCAGCCCTTCTTCGGTCGATGGGAGCGCCTCGCACAGAGCCATCAACACGCGATCACCGAGAATACGGAACGCAGGAACTCCTCGCTTCTTCGCTTCACTCAGTCGCCACGCCCGCAAATCCTCGAAAAGCCTCGGAGCGAGCGAAACCACGGTGGGATCTCGCGCTACCGTGCTGGCCTCGGTACTTCGCCGAAATCGCTCGGTCTTGTTCGTCTTCTTTTTCCGCGCACTCCGCGTGTCCGTTCCCATCGGTGGTCCGTCAATCTCCACCGAGGCCAGCTTTTCTCCCCGAACGGCGCTACCCCGGGATGTCAGGCTGATCTGCCGGAATGAGATCGATTGCCCTTCCCGCTCGAACTGGCTCTGCGCGACGTCGACGTAGCCCGCGCGTTCGAGGGCAGAAAGAACGCGTTCGAATCCGGAGCGATTCACGCGAGGATCCAGAGCACTGGCCTCTTCAAAGAGTCTACCCGCAGCCTGGCGGTCCCGGCCCGCCAAAGATGCAAGGACCTGAGCCGCCACGCCGCACTCCAACTCATCAAGTACCCGCACACCTTGCCCCGGCTGACACCGGTCACAGACCCCGCAGTCGTGCCCGTCGTCGGTCGGATCGCCAAAGTGACGGACGAGCCGAGTCATGCGGCACCCACCCTGCCCTGCGAAGGCCTGCATGGAGTCCAGCTGCTTGATCCGGAAAGCACGCTGTTCTTCGTATGGCTTACGCCACCCTCGGGAATCCCCGGCATTTAGTGACACGTTCTCCTCAGGGTCGATCTGAAGTCCTCGGTGAAGCCAAAGCTTCTCGATCGCTTTTTCGAATACCTCCGACTCCACAAACGAACACTTCTGCTGCAACGCCTCGCGCGGAATCACGCCGGAAGGCGGGACCTGATCCCTGATCCGTTCCAATACGTTTGCTTCAGGATAATCCTGCTCGAAAAAGAACTCGTGCGTCTTACGATCCGCATAGGACTGGAGCAGAATCGCCTCGGATGGCTTCTCATCGCGCCCGGCACGTCCGATTTCCTGGTAATAGCTCTCCAGATTTCCGGGAAGGGCGGCATGCACGACGGTCCGAACATTCGGCTTGTCGATTCCCATTCCGAAGGCCACGGTGGCGACAATCACGTCAATTTCGTCTTTCAAGAACGAGAGCTGAACCCGTTCGCGCGCATCACCGGTCATCCCGGCATGATAAGCGGCACTTCGGAAGCCCGCTGCACTCAAACCTTGCGCGATAGCCTCGGACTTTTTTCGAGTGGGAGCATAGACGATCGCGGGAAGCCGCTCAGGCTGCTGAAGCGACGAAACGATTTGATCCAACCGCTCGGAAGGAGAAGCTTCAATGACCTTCACGGCAAGATTGGTTCTACGGAATCCATGAATGAATCTTCGCGGCAGACGGAGCTTCAGCTGCTCGCAGATATCGTTTTGAACCATGGGGGTCGCAGTCGCGGTCAAGGCGACGATCGGAGTGGAGGACAGTCCGGAAAGACGTTCTCCGACGAGTCGGTAGTCGGGCCGAAAGTCGTGTCCCCAGTGGCTGATACAATGTGCTTCGTCCACCGCGATGAGGGCCGGCGGATGCTTCGCGAGCATTTCGGGAAACCCAGGGACGGCCAGCCGCTCCGGAGCGATGAAAAGAAACTCCAACTCCTTACGCAAATAGGCCCGGAACGTCTCACGTGAATCTTCGCGCGCACGTCCTGAATGAATACGGTCCGCCTTCATCCCCTTCTGTTTCAGCCGATGAACCTGATCTTCGATGAGGGCTACCAGGGGACTGATCACCAAAGTCGTCCCGCCGCGTACCAAACCGGGCAACTGATAGCAGAGACTTTTTCCCACACCGGTCGGCATGACAACCAGGGAGTCCTGGCCGTC
>CAYOWB010000244.1:0-3759 GCA_964407515.1 uncultured Bacteriovoracaceae bacterium
GTACTCCTCGCGATTCAGGATATCGAGCATCGCCGCGAGGCTTGTCGTTTTACCGCTGCCCGTAGGGCCGGTCACGAGGATCAGCCCGTTCGGCCGACGAATGATCTCTTTCAACACCTTGGGAAGCTTCAAGGCATCGAAGTCGGGAATGTTCAGCGGAATCCGGCGGAATACACCGCCAACGCTGCCCTTCTGGTAGAACAGATTTCCACGGAAGCGGGCGAGATCCTTGATACCGAACGAGAAGTCGATCTCCAGCGTCCGCTCAAAGTCCGCCTTCTGCGCCTCGGAAAGAACGGAGTAGCACAACTCCTTGGTGTCCTGCGGATTCAAGGGCTCCATCTTCACCTTGACCATCTTCCCCTGAATACGAAACTCGGGCGGGACACCCACGGTGAGATGAAGGTCGGACGCATCCTGGTCCACCATCGTCTTGAGCAGTGCAGGCAAGCTGACCTTCGCCATGAAACTCTTCCTCCGCTAGTTCTCGCTCGTAATGGCGAGAGCCTCTTCCAAAGTCGTCTTCCCTTCGGCTGCCTTCGTCAGCGCCGAAGCCCTCAAGGGTTTCATCCCTTCCTTCACGGCCTGCTTCTTGATCTCAAGCGCGCTTTCGCCCTTGAGGACCATCTCCTTGAGGGAGGGAGAGAAATCGAGAATTGCGTGAATCGCCAGGCGCCCTTTGTATCCGCTCTTTCCGCACGCGGGACAGCCGGCGCCCTTGTAGAACTTCACCTGATTGAGCGTCTCAGCGGTATAGCCAAGCTTGAGCAGTGTCTCCTTCGGGACAGGATGCTCCACCTTGCACTTATCGCAGATCTTGCGAACCAGTCGCTGCGCCACGATCGTATTAAGCGAGGCGACCACCAGGAAGGGCTCCAACCCCATGTTCATGAGACGCGTGATGGTACTCGGAGCGTCGTTCGTGTGAAGAGTGGAGAGAACCAGGTGACCCGTCAGAGCCGCCTGCACGGCCACCTCGGCCGTTTCGAAGTCTCGGATTTCGCCGACCAGCACGACGTCCGGGTCCTGACGGAGCAGGGCACGTAAGACGCTCGCGAAGGTAAGCCCGACTTCCTTTTGAACCTGGACCTGATTGATACCTTCGAGGTTGTATTCGACGGGATCTTCCGCGGTGGATAGATTTTCGGTGACCTGGTTCAGCTCCTGGAGCGCGGAGTAAAGGGTAGTCGTCTTGCCGCTTCCGGTCGGGCCGGTCACGAGCACCATGCCGTTCGGGGAGTAAATTCCCTTCCTGAATACATCCAGCTGCTTCTGCTCGAAGCCGAGCTTCGTCAGATCGAGCTGCAAGTTGCCTTTACTGAGCAGACGCAGAACGATCTTCTCGCCGAAGAGCGTCGGCATGGAGTTTACGCGGAAGTCGATCTCTTTGCCGTTCAACTTGAGCTTGATGCGTCCGTCTTGCGGGACTCGCGTTTCGGCGATGTCCATTCGCGACATGATCTTGAGACGGGCGAGGACGGCGCGTTTCATCTCGATGGGCACTTCCGCCACTTCCACCAGGACACCGTCCACTCTGAGTCGGACGCGGAAGCGCTTCTCGTAAGGCTCGACATGGATATCGCTCGCGCCCTTCTGAATGGCTTCGGTCAGGATGCTGTTCACGAGGGTGATGACCGGCGCGTCGACATCGGCGCTCTGCGAAGTGATCTCATGAACCTGGACCAGTTCGAGGCCGCCCCCGCTCGGATCTTCCTTCCCCGATTCCTTCTCTTTTTCGCGCCGGAAGGTTTCCACGGCGACGCTCATGGAGGCAGCGACCCCGCTGTAGTGCTTCGCCAGTGCCGCATCGAGAGCGGAGAAAGAAGTGAGAACCGCCTCCACGTTCATCTTCGCGCGGAACTTGAGGTCCTCAAGACCCGCCAGGTTCGACGGATCGCATACAGCCAGGACGAGGGTCCCTTTATTCGCCTGGATCGGGATCATCTGATGCTTGCGCGCCATCTCCGCGGGAACGAGCTTCAGCACGTCAGCACTGATCTCGAACTTCGCCAGATTGATGCTCGGCAGGCCGAACTTCTGGCTCAGATAATAGAGGAGCTTCGTCTCGGCGACATAGCCGCGTTCGATGAGAAAGCGGACGTAGCTCTTCCCGCCCTTCGCGGCAGCCGCAGCCTCAGCAAACTGTTGCGGCGAAATGATCCTGTCCTTGTGAAGCAGCTCGGCCAATTGGCGTGACATCTATTCCCCTTCCTTGGGAAAAAGACTGAACGGATTGCTACTCATCTAATTGTGCGGGCGGTGACGTTTTTTGTCAAAAAGGGATCAAAAGGTACAAAAGGTATCGCTCACCTTTTTGCGACTCCGTGCGTCACATCTAGTCAGTCAGTCTCGCGCAGGTCACGCGTCCGTGCCCCCACAGCCCAGCCCCCCTGGAAGACCAAGGTGACGCACCGAGTTGCAACAAGGTGAGCGATACCTTTTCTAGAGCACGCCGCGTGCGACCCGCACGTCGTCGGCGATTTGGTCGATGAGACTCTGAAGCTCGGTAAAGGTCCGCTCCTCGCGGAGCCGCTTCACGAAGAAGACCTCCATATGGAGGCCATAGAGGTCGAGGTCCTGGTCGAGTAGATACGTTTCGATGGTGACCCGGGGGGAGTCGCAATCCTTCTGGAACGTCGGACAAATCCCCACGTTGGTCACGGCCGGATAAACCCGGTCTCCAACCTTGGCGCGAGTGGCATAAATGCCGAACGGAACCATGATCTTGGGCTCAGTCTCCAGGTTCGCCGTCGGAAACCCAAGCTTGCGCCCCCGCCCCGCCCCGCGAACGATCACTCCCCGATACGAGAACTCTCGCCCCAAAAGCCGGTTGGCACCTTCAACGTCACCACTGGTCAACAGGGAGCGAATCCTCGAACTGGAAACCACCTCGGCGCCAGCGCCACTTCCCAGCTGGTGCATCGGCACCACCTCAAAGTCCACGCCCGCTCCCCGGCAAAGGGCCTGAAGCGTATCCAGATGACCTTGGCGTCCTTTTCCGAATCCGAAGTCATAGCCGACCACGATAGCGACGGCATTCAACTTCCCGACGAGAATCGAATGGAAGAACTGCTCCGGAGAAGTCTCCGAAAAGTCCCGACTAAACGGCTGTTCCACCAACTCATCGATCCCCGTCGCGGCGATGAAGTCGACGCGCTCTTCATAAGTCGAGATCAACGGCGGCGCGGACTCAGGGCGAAGCACGCAGTAAGGATGCGGTTTGAAAGTAAAGGCGATGGCCGCCGCCTGCCGCTCCCGGGCCTTCTCCACCACCCGTCGCAGAATCGCCTGATGTCCGACATGGACGCCATCGAAGTTACCGATCGTCACCACGGATTTCGAATGCGGATTATTGATGGATTGAACTCCGTGGACCAGGCGCATAATAGAGTATAAGAAAAGCCACAAAAGGGTGAATCTCGTCAATGAAAACCACGGCCTTCTTCGCATGGCTCGCCATCTGTTTTCTCGTTTCGCTGCTTCCCATGAACGCTCTGGAGGAGCGCATCTATTCGTGGCGCATGGAGCTACGCGGCCACACCGGAGCGGTCTCGAATGTCGTGATCCTGGATTTGAACCAAGCGGACTTCAACTCTCTGAAGCGCCAGACCGGCGCTGACACCAATCCCGCCTTGAAGCGGCCCGAAGTCCTGAGAATGGACGCCCTCCGCGATCACTATCAATGGAACCCCGACGTGTTCTCCTTCCTGACGAAGCATCTTCTGGAGAAGAACCCCGTCGCCATCGTCGTGAGCTGGC
>CAYOWB010000245.1:0-2530 GCA_964407515.1 uncultured Bacteriovoracaceae bacterium
AGGTTCGAAACAGTCTTGTCGCGCCAGCTGTCCTGCGGGGCGAGCACCACCACGGCCATGTTCTCATCGATCATGGCGATCGGGCCGTGCTTCAACTCACCGGCGGCGTAACCTTCAGCGTGCACGTAAGCGATCTCTTTCAACTTGAGAGCGCCCTCGAGCGCGATCGGATACGAAAAGCCACGGCCGATGAAGAAGAATCCCTTCATCGTGAGCAGCTTCTTGGCTGCTTCGCGGACCGAGCGGACCATCGTGCTGTCCGCTTCGAGATAGTCCTTCAACACATGAGGAAGCCGAACGACATCATGGAACAGCCCATCGGCCTGTTTTCCAAGGAATCCCGACCAGAGCAGAAGCACGAGCATCTGAGTCATGAAACTCTTCGTCGCCGCCACGCCGATTTCCGGACCGGCGGACGTAAAGAACGTCGCATCCGCCTCACGAGAGATCGTGCTGCCGCGCACGTTGGTGATCGCGACGGTGGGAATACCCTTTTTCTTCAGATCGCGGATCACGGCGAGCGTGTCCGCCGTTTCGCCCGACTGGGAGATACCGACAACGACGGTCCCCGGACTCAGCACCTGATCGCGATAACGGAATTCACTCGCCAGTTCGATATTCACGGGGAACTGTCCCCACTTCTCGAGCCAGTACTTGCCCTGCATCGCCGCGTAGAACGACGTGCCGCAAGCGACGATCGTCAGCTGCTTCGCCTTGCGAAGGAGTTCGACGCCGGGCTGGGCCGCCAGAGGAAACGGCTCCGTCTTGGCGCGGTCCAGAATCCCGTTCAGAGTGTCGACCAAGGCCGCGGGCTGCTCATGGATTTCCTTGAGCATGTAATGAGTGTAACCCTGCTTGTCCATCTTCTCGGGAGACCAATCCAGACGCGTGCTGGCGCGATCAGTCGGGGCGCCGGTCTCCAGATCAAAGAACGAAATGCCGTTAACAGTGCCGACGACGACGTCCCCGTTCTCCAGGAAGAAGACATCGCGTGCGTACTCGAGGATCGGCTGCGCATCACTGGCGAGGATCGCGCCGCCCTTGGGATCAATCGCGGCCACGAGAGGCGAACCGTTACGAACACCGACCACGAGTCCCGGCTCTTGCTCGGACATCACGACGACGCTGCAAGCACCCTTCAGCTTCAGGAACGCACGACGAGCGGCTTCGACCAGCTTCGCGCCCTTCTCCATTTCCTCGAGGACGAGGAAGCCGTAAAGCTCGCTGTCTGTTTCGGACTGGGGACGATGTCCCCGAGTGACCAGCTCGTCACGGATCTCCTGATAGTTTTCGATGATGCCGTTGTGGACGAGAACGACATGCCCGCAGCGGTGCGGATGCGCGTTCTGGGTCGTGGGCTTGCCATGGGTCGCCCAACGCGTGTGCCCGATCCCGCAGGTAGCGGACGCGAACGTCCCCGTTTCGCCATTGAGAAGATTCTCGACATTCTCAAGACGGCCTTCCGACTTTTTAACCTTCAATGAACCATTATGAAAGAACGCGACTCCGGCGGAATCGTAGCCACGGTACTCGAGGCGCTTGAGCCCCTTCAGAAGCAAATCGACTGCAGAACGCTGACCGACGTAACCGACGATTCCACACATAGACTTACTCCTGTCCTTTCAACTTCCGGGCGTAACCGGGCTTATTGGTCTGGCGGCAACGGGCAATAGCAAGCGCCTCTGATTCAACGTCCTCGGTGATCGTTGACCCCGAGGCGACATAGGCACCCTTGCCGATCCTGATCGGAGCCACTGCCTGGCAGTCGCTCCCCAGGAAGACGTCATCCTCGATGATCGTCTTGTGCTTGCGAACGCCGTTAATCACGCGCCCGTCGAAGTTGCAAGTAATGAATCCGCAACCGATATTGACGCGCTCCCCCACCTCGGCATCGCCGACGTAAGAGAGGTGCGCGATACTGGTCTTCGCTCCCACCCGTGACTTCTTGAGCTCGACGAAGTTCCCGATCTTCGCGCCGGCTCCGACGATGGACTCCGGTCGAAAGTGAGCATAGGGCCCCACCTGGGCCCCATCGCCGATCACGGAGTTTTCCGCGACCGTTCCAGTCTTTACCCGGGCATTCTCGCCGACCACCACGTCGTGAAGGACGACACCTGGACCGATAATCGTACCTTTGCCGACCTTGGTCTTTCCGGTCAGCAGGGCACGAGGATAAATCGTCACGTCTTCCGCCAGCTCCACCCCGGTATCAATTACCGTGGTCCAGGGATCAATGAACCGGACGCCGGCGATCGCCCATTGATGGATCTGCCGCTCGTTCAAGACCTTGCGAGCGACCGCGAGATCCCAAGGGTCATTGATTCCCAGGAGGTCTTCCGAATTCTCCCACTTCAGCACGTCGATCTTCTTGCTCGCCCGGGCGGCAAAAGCCACGAGGTCCGTGAGGTAGTACTCACCTTGGGCGTTCTTGTTCGACAGCCGGTGTAAGGCCGACTGCAGGAAGGGCGAATGGAAAAGATAGATCGAGGTATTGATCTCGCGGATCGATTTTTCACGGTCCGAAGCGTCC
>CAYOWB010000245.1:2540-3742 GCA_964407515.1 uncultured Bacteriovoracaceae bacterium
TTCTCCTCCACAATCCGCATGACCGAACCGCGGCTTCCGCGGCGCACGATGCGGCCATATCCTTTGGGATTGGGAAGCTCGGTGGTCAGAAGCCGAAGAGCCACGGAACGTCCGAGATCTTCGGTCATTTGAGAAAGAAGACTGGTAGTCAGCAACGGAGAATCCCCCGGCACGACCAAGACTGGGATCTTGGCCTTGGCTACCGATTGTCCCCACTCCGAGTCCATCGCACACCTGGCCGCGTGTCCCGTGCCCCGCTGTTCGGGCTGATGGACGAAGTGGATATTCATACCCGCAAAATCGGGGCACTCGCTCACTGCGGACTCCACCTGAGCTCGACCATGACCGACCACCACCGCGACAGTCGCGTTCGGAATGGCCTCACGGATTCTATAAAGGATATGAAACAGGATCGGCTTTCCACCCACCTCGTGAAGCACCTTGGGAAGCGAAGAACGCATCCGCTTACCCAGACCTGCCGCCAGGACAATCACTCCGCACGGAGCTTCTGATTCTCTCATGATCTAAGTCGGTTACAGGAATTCAGCAGGGGCTGCAATGGGGATTAAATCCTACTCAAGTTTTTCGAGGAAAAACCCGATGGTCTTATAATGATCGAGGGGAGCCCGTCCCCAAAAGGACACGCCCCTCGAGGAAAGGATGCCCGCGAACGCAGGACTGCCGGCGCAAGAAACTTCAAGGGAGCGACAATTGTTTCCATTTACTTCGCTTCAAAGATTTGAATGGTTCCAATTGACGGATCTTAGAAGTTCTTATAAAAACGTTGACCATCAGCGATAAGGCGCTAAGATAGTCTGAACATTCGATGGCATCACAAGATGTGGGGGGAAAGTCATGGATGCTAAGAAACTAGCCAAGTTCAAGAAACTTCTTCTCGAAGAAAAGCAAAGACTTCTCAATAATTCTAAGAACAATTTAAGGAACGAACTGGCGCTTTCGCCCGACGATCTGCCGGACGAAACAGATCTCGCGGCGAGCGAAATCAACCAGAATCTGATCTTTAAGCTGGCCGATCGTGAGCGCCAGCTTCTCACTAAAATCGATGAAGCGCTGGCCCGCATGGACGAAGGAACCTTCGGCCTGTGCGAAGACTGCGAAGAACCCATTGAGGAGCGGCGCCTGGAAGCCCGCCCTGTCTCCACGCTCTGCATCGCCTGCAAAGAGCGCCAGGAGCACAAAGA
>CAYOWB010000246.1:0-245 GCA_964407515.1 uncultured Bacteriovoracaceae bacterium
CCCAACCATCCATCACCGGCATCATCAGATCGAGCAGGATCAAGGACGGCAGCTCGGATGCGTCACGAAGGTACTCAAGCGCATCTTTCCCGTTTTCAACGGCCACGACCCGATAGCCTTCGATTTCAAGCAGCTCGGCCAGGACTTCGCGAATGCTTTTGTCATCTTCGATCATCAGGATGTACGACTTCATGCCTTCATTGCTCCGTTGCTGACTTCTTTCATAGGTGTGGAACTTGGGGTGC
>CAYOWB010000246.1:292-513 GCA_964407515.1 uncultured Bacteriovoracaceae bacterium
GATCGAGCTCAAGAACGAACTCGGATCCCTGACCCGGCGTGCTGCTGACGGAGACCTTTCCGCCATGCGCTTCGGCAATCTGGCGCGTGATGAAAAGCCCCAACCCCAGTCCGCTGATGTTCCGATGAGAGGCGCCGCGCTCGAAGCGATTGAAGATCCGATGCACGTCTTCCGGGTCGATCCCCAGTCCGTGATCCCGAACCCGGAGCTCGATCCGAACT
>CAYOWB010000246.1:601-3618 GCA_964407515.1 uncultured Bacteriovoracaceae bacterium
CCGGGGGGCGCACCGCCTGCTCGATCCGAGTCGCGTCACAGACCGCGTACACGGCCCTGCTCTCGCACAGAAAATCGATCCGGGCGCCTGCTTCGGCGGCATCAGCCCGCATCTTGGCGATCGCCTCGGAGATGAGATTAACGACCTCCACTCTCTCCATCTTGAGCGAGAAAGAGCCGTTTGAAAGCCTGGAAATGTCGAGAACCGCATCGATCAGCCTGCCCAGCTGCCGGGTCTGCTTCAGCGAGAACTGTAGCTTGGTGCCCGCGTCGGCAATCCTCTCCACCGCGTTCGGGAACTCCGACATCTCGTCGGAGAACCGAACCTCCACGCGCGGAATCGGAGAATTCGCCCATGCCCCTTCCGCATGGGGAATCGAGTCGCAATACGGCACGTACGGCTTGATATCCAGAACCGGGGTCCCATCGACGAAATCGCCCCCTGAGATCTCAATCTCCACCCGACGCTCTAAAACACGAAGCTCTTCAAACTTCACGACTGACAAGCCAATCGGATTCGGCCGATCGGGAGAACGGGTCGCCAGCACTCCACGCCGCTCCACGCCCCCGAGGCGCGGCGGCCTGACGGTAGGACTCCACTCCTGCGCCTTACGCAGATGGAACAGGAAGATCACCCAAAGATGAGAGAACTCTTCGATGCCACGCACCGCAGCCTCAAACTCGGATGTTCGTGGCAATACGATCACGGAGCGCGCCGACGGACTCAGCCCCGATTGTCGCGGCACCCCGTAGCGTTCTTTGTAACAAGATTCGATCTGCCCGATCGGCGTCACTTCCAAAGCGTACATGCATCAGTCATAACGCGCCACGATGCCCCGCACAAGCCGACGCTCGTTTACGGCTGCTCGCCGTTCTGCTAATCTCGCTTCTTATGAACGCACAAAAGCACCTGGTCCAAGCACACTTGGTTCGAAAACACCTGGTCCAAAAACCGCTGGTCCAAATGCCGCTGGTATGGATAACGGCCCTGATTCTCGCCACGACTGGAACCGCCTGCGGAATCCGCAGCATTCCCCTCGCCGAAAACGGCGTGGAGGCCGCGTGGTCCGAAGTTCTGAACCAGTATAAGCGCCGAGCGGATCTCGTTCCGAATCTCGTGGAAGTGGTGAAGAAGTACGCGAGCCATGAGCGCGAGACGCTGGAAGCGGTGACGAACGCTCGTGCCAAAGCGACCCAAACCACGATCGACGCCGGAAACCTCAATCCTCAGACGATGAAAAACTTCGTCGATGCGCAAGCCGGGTTGAATGGCGCACTTTCGCGGCTCATGGTCGTCGTGGAGAAGTACCCCGACCTGAAGGCCAACGAGAACTTCCGCGATCTTCAAGTTCAGCTCGAAGGCACGGAAAACCGCGTAACCGTCGCCCGCCAGCGGTACATTCAAGCCGTTCAGCAGTTCAACAATCTCATCACCGCGCCACCGGAATCCTGGACGAACGCGCTTCTGCTTCACAAAGAAAAGAAGCCGCAGTTCAACGTCGAGGACGCGAAAAAGATCGAAGACGCGCCACAGGTGAAGTTCTAAGGAAGGAAACCCGATGCGACGCACGACCGGACTCCTGACACTCGCGGTGACCGCAGTCCTAGGTGCGCTAGTCGTGCTCCCGACCGCTCACGCGGAACGCTCCGTCCCTTCACTCACCGGAAGAGTGGTCGACCAGGCCGGGATTCTTTCGCCGGAACAAGCCGCGCGACTGAGCGAAAGCCTGGCGGCATTCGAGAAAAGCCACGGCCCCCAGATCGCTGTTCTCACGATTCCATCCTTGGAAGGCGAATCGATTGAGGGCTTTTCGATCCGGGCCGTCGATCAGTGGAAGCTCGGAACCGAGAAGAATGACGACGGCGTCTTGCTGCTCGTCGCGGTCCAGGAGCATGGAATCCGAATCGAGGTGGGACAAGGCCTTGAAGGCACCCTTCCCGACGCGGCCGCGGGGAAAATCATCCGCGACGTCATCGTGCCTCGATTCAGAAACGGAGAGATGGCCGAGGGAATCATCGCCGGCAGCCAGGCCATCGCGACACGGCTCGGAGGTTCCCTGGAGGGAATCCCGCAACCGACCCGGGTGGAACGCCGGCGGGAGCCCTTTCCTGTCGGCAAGCTCGTCCTGCTCGGCTTTTTCCTTCTCTTCCTCTTGAAGCCGCGCGGACCACGCTCGCGCTACCACGGACGTGGAGGCGGCTGGGGCGGCGGTCATTGGGGGGGCGGCGGAGGCAGCTGGGGAGGCGGTGGAGGATTCTCAGGCGGAGGCGGCGGATTCTCGGGCGGCGGAGCAAGCGGAAAGTGGTGAAGCCATGATTCTCAATAAACCCATCTTCAATGCAGAGCAGTCGAAAGAGATCGAGCAGGCCGTCACCGAGGCGGAGAAGCGCACCCGAGGTGAAATTCTCGTCGTCACGGTCCGCCGCAGCGACGACTATCCCGATATTCGCTGGCGGGTCGCCATCTCGCTCGCCATCACCGTCTCGGCAGTCGCGTATCTCTTTTTCAAGACGTGGGACCCGTTCTGGTGCCTGCTGCTTCAGTTTCCAGCAGTCGCCGCCGGATATTGGCTGGGCACATGGGCGCCGATCCAACGTCTTCTGCTCAGTCCCGCAAAGGCAGCGGAAGAAGTTCATCAACGCGCGCTCCAGGCCTTTCACGAAGGACATGTTTCGGCGACTCAGGAGCGCACGGGCATCCTGATCTTCGTTTCACTGCTCGAGAAGCGCGTGGAGATTCTAGCCGACACAGGCATCCATTCCCGGGTCACTGAAGGGACCTGGAAATCGATCGTGGACGAGCTGATCGAATGCGTGCACGAGGACAAACTCGTCGCGGGCATCTGCGCCGCCGTCAAACACTGCGGCTGGATCCTCGAGGCTCACTTCCCAGGACGCGCGGGAGACAAGAACGAAATCCCGAACGCGCCGCACACGCCTTCACGCTAAGCGTCGCAATACGACTCCATTCACGCCGCTGCGGCCTTGCGCCCCATATGTCGCGTGAACCAGTCCGCC
>CAYOWB010000247.1:0-1270 GCA_964407515.1 uncultured Bacteriovoracaceae bacterium
AGAACACGTCCCCCCAACCCCCCGGGAGGCGAACGCCGCCCGGCTTGATGAACGGCAGCTTATGGTACGCGTAGCCGCCTGAGAGCTGCGACACATGGCCGTTGAAAAGCTCGGCCAGCACGTCGGCTCCGACGATGACGTGGTATTCGCCCGGCTCGGGCTTCGCGACTTGAAGGATCTGCTCGGAGCTCCGGGACGTTTCCTCGAACAGCTTCTCAACGTCCAGATCGTCCAGATTCACGGCCCAACGCGTGTTGAGGAACTCGTCGGCAATGGGCTTCCCGTTGGCGTCCCGTCCCGTGGCGGAGAAGGCGGATTCGAGATAGGCGCGAGTTTGTGACGAGCGGTGGGTCAAGCCGTTGCTCAGATGCAGCTCGTGATCGTGCACGGATAGGAACAGTTCACCGGAGTTGAAGCGTGTCGGGCGCTTCTGCGCGACGGAAGTCATGACCCTTGCCGTGATCGCGTTCATCGCTTTTTCGATGTCCTCGCTGATGCGTGGATCGCTCGTCGTGAGGCGCGGAACCTGGGAGGGGATTTCCGAGGGAAGTTCCCACTCCTGGTGATCGGTTTGCGCGGCCGCTTCGATCATCGCGTCGAGCTGCTCCGCGATCGGGCGAAGCTTGGTCAGCTTCTTTGAGGCTTCGCCTTGACGTCCGGTGCCGGGGCGCTTCACGAAGACGCGGAGCTGGATTTCTTCCACGTGCGTTTCGCGATCCTGATCGACGATTGCCGTCGAAGGCGCCTGTTCCTCCGTCATGAAGTAGCGCTCGCGGCGATGCGAGTTTTCCTGCGAGATCGCCCAGCCCTTGATTTCACCTCTTCGGGCGAGCTCCGACTTGAGCTGATCCAGAGTCCATTTTCCAGTAGCGGCAGTAGTCATGATGCCTGTTCCTCTTTTTGCCCCGGCTCAGCCGAGAATGACCTGGTCGAGCAGGACGTAAGGCCCGCCGCAGCCCGCATTGACGAATTCCTTGTGATACTTCCCGCAGCCGCCCGTGTCGTTATGCGGATGCCGGACGCGATCGGGCTCCGACCGGTCGTACTCGATCTTCGACTTGCCGATGATGGAGTTGAGCACCTCGGGGACATAGCCCGTCAGCTGAATGTCGCCGCCGTTCGGTCCTTTGAAGACACGTCCGGTCAGCTTTCCGTTCTTCACTTCCTTGAGGTACTGGACGCCGACCTGAATCCCCATGCCCTTCGGGTCTTCCATGCCGCCCGCGCACTCCGTTGCGATGAAGCCGTCGTCGATCTGCGCGAGCAGTTC
>CAYOWB010000247.1:1280-3614 GCA_964407515.1 uncultured Bacteriovoracaceae bacterium
GCGCTGAAGTAGGTGTTCGTCTGCCGGGTGTAGACGCCGTTGGCCCAGCTCTCGCGTTTGCCGTTCGCCGAGCGGGGAACGCCCAGGCGCAACGCCGAAGTCAGGTTGGTCATCGGAGCCTGCAGGCGGCCGCGATCGAGCAGGACCTGTTCGCGCGCCAGCCAGCCTTCCTCATCAAAGAAGTAGCTGCCCCAGGCGGCCGCGTTCTCCGTGGCGTTCTTGTAGATGGCCGGATTGTTCAGGATCGTGGCGTGTTCATTGCCGACGAGATCGCCGGTTTTGTGAAGTTCCCAGGCTTTGCTTCGTCCGCGGGCGCAAGTGTCGCCCTCCTGCGAATGGCCGAATGCTTCGTGGGCGAGAACCCCGGTGAGGCCGGGCCCGAAGAGCACGCGATAGCGGCCGGGTTTGAGACGTTCGGCGCGCTTCAATGCCGACAGATCGGTGAGCAGGCGGTTGAGTTCATCGTCAGAAAGATCCGCGGCCTCAAGTCCTCCGAGCCCCCCCGGACGGGTGACCACGCGATCCGCGCCCGACATGAGAATCACCGCGGTGACGAGACGGTAGAGCGTCTGCGACATGTTGGTTTCGCGGTCGATGAAGATGGACTCTTCTTCGGAGAAGCCTTCGCGCGCCATGATGTAGGTCAGGTCTTCCGGCTTGAGGCCGTTGGCCGGAGCGAGCTCGCGAACGCGGGCGATGATGCTCTTCAGTCGATTCATTCGTGATTCAGTCGATGCAGCTTTGGGATCCTGCTCATAGCGGATTCCAAAATGCACTTGGGTTTGCGGAGTCACATCCTTGGAAACCTGCGACGTGATCTCGGGATCGAGGCCGGCGCTCAGGCGTTCTTTCCAGGTGGCCGGACGGTAAGGGCGGAAGGGGATTCCTGCCGGCTTCTTCGCGGAGGACGCGCGTTCGGCGACTCTCCGTGCTTGGGCCTTCAGCTGTTCGGGGGCCAGCTCATCCGTGGCTTGTTCGTAAAGGGAGTATCCGTCATAGATTCGAAGCACGACGCCGAGCGTGGCCTGGTCGGTCACGTTGCTCTGCTTGAGGTTCGCCATGATCGTCCGGGAGGTTTTTCGCTCCAGGTAGATCGAGCCGTACCAGTCTGGCTGGGCTTCGAGTACGGGAAGGAGTTGGGGGAGAAAGTCGCGGAGGGCTTGAAGGTCCTTTTGGAATGGAGCACGCATCGGAGTACCTCTCCGTTTCGTTCTAACTGAAAGCGGCTGAATGGGCAAACCGAGCGGGAAATTCCGTGACCCCCTGCGCCGAAGACTATGCTACCTTCTCATTATGAGTTCTTTCTTTCGCGTATTCGCAAGCTGGCGCATGGCGGTAGTTCTTCTCATGGGGTTCGCTTCGGGGCTCCCTCTCGGTTTGACCGGTGGAACGCTCCAAGCGTGGATGAAGACCGAGAACGTCGACCTGACGGTCATCGGGATCTTCTCGCTCGTCGGTCTTCCTTATACGTTGAAGTTTCTCTGGTCGCCGTTGATGGATCGCTTCGTTCCGCCTTTTCTGGGCCGCCGACGCGGATGGGCATTCATCACGCAAACGTTGCTCGTACTTGCGATCAGCGCGATGGCATTCTCGCAGCCTGCACAGTCGCCTGGAATGTTCGCCGTGCTGGCGCTTTGCGTAGCGTTCTTCAGCGCGAGCCAGGACATCGTGATCGATGCGTATCGAACCGAGGTTCTGCAGCCTGAAGAACTGGGAGCGGGCGCCGGGGTGTTCGTCATGGGGTATCGCGTGGCCATGATCGTATCTGGCGCGATCGCGATGATCCTGGCGGACCGGATGCCCTGGAAGTCGGTCTACCTTATCATGGCCCTGGTGATGGCGCTTGGGCTCGTGACGACTTTGCTCGCGCCCGAACCGCAGGTCGGGGGGAAGGCTCCGAAGAACCTGCGTGACGCGGTTGTCCTGCCTTTCGTGGAGTTCTTCAAACGCCGGGGTGCGTTCGAGATGCTCGCCTTCATCATCGTTTACAAGCTCGACATCGTGATGGCGATGGCCATGACGACTCCGTTCCTGATGGAAATGGGTTTCACGAAGACGGATATCGGTGCGGTAAATAAGCTCTTCGGTCTCATCGCTTCGATCGTGGGAACGCTTCTCGGCGGCGCGCTCATGACCCGGATGAGCCTCAAGATGTCGCTCTGGGTGTTCGGAATGATTCAGGGCGTGGCCAACCTGTCTTTCTTCATGTTGGCGCACGTCGGTCACAATTATCCGATGATGGTGACGGCGATCACGATCGAGAATGTTTGCAGCGGTCTTGGCAATGCGGCTTTCGCGGCATTCATCATGAGCTTGTGTGACAAGCGTTTCACG
>CAYOWB010000248.1:0-253 GCA_964407515.1 uncultured Bacteriovoracaceae bacterium
ATGAAGCCAGATCCCCAGGAGCTCCTCGACCAGTTCACGCATTTGAGAATCCGCGAGTTCGTCGATGCACCCACGACCCTCGCGCCTGTTCTGAAGAAACTGACTTCGGCCCCGGCCGGATCGGTTCCTTACCGCGCAGTATTCAAGGACCGCCGCGCCCAGCCACTCGAACTGCGCATCCTCCCCGTCGACGGAAAGCTTTGGGCCTGGGTCTCGAACCGGCCCGCGGCCGCTTTTGCGCTTTACGCAGAGT
>CAYOWB010000248.1:283-3607 GCA_964407515.1 uncultured Bacteriovoracaceae bacterium
AGACCGTGGCCGTGCTGTTCGTGAAAGCGCACCTGAATCTCGACGTCGACGATTACTCGTTGGAGTTCTCGCACCAGAACATTTCGCTGTTCGGAGCGAGCGGTCTTCCTTGGCCGCCGCTCAACCCGAGTATTCATTTCGGACGCCAGGTGCACGTACATGGCCAGGCCATCGGCATGCAGAACATTTCCTTCCGGACCCCTGCCTTCCTCCTCCGCGAGCGAACGATGCGCGGCGAGTACATGGGTCTCAAATTTCTTTGGGACGCGGAGCAGGCCGCGGCGATGCGTGTTTTCATCGGTAAACAAGGCTTTATGCCGACCGACTGGGTCCGCAAATACCCGCGCATCCCTTCCGTCGGCACCATCCAGACATTCCCGCTGCGCGTGATCGCGACCGCTCCTTCGGCTTCGGGATCAGGCCCCATGACGCTCGTCATGGACGTCGGAAACCTCAGCCCTAACGGAATTCTGCTGACTTCGGAGAGCCAGGTCTCAGGAAATATTCAGCCGGGCTCGCGAATCAACATGGTCCTCGAGCCTCGCGGCTGGTTCCCGGTCCAGATCGCAGTCGAAGGGATGGTTTGTCGCGTCACCGACGACATCAACATCGTGAACGGAAATCCCGTCCGCTACATCGGAGTGAAATTCACGCGGGTCGACGAATCGAACAAGACGGCATTCCTGGAACTCCTTCGCGATATCCTCGAGAAAATCAAGACCGATCAAGGGCGATAGGCGAACGAGAAGAGTCTCAGCCTCTCGCTCACGTCGTCGACCAGAGCAGGAAAAGCGACCACAGCCTCGCCCCCCGGGAGAAGAGCTCCCGCGATCTTGAGCCTGCCACATGCCGTTCGCGCCATATCGCAGCTCGACTTTCCTCCCTGGAAAGTCGGGTCCAGCAGCACTCCCGATGAGCTCCACGTGCCGTTCACGAAACGGTACGCATAGATCGAGGCGGCCTTGGAGCGCAGGTCATCATCCAGAAGCTCCGTACCGAGCTGCACCTTCTGCAACACCAGTATCGCGTTTCCTGCTCCGTCGGAAGTCAGGAACACGTCATTCACCATTCGAACCTGAGGAGCCGTCGCGGCGTCATAGAATCCCGCGGACTCATCGAGAATCGAAATCACGGCCGAGTCCCAGCCATGTCCCACACGGAACGTCCGCGCCAGCACCTGCAGGCGTCGATCCGGGGCATTGCTTTCGATTTCGCCCGTACCGGGATCGTCCGCAGGAACTTCCTTCATCAAGGTCATGACGACAAGGAACCTACCATCCCCCAAATGCGTCACTACGGGGGTCGGATAGTCTTGCCCACCCACCGTCCGCGACGCCTGATACGCCGAGGTATATCCCTCATCCACCGGACGATCCGGCATATCCAGCTGAGTCGGCCCCGACCAGATCCCCGAGGAACTTCGCACCGACGCGAAATAACGGACATCACAGAACATCGACCTCGCGCCGCAGCTCATCGTGCCCGAGCCCTTCGACTGCAGGAATACGGTCACGATGTTTCCGTTCCCATCCGTCGCGGCTGAGAACCCGAACGTAGGCATCTTGCTCGCTCCCGCTCTCCGGGGCTGACTGATCGTCTTGACGGTGCCGGTGGTCGTCCGCCCATACGATCCATCCTGAGACCACACCGCATTGATGGAATCGCCATTGAGATCATTCTGCGTCGGGTCGGCGGAGTTGTTGTTCTTATGAAAGACCCAGGAGCGAAGCGCCGCCGTCTGCGAGGTGGTCGTGCCATCTCCCAGTTGGCCACTCCCGTTAGCGCCCCAACAGTTCACCCTTCCGTTCGCAAGAAGGGCGCAGGTGTGGGTCGCTCCTGCCGCAATGGCTTGTACTCCGCTCGTCAGCCCAGGAACCGGCGAGGTCTTCTGCTGATTGCCACCGCACTGTCCGGAGCTGTTGTCGCCCCAGCAGTAGATCGCCCCCGGATTGGTGAGCACGCAGGTGTGACGTCCGCCCAAAGCCACGGCCTTGACGTTCACGATCCCGTTCACGATGAGCGGCGACGTGTACGAAGCCGTGCCATCGCCCGCATCCCCGCTCACCTGCTTATTGGCGTTATCGCCCCAGCAACGAACCGTCCCGTTCGCCAGAAGATTGCATGAATGATTATCCCCGGAGGCAACGCTCAACGTCGCAAAAGGCGCGGAAATCGGATCAGGAATGCGGACCGCATATGTCGTGCCGCCGCCAGGCCTACCGAGCTGACCGCGGTCGTTCGCACCCCAGCAAAACGTGTAGTAGCTGTCGAGCAGCGCGCACGTATGTCGGGCGCCAGCGGCGATGTCCGTGATCAGCATCAGCCCTTCTTTGGGATTCGCCGAGAACAAATCAGCATCGAAAGCGACGACCGTCTGAGGAGAGTCATAGTCGCCGACCCCCAGCTCGGCTCCGAGTTGTCCGTCGTCGTTGGCGCCCCAACAGCGGACATTCTCATCCACTCCCGATAGAACCGCGCAGGTGTGAGACTGCCCCGCTGAGATCTTCCGCGCGGGATACGTGAGAGCCGGAGATTGCTGGCCGATGTCACTCGTCGTCCCGAGCTGTCCCGAGGCATTGCTGCCCCAACATTGCACCGCCCCGCCCGACAAGAGCGCGCAGCCATGCGACCCGCCCAAAGACATCTCGACCACGCCGCTTCCGATCTCCGAGATGTGAGCTGGAGTCAGATGCGTTCCGGCCACACCCAGCTGCGTACTACCGTTACTTCCCCAACAGTACGGTGCCGATCCCTCCAGCGCACAGCTGAACAGATTACCGGCGAAGATCTTGCTCGCGGCCAGAAGTTCTCTTCCGCGCCAGATCACTGTCCTCCCGATCCCGTCATTGAGGATCTCGACCTGTCTTCCTTTGCCCGGCAAGAGCGTCGGCGCCGCGGACCAATTCAACCCATCAAAGGAGAGAATCCCGACATCCCCCTCGCGGGTACCACTGCCGATGTACGCGTACTCGCCGTAGTACGTCGAGTTCCAGGCGAAGGCCGCCGTTTTTCCGATGCCGGGAATCCGGAATCCGGAAGACGGTCCACTCAGCTCGGTGGAGTCCGCCACTCGAGTGAGCGGGATCGTACCGGCGGGAAGAGCCACGGCCGAAGACAACCAGCCCGCGACCGACCAGTTCACGTTGTGTACGGCCACCCCTCCGTCGGTCCCGAAGATCGACATGAGGTCCCCATACGGGGAGTACTTCGCGAAGTACCTTCCGAAGGGCGAGGCGCCAGCGGCAGCAAGATCAAACGGACGGTTCCGCGGATCGGCCCAGGCGAAACCGCCATTGCGGTAACTGTAGTAGTTGCGCGCGATGG
>CAYOWB010000249.1:0-3597 GCA_964407515.1 uncultured Bacteriovoracaceae bacterium
CACGCTGTCGGGCACGCCGAACTGCAGCGCGCCCGCATTGTCGTCGCCGCGCGCGATGGCTGTGTGGCAGAAATCGGCCAGCCGCTACGCGAGATCGCTGGCTGGCGGCAACGTCCGGCGGGTCAGATCGAGCGTGCCCTGCAGCCCGCGTCCGGCGACGATGTACTCGCCGACGAAACGGTCGCCTTCGATGCGACCGCGCAGGTGCATGGTGTGCTGCGTGTCCGTGCTCGTGAGTTGCACGAGGCCGTCGGTATTGGCGACGTTACCCAGGTTGAAGTGGACGCGGATCACGAGATCCTTTCCTGAATGGATGTTCAGGCGTCCCACGTAGGTCTTGCCGACCTGGTTGATTTCGAGGTCGACCGGGTTTTCGAGTCCCTGGGGCTTCGTGTGCCGCAGAACCCCGCGGAATTCGCCCGGAACGCGTTCCGGCGAGCCCGTGGCCGGCAGGGACGCGTAGTCCGTGAACTTGGCCACGCGTACGCCCGTAAGCCGGCGCATATCCGAAGACAGGTTCGGGAACTGGCAGAAGACCCGGTCACCATCGAAGCGGAAGCGGACGGTGTGGTTCGAGCCGGTCCAATTGCTCATGTCGTGCTCCGAGCCCGTGAAGACACCGGTCGTCGGGTTATAGAAGATCTGAGTGAACGACACACGGAAGGCTTCGCCCGGATCTCCGAGTCCGGCCACCAGCTGTCCGCGACGGGCCGTGAAGACCGTGAAGCGGTATGTGCGGCCGTTGTCCGCGGTCAGCAGATAGGTGCCGGAGAAGTCCATGTTGTCGCTGACGGTCGCCGCGCCGGCTTTCTGCCAGTACTCGCGGAACGTCTTCAGCTCCATCGACATTTGCGCGCGTTCGAGACGGGTTTCCAGGATGCGCGCGTAGGCGAGGAACTGTTTCCAGGATGCGCTCGGCGTATCGGGGCCGGAGTCGGAACGAGACTGATCGATGTTGATCCACTCGAAGGCAAGTGCCGAGAGCTGCGCGGGCCTCAGGAGTCCGGTAAGTCTTGCGAACTCTCCGTTCTCTTGCGTCCCGTCACGGAAACTGAATCCGAAACGAAGCTTCTCGACGATGATCCGCATGATCGAGTCGGAAATATTGATCTGGATATAGGCTGGGAAGGGATGCTGGGCATCGCGTGAGCGGAGCGCAAGGTGCTCCAGGATGTCCGCGTACAGATGCGCCTGCGTTTCCATGCCGGGGCTCAAGCCCACGATCAGCGAGAACAGGTCGCTCAAAACGCCGGCCTGTGACTCTTCCGTCAGAAGACGGTCGGTCCAACGGATGCGCTCTTCTTCCGAGAATTGCGACGAAGTGAGGTGGTCTTTGAAAGCCATGAGGGCCACTTCAGAGATGCGGCCACGATAGCCGTTGATCAGGAACGGGGGAGCGTTGCGTGCAGCCGCCCATGCTTGGAGTGCGCTCATGACGGCCACAGCTTTTTCCCGGAGTTCCCGGTCATCCTTCTTCTTGCGAAGGAGAAGTTCGGTGTCAGCGAGGAAGTCGTACGCCGCCGAAAAGTCGAGCCAGCGGTGGTAAGTCAGGATCGTCTCGACCGAGTCGGTCTCCAGGCTGACCCAGCGGATGCCGACTACGGCCATCATTCCCGCGACGCGTTTGAAGACGGAGGTATCCGCCCCGAGGTTAGGCAGAGTCTCGCTGATCGCTTCGAGTTTAGTGAGAGTGTTGAAGTAAGGCTCGAACTCCTGGCGCGAGCGCATCTCCGGGAGCTGGTTCTCGAGCTCGAAGATTACAGCGATGAACTCTTCCGGACTCCGACGGGCCCGCTGAACGAGCGTCTCGGGCGCATCGAGGCGCGGAGCGCCAAGAGCGGGTGACGGCAGAGTCACCGTGGTGCCGCCGATAAACGCGGTCGCGGCGAGCAGGAACAGGAAGGAACGGAAGGACGTCTTAGAGCTTCTCATTGCAGAGGTCTCCTTTAATGAAGATGGGCTGAGGCCGTTTGATGCCGGTATGTTTCTTGGCGAAGTCGCGGAGCGAGATGAACTCATAGCCGTAGGAGTGCATGGCATCGATGAGCTGCCGGATTCGCGCGGTATCGCCCGGTTTAGAGGCGATACCCTCGTGGACGAAGGTGGCCAGATAAAACGCGTGGAAGAAGAGCGAGCCCCAGACGTCGCGCAGGACGCGGTTGCGTTTCGCCGCTTCGATGATGTCTTCCACCGTGCGGGTCGCCGTGACGTAGCCGCTCAGGTAGGGCTGAACGTTACCCAGGTTTTCAGGGAACACGTTCTGTCCATAAGCATCTCCGTATACTTCGTACGGATACATCTGACCTGAGAAACGCTTTCCGGAATCCACCCGCAGCTCCGAGAGCAGGCGCGCGCGTTCTTCCTTGTTCGGGAAGGTGCCTCCGATGAAACGGGAAGTCGGCGGCAGGGAGGCCGGCTTTCCGTAAACGTCGTGTTGCGTGTAGATGATGCGGCCGATGTTCCATTCGAAGAGAAGGCTGAAGAGGTGATAGTCGAGCGCCGAGGCCTGGTAGTGAGGCACCTCCCAGACCACCGGAGCGATGCCGCCCTTGGAAAGGAAGGTCCAGCCGAGGTCGAGTTTGCGCAGGACGAAGTCGATCGAATCTTCGGCGAGCGGCTCGTTCTTCACGGCGTCCCAGAACTCGAAGTCATCGCCGGTCATGGCGTTAAACGGGTTCCGGACGGTTCCGTGCTGGTGGGTAATCCCGTGCCAGATGAAGTCGCCCCCGCGCTGTTTCATCCGTTGCATGCTTTGGAAGAAGGGCACGTCGTAGACGAAAGGCCGTACCGGGCCCACGCGCGCGGAAGTGTCCGACGTGCGGAGCGGGTCCGAGAAGATCGGCACGAAGGCGAGCTGAAACGGGATCTTGTAGGACTGGAGCGTGCGCGTCAGGCTGTCGAGCATGCCGAGCGGAGTGTCGGAGCTGATGTCTTCGATGCGGAACACGGCCGGACGCTTGCCCGGGTAGCGCGGCTTTTCGCCGAGGATGTCGAAGATCAGGTCGGCGAATACAAGGTAGCGATCCGCCTCATGCATGAAGCTGAAGGGAACGTCGGCCACGTAGAAGTGATTCGCCTTGCGAAGCGCCCAGGGAAGCCGCTCGAAGGTGCCGTTATGTTCGGCCCAGGCGAGGACTTCGGCGCCGCCGGTGGTTTCGCGCAGGGCGGCCATTTCGAAGGGGGCCAAAAAGACGCTCCTGTCCTCGACCGGCGGCAGGCCGCTGTTCGGAGGAGGAATGCGCCAGTGGCCGTACTTCCAGAACGTCTCACCCTTATAGATGATGTTCTTGAAGAAGGTGGGTTTCCCCTCGGCGTCGAGGTTGTCCCGGTCGAGCGTCGTCAGATACGCGTAGTTCCAGCCGAATAGCTGGTCCATGCGCTCCTGTCCGAGATTCCAGACGCCGTAGCCGATCCAGGCGACATTTCTTTTCGTCGAGGAAAAGTCGTCCAAGAAGGCTTGCGGAAGAGAGGCGTTGAAGTAGCTGCCGAGGTAGAAGGTGGCGCGGCATTCGTGAATCGCTCCCGGACGGTAAGTCCGGACCGGAGCGGCGATCGCCTGATACTGCGGGAAGTGTCCGAGTAGGTTCAGGAGATGCG
>CAYOWB010000250.1:0-2297 GCA_964407515.1 uncultured Bacteriovoracaceae bacterium
CGCGCGCACGCTTCCAAGCTCCGATGATCCCCAGTGGAGAGAGTAAAAAGACCCTACGCGTGAACAGGGCAAAGCGAGTGCCCAGGGAAGAGCCGGCCTTCACGTGAACTCGGCAATGAGCCGTGCCCATGAAGGGGCAGCCCTCCGTGTGAACGCGACGAAGAGCCATGTTCGAGGTGGGGCCGGTCGAGGCCCCCGGTGTGGGGTGAACTCGTGTGCGGAAAACAAACGCAAACGCAGCGCCGGGGACATCGGCGCCACGCCTGCGTCGGAGGTTTCTGGGGCTAGGTCAGTATCAGCTCTTTCCGCGCGAGGCTTCGCCGCCTTTGCGTCCGATCGCGGCCATGTGCTCACGATTCTTCGAAACCGTCTGACCGCCCTTGCGGCCGATATCAGCCATGTGCTGACGATTTCTGGAAACTGCCAAGCCGCCCTTACGAGCTACTTCCTGGCGGGTGGCGGGGTCCATGGCGGCCGTGCCGCGTGCGCCAGTTCTTTTTTCGGAGGAGCCTTCCTCCTGCTTCTCTTCCGTCCCGGGTTCCTTATCTTCGGGCTCCAGGTTTTCGCGTTCATTCAAATCAAAGAAGGTATTCTGCATAGTTCCTCCTGGAGGTCTGCGTTACCGTTTCGTCCGCGTCGGTGACTTTTTTTGTACCAGGTTGCAAGGGGTGTTCCCCGCTTGAGCGCAGCTGCGGCGGACCTTCGGGCGCCGCAAGCGCGTGCGGCCTTTGCTGGAGCGTGGCCTGAGTCTTGATACTGCACGGTTAACAGGGAGCCGCTCATGAGGTCATCGGCAGCAGTGAAATCGACGACTGAGAATCCGGAAATGGCTGATCGCTTCAACCGGATCCTTGGCGAAACGGTGGAGGTGCTCGAGGAGTCAGGACTTCGCTATCTCTTCATCGGTGGTATCGCTTCCGGAGGACTGGGGCGCCCCCGGTCCACTCACGACATCGACGTTTTCGTGACGCCCGAAGATGCCGAGCGGGTATTGCGCGCTCTTTCCAAAAAGGGCTTTCGCGTCGAGCGGACCGATCCCAGCTGGCTTTATAAGGCGTTCAAGGAGAGCGTTCTGGTCGATGTGATCTTCAAGTCCAAGGGTGAGATCTATCTCGATCAGGAAATGTACCAACGTTCCACCACTGCTGAATTCCACGGCAAGCGTCTGCGGCTCGTCGCTCCCGAGGATCTGACGATCATCAAGGCGCTCGCTCATGGTGAACTCACGCCCGGGCACTGGCACGATGCACTCGCGTTGGTTTCGCACGCCTCGATGGACTGGGACTATCTGGTGCGGCGCGCGCGCAAGGCTCCGCGCCGAGTGCTGAGCCTTTTGCTTTATGCACAGTCGAACGACATTTACGTTCCGAAGCCCGTGATCGACCGGCTTTATCAGAGCATCTTTGGAGATATGGGCGGAGATATGGGCGGCGGCAGGGGCGACATGCCTTCGGCTTCGCAGGGCGCGGCATCGTCGCAAAAGACGCCGGCTTCAGCTTCCGGCCGCGCGTCCGAAACGGTCCGGAGACTTCCGCTGCACGTGGTGCCTGGCGCAAGCCGGGTTTCGGAGTATGCCGTCGGAGATCTCAGGACTCGCATCGCGGAAGACTCGCGAACGAACGAACTGGATGTCCAAGTGGAGCTGGTGCAGGGAAAAATCGTACTCCGGGGCGAGGTTCTCAGCATGGAGCGCCGAAATGCCGTCTTGCAGATCGCCCACGAGATGTTTGATCGTTCGCTGATTGAAGATCAGATTCGGGTGTCCGAGTATCCGGAACCTTCCGAAGCGGAGACACTCAAGTGATTCGAATAGCAGCCGTTGGAGACATACATTACGGACGAGCATTCCGGAATCGGCTAAAGCATGCGTTTCAGTCCTTGGCTGGAAGGGCGGACTTGCTTCTGCTTGCCGGCGATCTGACGCAAGCTGGAACGGTGGAGGAAGCGAAGGTCCTCGCGGACGACCTTCGGGATGCACCCGTGCCCATCGTGTCGGTGCTCGGCAACCATGACTATCACAGTAACCAGCAGGACGGGATCTGCTCCGTCCTCTCGGACGCCGGCGTGATTATGTTGGAAGGAACGTCGGTGACGATCGAGATTCACGGAGTCAAAGTGGGCATCTCCGGAATGAAAGGGTTCGGTGGCGGATTCATGAGCGGTTCCAGTTCAGAGTTCGGCGAGCCGGAGATGAAGGCCTTTGCTCGTGTGGCGAAGGAGCAGGCCGCTCTTCTCCGTGAGAACCTTGTGGGTCTTCGGGCCGACATCAAGCTCGCGCTTCTTCATTATTCGCCCAT
>CAYOWB010000250.1:2307-3523 GCA_964407515.1 uncultured Bacteriovoracaceae bacterium
AATCGACGCTTCTGGGCGAACGCCCTCCGGTCTATCCATTTCTAGGAAGCTACCATTTCGGCGAGGCGATCGACGAAGCCGGCGCGGACGGAGTGTTTCATGGTCACGCGCATTACGGGACGGAGCGCGGCAGTACGGTGGGCGGCATTCCGGTCCGTAATGTCGCGCAGATCGTCATTCGGCACGCCTACAATATCTATACGTTCGAGGCCGATGGGCGAATGCCTCTCGGTCAGCGTGAAACGGAATTAACGCTTCCTGGATTCTGAAGAGCGTTCTTTCGGCTGCACTTTCCCGGCACCTGGAGCAGCCGCTGTGCTCCGAATGCCCGAAGGACGATGCAGGCGAGACCCGGCGTGTAGGCCGCCTCCGAGTCCGTGGAAACCGCCATCCAGGTCGCGAGGGCCTGTGCCACCCGCGGGTCCGCGGCCTTGGAGCGCCTCAGGAGAGTCTGCGCAAGCAGGGCGAGCCGCAAGGTGAGCCTGGACGCGCGAGCCTCGCCGATCAACGTGCGCGTTGAATCGTGGATTTCACGCCACCCGCCCGATACTCCGCTGCTCGGCCTTGGCGACGAAGGCCGGGCAGCGAGCTCCGGATGCGTGAGAGCGAGAAAGAAGTCAGCGAACGCTTCGGCGGAAATCTCATTCGCCCAGCTTCCAGCGGCCTCCCGAAACGCCTGCAGGGCGTAGTGATGAATCCAATCCGCGTTCTCCGTCTCGAAGGCCGGTGCGTGGCCCGACGTGGGCTCCGGGCAGGCGAAAGGACGGTAGAACCAGCTGCTGTCCATCCCGAGTGGTAATGTCTCGAGGATGAGCCTGCGGGCGCGCTCGAGGTCAATTCTACAGACTCTTGCCCGCAATGGAGCATCCGTATCGCCGAGAACCACCGTGCCGCCCGTCGCGACGGCAGAGGCTCCTACTTTTTTCGAATAGGGGCGGACGCCGTTTCCTCCAGCGAGAATGTAGGTGGAGTCGAGCAGGATCGTGACATCTCCGCGCGCCTGGCGCAGGTCCAGGCGTCCGCGCGAATCAGCCTGGAAACGGCGGCCCTGTGAATCTACTGCAGCTGTGTAAGGAAGCGCGACGTTCTTGCCGTCGCGGCCGGAGATCAGGACGTCGAGTTCGCGCGGCCCAGTCGTTGATCTTGTTGTCCAAGGCGAGCCAGTAGAACCACCTTCTCCCGAGTGAGCATTCCTAACGCAGTTTTCTTTATGGCT
>CAYOWB010000251.1:0-3409 GCA_964407515.1 uncultured Bacteriovoracaceae bacterium
AGGCTTGATCGTGGAGCGAATCCACCGTTCGCCGGAGGAGTTGAGAAAGGTCGGTTTTTTCTTGCTGAAGCTTCAGCTTTCCGGCGCGAATGCGCGTGATGTCCAGTAGGTCATCCAGAAGCCTGCTTTGTCTTTGGTACTGACTTGCGGCTGTCTCGAGCTTCTTACGTGCTTGAACCAGGAATTCAGCGATCGCCTCGGGTGTCTTGTCGGTCGCTTCGAACTTCTCGATGAACCGACTGAGAAGCTGAAGCTGCAGGCCGCCCGAAGTGAGCGGGGTGCGGAGCTCGTGGGAGGCGACCGAAAGGAATTCGTCGCGCACCGCCAGAGCCTCCCTCAGGTCGTCTTCCATCTGCTTGCGTTCGGTGATGTCGGCGTCGGTGACCACTCCGGCGATGACTTCGCCATTCTTTCCTCGTACGGGAGCAGACGAGATCAAGACTGTGCCATAAGTGCCGTCGCCTCGGAGGATGCGGACCTCCTCGTCCGTGACCGATGCGCCTGTCGCGAGAGTACGCGCCAGTGGCCACTCGTGCGGCTGATACTCCCTTCCGTCCGGGTGAAATCCTTTCCACTCGCCGTAATTGGCGATACTGGCGGAGGTCTTCATCGGAAAGCGCCAGATCTTCGCCATTCGGTCGTTGCCGAGGATAATCCGTCCGCTCGGCGCTTCGGCCACGATGATCCCGACGGGCATCTGTTGGACCACCGATTCGAGTTTGGCCCTTTCGACTTCCAGCTGTTCCAGGAATCTTTGACGCTCGAGTTCCGCGCGACGCTGCCCGGAGATGTCGCGGTAGTAGACTGAAAGTCCGTCCGGAGAAGGATAGGCGTTGACCTCGAAGTAGGCGTCCAGCGGGGAGTATTCCGCGTTAAAGCTGACCGGGATCTGATCTCGTGCCGCTCGGTTGTATTCCCGATCAAAGAGGGTTCCGCGTGCTTCGGGGAAGAGCTCCCAGAGATTCTTTCCGATGAGCTCGTGCTCGGGCCGACGCATGATCCGCGCGGACGCCGGGTTGACATAGGTGATGCACCAGTCGCGGTCCACGGAGAAGAAAGCGTCCGAGATGCGATTCAGCATGGTTTGTGTCGCTTCGGCGGTCTTGAGACGGCGGAAGTAATCGAGGAACAGGCCGGTGGAAGCCGAGATGAGGATTCCGCTCACTGAAAACACGAGAAGCGGGATCACGTCGCCCGGATTTTCTAGCGCGAAAGCGCGCTGGGGCGGGAAGAACCAATATAGCGCGCAAAGAAAGGATACTGCCGTTCCGGTGATCCCGGCGACTACCCCTCCGAAGAGCGAGATCAACAGGAGAACCGGATAGAAAATGATGAAGCGGCTCGGGCCGACCCAAGGCCAGAGGAGTTCCTGGAGGAGCGCGGCCAGCAGCGAACCAGCGGTCCCGATCAGGACGCTCTTGAGGAGGGATCGGGAAGTGGGGTGCCTACTGAGTCGCATGACGGAGGACGGGTATGCTTGAGTCCTAGGTTGAAGTCAAAGGAGCGTTTCGGTTTCGGAGGCGAAATGACACCTAGGTGAATGAAAGGCGGGGACAAAAAGACGCCTTTCCGGTGGCGCCTCGAAGACGGTCCACCGCACCTGGTGCTAACTTATCGGAATGAAACTGCTTTGATTTTTCTGCCTGTGCCGGATCAAATGGCGTCTTGCGGCATTCTCCTTGCTCCAGTGTCCCGCGATTCCCCCGGGGGGAATAGAAAGGGAGAATAGGCTCCCGGCGATCCCCCCCGATGCGACCTTGGAGATGACCATGAGAAGACTCGCTTTGCTGTTTGTCCTTGCTGCTTCGGCGAATGCGTTTGCCGAGCCCTGTAGTACCTCAAGCCGAGGTCTGCACTTCTTCAGTGATCTTTACAGCATCAATCAGTCCAGCAGTGATGTCGTGAACCGGTGTCAGTTCAACCGCATGACGTCTAATGATGAATGTGTGAGAAATCTGCGCTGTGGTTTCGGAGTCAGGAATCCTTACCCCAGCGGCTCGGTCACCTGCATGGCTCAAAGCCGGGGGCTGATGTTCATGGCGTCCAACCATTCCTCGAATCTCAGTTCCGCCATTGATTCGGCACTGACTCAGTGTCAGCTTAATCGATTCACCTCTAACGACGAGTGCACTCGCAGCCTGCGTTGCGAGGACTCTCGCCTTATGCCCGTGAGTCATGACAATCTGTGCACCACGATGAGCAGAGGCCTGCGGTTCGAACGCCGCGGCGACGTCAGCACGGCTTCCAATTCCGTCGTGAACGAGTGCCAGCTGAACCGCTTCACCTCCAATGAAGAGTGCGTGCGGAATCTCCAATGTCACGTCCTTGGGGGAGTGCCGGGACCTGTGATGCCGCCGGTCCCTCCCGTGGTGAATCCGGGCCACTCTGACCGTGGGATGATGTGCGAACTCTCCACCGCTCGCCGGGTCTATCGGGGCGAAGGAATGGATCGCCAAAGTGCGGTTCGCGACGCCAAGGCGGAATGCCGCCGGGTCGAACGGGCGATTGAGTGTAACCGCAACAGCGAAATCCGGTGCTTCGCACGGTAGGGTGAGGTGTTGAATCAGGATTCAGGGAGATGGTCTCCCTGAGTGCCGCAAACGGAGGCCGCTCTTTCCGCAAGGGGAGGGCGGCCTTTGTATTTGTGTGCCCGGGCTCGAAGATCAGTCGAGTCTTCTCCGCTCTCTGGCGTGAGGCCCTCGTCGTACCACTGCCCCCGGAAGCAATCGTTGTGGCCGCTACGGTGCTGTCCGGAAATGAGGGTAAGCTGTGCCTTTAGGGGGTAGGAGTGCTCCTACCAGAGTATTCGAAACTTGGTCTCGGGACAGCTTTCGGATGCTCCGACTTTCTTGTTCTTGAAGCCTTTGACATGAACAACATAGTTCATGGCGCCGGAGACGGGTTTCTGTTGAATCTTCTCGATTCGGAGGGGCAGCCAAGCGGAGTCATCTGCGTCCCACGAATAGGCACGAAAGGAAGGCAGGACTTTCTCTTCAGACCGGATACTGACGGCGGACGAGTATTTGCAAAGCTGTTCGTTTTCCGGAAGGGGGATGGACTCCGCATTCGCCACCCGGTCAAGAGTTCCGGCAGTGGCCGAGAAGGAGGGCAGAAGGCTGATCAAGAGGACTGCAAGTATTTTCACGGTTAGGTCTCCTGGCGGGGGATTAGCTGAGATGACTGGACTTGTCTAGATGCCAGCCGATAGTGGGCGAACCGCTGGTCGTCGTGCGGGAGTACCCGGCTCGGTGGAGGAAACTATGCATTCGCCCGGAGCTTGCTGGCAGCAGATTCGAGCGAAGAGAAAACGTCTCAGGCTTCAGGCACTTTGGCAGGACGCGTTTTAGGTCGCAGAGCAGCACCTCCGGGAACAGTGGGTATCAAAGCCGTTCGACCGCGATCCGCCGAT
>CAYOWB010000252.1:0-3394 GCA_964407515.1 uncultured Bacteriovoracaceae bacterium
GTGTCTAGGCTAGAGGAACTTTGGTGGGTACTCGATGCTTAGGCGACTTGACTGAGGACCGCTATCGTCTGCTGAATTCGTCTGAGGAGGCGACTTCGGGTACAGCAACGGATGGTAGTGGTCCTCGTCCTATTTTAGAGGCGCCATTCTGCGTCATTCTCCAGTCGCTCCCTATATTTTTTCCCTAGTCTGCTTGGAACCTCGAACCGATGAGTGATATCAGAGAGGTGCTATGCCTATTCGATTGACCCGATCGGTGAAATACATCGCCATTGCATGCGTAGCGGCTTTCGTGGTCCAGCATACGGTCGACCAGTTCTTTGGTGGAAATCTCCTGGGCTGGTTCGGACTCGTGCCATCCGGCTTCGCGCTGCATTATCGGTTTTGGCAGCTTTTCACCTACGCGTTCCTTCACGCGGACGTGATGCATCTGTTCTTCAATATGCTGGTGCTCGTGTTCATTGGAAGCGAGCTGGAAGCTGTTTGGGGAATGGGACGCTTCCTGCGCTACTATTTCTTCTGCTCTGTGAGTGCGGGCATTCTCTATCTTCTCCTTCAGATGTTCATCTGGGGTGGGGAAGGACTTCAGATCCCGATGGTCGGAGCTTCGGGTGGGATTTATGGGCTTCTCCTGGCTTACGGTCTGATCTTTGGCGAGCGGATTCTCTTGTTCATGCTGCTCTTCCCGATGAAGGCCAAGTACTTCGTTTGGATCCTCGGTGGCGTGGAATTCTTTACGACGCTTTTCTCAGGAAAAAGCGGCCTATCGAGCGCGGCGCATCTGGGCGGAATGCTGGCTGGTTTGGGCTACCTTTGGGTTCGGGCGACCTGGATCGTGGCGCGGCAACGGAGAGCTGAAGGGCGCTCCTCCTTCTGGGGACGGGGGCGGTCCAAGAGAAAGGGAAACCTCCGTCTGGTCATCGATAATGAGCAGAAGGCAGGGCGGCACCGAGACGACGACTCGGATGATCAAGGCCCGAAAATCTGGAACTGAGCGACAGACGCCGATTCCCATATTGACTTCGACGGGTTGTGCGTTCTATCAATGGCCATCTATGGCACTCCTTCATGAAGCTGTTAAAGATAAGAAGTTTGATACCCGTGTGGTCGAAAGAAACGTCGCTAAGGGCGTAGTCACCACCGAGGATGTGCGTAAAGCCGTCGACGCTTTGCCGGATGATTCTGAAAACGCTCAATACGTCGCGATCGACTCCTTTTGGGAAGGCGATCCTTCTGAAGGAAAGAATGCGGGCTGATTAAGCCACGCCATTCTTTCTTCTACTTCACGTAACGTACAATGGACTCGTCCATCGAATCCGTCATTATCGTTGGAAGCGGACCTGCCGGTCTGACAGCGGCCGTCTATGCCGCGCGTGCGAACCTCAAGCCTTTGCTGGTGGAAGGGATGCAGCCGGGAGGGCAGCTCACCATCACCAGTGAGGTAGAGAACTTCCCTGGTTTTCCGGAAGGCATTAGCGGCCCTGACCTCATGGCTCTTTGCCGAAAGCAGGCTGAGCGCTTTGGTACTCGTTTCAAGTCGGCAGAAGTGAAGCGCGTGGATTTTTCGCGCCGGCCGTTCGTCATTGAATACTCCGACGGTACGCAGAGCCAGACCCGTTCGCTGATTATCGCGACGGGCGCCTCGGCGCGGTTGCTGGGGGCGCCCTCTGAAGCACGGCTTTGGGGTAAGGGGGTTTCCGCGTGCGCGACCTGTGATGGCTTCTTCTTCCGGAATCAGGATGTGGCGGTCGTCGGTGGTGGCGACACGGCGATGGAAGAGGCGACGTTTCTCACTCGTTTCGTTAAGTCCGTGACGGTGATTCACCGGCGTGACTCCTTGCGGGCCAGCAAGGTGATGCAGGACAAGGCGATGTCCAATCCGAAGATCCGTTTCGTCTGGAACTCGGTGGTTGAAGAAGTTCTGGGTGAAAAGGCGGTCGAAGGTGTCCGCGTGCGGAACCTCAAGGACGGGAGCTTCCTGGATGTTCCGGCGACGGGACTCTTTATTGCGATTGGCCATGAGCCGAATACGGCGGTGTTCCGATCTCAGTTGCGGTGCGACGAGGTCGGGTACATTCACGTGGAGCCAGGGACCACTCGGACTAGTGTTCCGGGGGTATTTGCGGCAGGGGATTGCGCCGACCGGATCTATCGCCAGGCGGTTTCCGCCGCTGGCACGGGTTGCATGGCTGCGATCGACGTAGAGCGGTATCTCGAACTCGAGTAACTCAAGCTGAGGAGAAAAGAGCAGATGACGACGAACTCCGTGGAAGGCGTGGAAAAAGAATCGGAGCAGGTGAGGGTTCGTTTTGAGAAACTCGGCCGGCTGCGCGAACGTGGCGAGAATCCATACAAAAATGGGATTCGCCCAACAGCTTTAGCGGCTGACCTTCATCGGCAGTATGGCGAAAAGGCCCGCGAGGAACTCGATGCCAACCCGATTCCCGGCGCTGTCTCCGGTCGAATCATGGCGATCCGCGTGTTTGGTAAGGCGTCCTTTGTGACTTTGAAGGACCGCACCGGCGTAATCCAGCTGTTCGTGCAGAAGGATCGCGTGGGAGAGACCGGTTACGCGGAGTTTAAGGAACTCGACGTCGGTGATGTGGTCTTTGGTGAAGGACAGGTTTTCAAGACCCGCACCGGAGAGCTCTCCATCAATTGCGAGCGTCTGACTCTGGTCACCAAGTCACTTCGGCCGCTTCCGGAGAAGTATCACGGCATCGCGGACGTGGAGATCAAGTACCGTCAGCGCTATCTGGACCTCATCATGAGCGAGGAATCGCGCGCGGTGTTCCGCAAGCGCTTCAAGATCATCGAAGAGATCCGCAGGTTCTTCGCCGAAAAGGACTTCATGGAGGTCGAGACTCCGATGATGCACCCGGTGGCCGGAGGCGCGACGGCGCGTCCGTTCGTCACGCATCACAACACCCTCGATATGGATCTGTTTCTGCGGAT
Organism: uncultured Bacteriovoracaceae bacterium; assembly: GCA_964407515.1. Lineage (GTDB taxonomy): Bacteria > Bdellovibrionota > UBA1018 > UBA1018 > UBA1018 > CAYOWB01. Next base: position 2,956 of record CAYOWB010000252.1, read on the forward strand.
CGCGCCCGAACTCTATCTGAAGCGCCTGGTGGTCGGTGGCTTTGAGCGCGTTTTCGAGATCAACCGGAACTTCCGGAACGAGGGCATCTCGATCAAGCACAATCCTGAATTCACGATGCTCGAGTTCTACCAGACCTACGCGACGTATGAAGATCTGATGGATCTGACCGAGGAGCTGTTCCAGCAGGTCGCCGATCGCGTGCTGGGCACCCGTAAGTTGGTTTACGACCAGGCGGAGATCAATCTGGACGGACGTTGGGAGCGGATCGGTGTCGAAGACGCGATCGTCAAGTACACCGAGTTCAAGGACCGCGCGAAACTGCGCGACCGGGATGCGCTCCTGGCGTACGGCAAGGCGCACAGTCTCGGCATGAATCCGAAGGACACCGTGGGCGGTCGTATGGCGGTGATCTTCGATGCGCAGGTCGAGGCGCAGCTG
>CAYOWB010000253.1:0-3336 GCA_964407515.1 uncultured Bacteriovoracaceae bacterium
GAGAGCCAAGCAAATCGCGCATGGCTCGTACATCCTGGGGTGTGGGGTGGACGGCGAAAACACCGACTACCAGGGGCGCGCGGTTCTCAACATCGAGTTGCGGGAGAAGTTCCGCGAGCTTTCCAAAGAAGTGCTCATCGACTTCGAGGCCGGCAAGATCGACAGCTTCCGGCTCAATGACTCCGGCGTTCAGAACCAGGACATCCCTTACGACGGTCACTTCATCCGACTTCGCACCAAGGACCTGCTTCCGGGACTCAACCGCCTGGAAATCGCGTTTTCGAAGGACTACGCGGCTCCGGGTTCGAATGGTCTGGTTCGCTGGAAGGATCCCGCCGACGGGCAGGTTTATCTTTCATCCCTTCTCGGCCGTTACGACGCTCGCCGGGTCTTCCCCTGCTTTGATCAGCCGGACTTGAAGGGCTCTTACGAAGTCACCGTGGATGCGCCACTGCCGTGGAAGGTCGTTTCCGCCACGATGGAGCGCGAAACCACGAAGATCGGCAACCGGATGACGTGGGCCTTCCCGCCCTCTCCGGTCTTCAGCACGCACCTGTTCTCACTTCATACGGGCCCGTTCGAGAGCTGGAAAGATGATACCGGCGGGACCCCGCTCCGTCTGTTCGTCCGGCGCTCGCAAGCGAAGGCCCTCGACCACGGGGCGTGGCTCAAGGAGACTGCAACAGGCTTGCAAGCCCTCACGGATCGTCTCTCGATGCGGTATCCGTTCTCGAAGTATGACCAGATCCTGCTGCCCCCCATGGACGCCAGCCCCCGCATTGCACACGCAGGCGCGGCGACCGTCGCATTCTCGCAGGATCTGGCCCGTCCGGCATCGACGACGCTTGAGAAAACTCACCGTTCACGCCTGATCCTCGAAGAGCTCTCCAGAATGTGGCTCGGCGGCTGGGTGACCGGCCGCTGGTGGAACAGTCAGTGGACTCACGACAGCCTGGCGACTCTGACAGCCTCCGCGGCGCTTCGTGACTCCGCGGGCACCGTGCCGGCGACCCAGGAGTTTCTCATTCAGGTCCGTCGTCCCGCATGGCTTCATGACGGGGGTGAAACCGCTCGCGCGGTCGATGTCCCGATCCTGAACACGAACGTCGCACAGACCCACTTCAACGCCATGACCTACAGTAAATCCGCGGCGGTCATGAACCAACTCGTGAAGAAGATCGGTGAAGACGAGTTCCAGGAAGGCATCCATCGCTACCTGCTGCGCTACTCGCTTCGCACCACCACGCCCACGGATCTTTTCCTGACCCTCTCGGAGGCGTCGGGCGACAGGCTCCAAGACTGGCAGAAGGCGTGGCTGCACACCGCCGGAATCAGCACCGTGGAGGCGGACTGGGAATGCAAACCGAATGAACGCGGCAAGAACCTGCTCGCGCGCCTGACACTCAAGCAGACCGGCCCGGGCAGCGAGAACCCCGCGCAAGCTCATCACCTGCGCCTCGCGCTTCACGGAAAGCAACCTGAGACCCTCGACGCCACCTACACAGGTCCCGCGACGGATGTCTCAGTGAAGAGCGGCACGCCCTGCCCCTCCGCCATCGTCGTCAATGCCGATGGCGCGGATTACGCACGCGTGAAGCTGGATCCGGTGACGCTCGCCTTCTTCAAATCGGGTCCCGCGAAAATCGCGGACCCGATTCAGCGCCTGATCCTGTGGCAATCGCTCGAGCAGATGATGCTCGACGGGAGTCTCTCGCCCGTCGCGTATCTCGAGTTCATTCACTCGAAGATGAATGAAGAGAAGGACGCGACGAACCGGAAAGCCCTACTCGATACGGTGCCCTCGGTCCTTCCCAAATTGAGCCAAGATCTCCAAGAAGCGTGGAGAAAGCGCTTCAAATTGGCGAATTCAGGATAATCGTTCCCCTGATCGCCTCTACCCGAATGGGTTCCACACTCTTATCTTGACGCATTGCATCAACTCAGATAACCATTCCGCCTATCTCTTAATCCGCAACCTGGGCTGCACCCCAGTTCAACCCTTTGAAAGGTGAAAAACGTGAAATCCTATATCCTACCCCTTGCCCTGCTCACGGCCACTTCGGCCTGCCAGAATCTCGAAGTCGGCTACGACCAGCCCTCGAATCCCACGACCTACGTGAAAGAACTCGCCATCGCCGGCAGCGCTACGGATTCTGTCATGGCTTACGTCTACAAGGACGGAACCCTTGAGAGCCTCCGTCTCATGAACCTCGCGAACCAGAACGCACCTGTCGTGATCGAAGAGGTCGATGGCAGCGAAATCTCTCGCCTGGCGGTTGCCACGCTGAACGGCAAGACCGCCATCAACTACACGACCTCCGCCGGTGTCCGCTTCGCCACGATCGCGACGGACGGCAGTATCGCCGTGAAGACCATTTGCGCCAACGGCATCTCCGGCGACGTCACGGTCTTCGCCGATAATTCGGTGATCGCCTTCTGCGAAAATACACACGGAGACTATGGCCAGGATGCCACTTGGTACCTGGAGAGAACCAACAGCAATAGTTATTCCAACGGGAAGACTTCCCCGATCCTACTCACCCGCAAGACCGGCGTGACGGATGGAGCCTCGGACTCTCTGTTCGTTAGCGCCCAATTCGCCAACAGCTTCATGATCCAGGCCGAATACAACCTATCCCTGACCTCCGGCAGTGACGTTTGGTTTGGTGGCGCGGAAGTTCCGGTCGCCGTTTACATGGATACTCAGATCAAGAAAGTCGCGGCGAAAAACGCCACGGGCGGCCTTAATATGTACGAAGGCAAGACGCTCGTCCGTACGTACGAAAACGTGATCCGTGACGGCATCTGCCAGCGCATCAAGTACGACAACGCCGGTAACCTCATGGTGCTCAGCGTGTCGAAGAACCGTCTCGTGTTCCAGCGCGAAATCGAAGGTCAGATGGTCACGACGATCCTCGGTGTCCTCGGTCACGGCTACGACGTGAAGAGCTGCTCTTTGAGCCGCCTCGAAAACGGCGAAGGCATCCGCGTCGGCGTCACCAGCGGCACGATCACCGGCTACCTCGAGTTCAAGGAATCCGACTGCAACGAGAAGGGCTGCAAGCCTTCTCGCGCGGAAGTCCTGGACCTGAACGAGCTGTAAGAGAAATGAGAGAGGTGCGGATTAACAATCCGTACCTCTCACCTTTTTCGGTGAAAGGGGGCGCGACCTCGGTCCGCCCCCTTTTTTCTTTTCTAGCCTCTGAGATTCAAGAGGACTGGGCAGTGGTCCGAACCCATGACTTTGGGCCGATGTTCGGCGCCCTTCGTGCGCTCGACGAACTCCTGATTCACGCAGTGGTAGTCCAGACGCCACCCGATGTTCCGCTCACGCAC
>CAYOWB010000254.1:0-3310 GCA_964407515.1 uncultured Bacteriovoracaceae bacterium
GTCGTGGTGTGAGCAGTGCGCGCCAACGATGGCGTGACCCGCCTCGTGGTAGGCCGTGACCTCGCGCTCCTTCTCGGGGGTCCCCAGGCTCTTGCGCTCAGTCTGAACGAAGTCTCCGTTCTCTTCCCACTCCATCTTCAGAACAGCTTCGCGCGCGTGTCCCTTCAAGTACTCTGAAATGACTGACTTGCCGATATCATGCATGATGCCGGCGGTGAAAGCGACAGCCGGGCTGGCCTTCCCTTCCGTGAACTGCGCGATCTCGCGCGCGGCAATCGCGCAACAGAGGCTGTGCCGCCACAGGACACCACGGTCACCTTCATAACCCTCCAGCGAACTGTCGTAGACATGCCCGGCACACGCCCCGATCGCGATGCCCATAACCATCTTGTCGCCCAGGTAACCCACTGCGCGGTCCATCGAAGTCATCGGCTCGCGTAGCCCCATTGCGGCGGAGTTCGCAACACGGAGAACTTGCGCCGTCAGCACGGCGTCTGTCTCCACGACCTTTGCTACATCCTTCGCGCTGTGACTCGGATCCGCGACAAGCTTCATGAGCAGCATCGCACTCTGAGACAACGGAGGCATGTTCTTCACTCGCGACAGAATGTCCCGGGTCTTATCCATCATATTTCCCACGGATCCTTTCCAGGAGAGGTGATGACCACTTTTCCGTCATCCACTCCCACGGACACGGTACGGCTGATATTGCCGCCCACATCTTCGGCCGCAGCACCCATTCCGATCTGCCAGAGAATTTTCTTCAGAGCCAGAACGTTCCGCTTGCCGATATTGAACACGTTGTTGGGATCCACGACCTGAGCGCCACCGACCATCTTGACGATGAGGCCCTTTCCGTTTCCGGTGTAACCGCAGGCCGACATGGCTTTGAGCAACACCGGGAGCGCGGTATCCGCGAAGTAGCCGGGCTTGTCCTTCGCCCGCTCAATGCTGATCTCCGACGCAGGAAGCGCCACATGAGCCATCGCCACGGTCCTGGATCTGGGGTCCATCAGGATCACGGCAACACACGATCCGAGGGCAAGAGTCTTAATGGCGGTCCCCGGCGTGTTGGTTGCTCCGTGGTCACCAATGCCAAGCATGATGGTCTTCAAGCATTACTCCCGCTCACCAGACGAATGACGGTTCCAGCGATCTCATCCAACGGAAACTGCTTTTCGACGCCGCCCTTCTCAAAGGCGACCTTCGGCATGCCATAGACGACACACGTCTTCTCATCCTGCCCGACCGTGCGCGCGCCGGCATCCCGCATGGCTTTCAGACCTTCGGCGCCATCGTGTCCCATACCGGTCAATATTACACCGACCGCATTCCTGCCGACGTGCTCGGCGACAGATTTCATCATTACTTCAACACTCGGGCAGTGGCCGCAGCACAGCGGCCCCGGTTTGCACTCCACGCGGTAGACACCACCCGACCGGATCACCTTCATCTGCAGCCCGCCTGGCGCAATCAGAATGCGTCCCGGCATGACACGATCGCCGTCCTCCGCCTCCTTGACTTCCATTTCACAGAGCGAATTCATGCGTTCGGCGAACAGTTTAGTGAAGCCCGCGGGCATATGTTGCACGATCACGACACCAGGAGTGTCCACCGGGAAGCGCGTGATCACTTCTTTGATCGCCTCGGTCCCCCCCGCGGACGCGCCGATCGCGATGACTTTGTCGGTCGACTCCGCAAGAGCCTTGGAAGATCTGATGACCGTCTGCCTCTCGGACCGCTTGTGCTTCCAATGCGACACGTTGGCGGTGGCGGCAAGCTTCACCTTCGTCCGCAGCTCCACAAGCATCCCTTGGAGCCCGCGGGCCACGTCCGCCTTCGGCTTGGTGACGAAATCGACAGCTCCGGCATCAAGCGCATCCAGGGTGATCTGCTTTCCTCGCTCCGTGAGGGCGCTCACCATCACGACCGGAACCGGATACTGCGGCATGAGCTTCCGCAGAAACTCGACGCCATCCATCCGCGGCATTTCAACGTCCAGAGTAAGGACATCCGGCTTCAACTCCACGATCTTGTCGCGCGCGACATACGGGTCCGAGGCCGTGCCAACCACCTCGATGCCGTCATCCATCGCGAGACCTTTGGCGAGGATGTCACGAACAAGCGCGGAGTCATCGACGACGAGAACACGGACTTTCTTCGCCGCCATCAGCCCGGCCTCCTGCGGTAGACCGCCGGACAGACATACTCGTAAGGACAGCTGTCGCGATGGAGCGACTCGGAGTGGCCGACGAAAAGGTATCCTCCGGGTGCCGTGGACTCATAGAATCGCCGCACCAAGGCCTCGCGTGTCGGTCCATCGAAATAGATCATCACGTTGCGACAGAAGATCGCGTCGAACGGCTTCTTGAACGGGAATCTCTCATTCATCAGATTGAAGTGACGGAAGGTGACCTCGCTCTTCAGAGCGTCCGAAATCTGCCACTCCCCTGTCTCGAGCTTCCTGAAGTACTTCTTCTTGTATTCGGCCGGAACGAGATTCAGGCGATCGTCCGAATAGATCCCCTCCTGCGCGATGGACAGCACGCGGTCGGACACATCAGTCGCCAGGACGCCTGCGTCCCACTGCGCGTACTCGATGCCCATCTGCTCCTTCATGAGCATCATGAGCGTATAAGGCTCCTCGCCGCTTGAGCATCCCGCGCTCCAGATCCGAAGATCGTGGCCGCCCTTCTTCTTCTGGCGCTCCATGGCCTCCGGAAGAGCCCGCTGCACGAAAAAGTCGAAGTGCGCCTTCTCACGGAAGAAGAAGGTGTGATTGGTCGAGATCCGATTCACCAGCTCGACCAGCGACTTCTCGGTCTTGTCCTCGCGCAGGTACTTTACGTACTCGGAGAACGAAGAGAGGTTCAGCGTCCGTACGAGTTTCTGCAGCCGGCCCACGACGAGCGACTTTTTCTGCTCGGTAAGATTGATCCCGAACCTGTCATAGACGAGGGTCCGGATCGAGTTGAACTCCTCGTCCGTAATGGACATGAGATGAAGCGATTCTAGTTCGTCGTCATTGGACGGTTGCTGTTGCAAGGCCATATCAAGCGTTCCCGGTTCTCTGATATCCTGAAGACTTATAGGTTCGGACAATGGAGCCGACATCGAGGATCAAGCTGACCTCGCCATCCCCGAGGATCGTGCACCCGGAGAGCCCCGAGACATTGCCGAAGTACTCGGACAACCCCTTGATCACCGTCTCCTGTTGCCCGACGATCTCGTCGGCGAGCAGTCCAAGAGGCTGCCCGTCGGATTCCACGATGACGAGAATCCCGTCCTCGAGCTTCGTCGGCTCTCCGGC
>CAYOWB010000255.1:0-3252 GCA_964407515.1 uncultured Bacteriovoracaceae bacterium
TCATCGGCGGAATGAGCGGAATTTCGAACGGCGTTCATGTCGGCGATGGCGCCAGCGTCGGCGGTATGACGTTGGTCAGTAAAGACGTACCGCCCGGGGGGACTGTGGTTGGGAATCCTCAACGGGATCATCGTGAGCATTTCAAGGTTCATGCTGCATTGAATCGCCTCGTGGCTGAGCGCAAGAAGCGCGAGAAGCCCCAAAGGTGAAGTGAGTAGAGAGGGTAGGGATGACAATCGAAAATCGTTATCGTCTGGGGATCGACCAGATCCGGAAATATTTGCCGCATCGCGCGCCATTTCTGTTGATTGACCGAGTGCTCGAGATTCATCCCAGTGGAGACCTCAGCGACAGGAGATCGAATAGTTCCAAGGAAGGCACGCGGGTCGTGGCGCTTAAGAACGTCACCTACAACGAGCCCTTCTTTATGGGGCACTTTCCGGGGTTCGCAGTCATGCCCGGGGTGTTGATCACCGAGGCGATGGCCCAGGCGGCGATCTTCTCTCTGTATCCGTACTTCGAAAGCGCGATTGAAGAGCTGTCACGCGACTTCAAATGTATCCTGCTCGGCATTAATGATGGCCGATTCCGGGGTCCCGTGGGGCCGGGGGACACGCGGCGGGGTGAAAGCTTCGTCAAGAAGTGTCGTGGCAAGCTCTGGGTCTTCGATGTCAAGGCGACGGTGGAGGGAAAGACGGTCGCCGAGGCGGAGCTCATGGCACATTTGGTTTACAAAGGTGGGGACGCAACATGATTCATCCAGCAGCGATTGTTCACCCCGAAGCGCGGCTTGATGCCAGCGTGGAGGTGGGCCCCTATTGCACGATCGGCCCGAAAGTACGCATCGGCGCGAGGACTCGCCTGATCAGCCACGTCGTGGTGGAGGGGAATACCGAGATCGGCGAGGACAACGTGATCTACCCGTTTGCAGTTCTAGGCGCGGCACCTCAGGATCTGAAGTACCGGGGGGAAGACACCCGTCTCGTGATCGGAAACCGCAACTCCATTCGGGAGTGCGTGACGCTGAACCTCGGTACCGTGCAGGGCGGCGGTTTGACCAAGATGGTTGACTCCTCATGGGTTACACGCACCTGGGGCACGACTGCATTCTGGGAAATCATTGCATCATCGCCAACTATGGCGGCCTGTCCGGACATGTCGTGATGGGTGATCATGTCACTCTGGGGGGAATGTCCGGAGTGTCGCAGTTCGTGCGGATCGGCGACCATGCGTATGTCGGGGGGCAGTCGGGTGTCGACAAGGACGTCCCTCCTTTCGTGATCGCGTTCGGGTCTCGTCCGTGCGAGATCAAATCGGCGAACATCGTCGGACTCCGGCGCAGGGGCTTCTCGGACGATGCCATTCGACAGGTGAACAAGGCGATCAAGCTCTGGGCGCGCGCGGACGTTTCGAAGGATCAATGTCTCCGGGAGATCGAAGCGGAGTGCGGGGATTGGCCTGAGGTGACGAAGTTCGTCGAGTTCATTCGGAAGAGCGAAAGCGGCGTGATCCGCTGATTGTCTGCGAGGGGGCACAATGAAAGTCCTCATCTCTGCGGCCGAAGCTTCCTCGGATATTCACGGCGCGAAGCTGCTCGAGGCCATGCGAGAGCTGGAGCCGACTTTGGAGTCCTTCGGGATCGGTGGGGTCGAGCTGAAGCAGGCCGGCCTGCGGATCATTGAGGATGCGCGAAATCTTCGAGCGATGGGAACGTCGGAAGTGTTCGGGCGTCTTCCGAGGATTCTGTCGGCGTTGGAGCGATTGACCGAAGCTCTTCAGAACGAAAAGCCGGATCTTGTGGTGGTCATGGATTATCCCGACTTCCATCTGAAGTTTGCGAAGCGGGTCGCCCGGCTTGGGATTCCGCTCGTATACTACATTCCTCCGAAGGTCTGGGTTTGGCGCAAGGGGCGCGCCGCGAGACTGAAGAGCCTCTGCAAGAAAGTCCTTTGCATTTTCCCGTTCGAGGAAGACCTGCTCCGTCAAGCTGGCGTCGATGCGGTTTATGTCGGAAATCCTTTGCTCGATGAACTTCCTTTGAACCTGACGCGAGCGCAGGCTCGAGAAAAGCTCGGGCTGGATGAATCGGAGACCGTTCTCACGCTGATGCCGGGGAGTCGTCCGGCCGAATTGAGGCGTCACATCACGTTGATGCTGGATGCGGCTGCTCGGGCAGCTGAGGCTTTGGATCGCCGGATCGACACGCTGATGGCTTTCCCGGAGATCGTTGATGATGCCGAACTGGCGCATTTCATCGCTGAGATCGATGCCTGGCGAGCGAGGAACCCTCAGGCGCGGATCGAAATCCGCCCGTCACGAGGAGAGGCGCATCATTGTCTGATCGCTTCGGATGCCGCGCTCGTGAAGTCCGGAACGTCTACGCTGGAGGCGGCACTGCTGGGGTGTCCGTTAACGGTCGTTTATCGCGCCAGCCGCCTGACGACTTGGCTCTTCAAGAATGTCGTTCGATACAGAGGCCCCGTAGGGCTCGTGAATCTGGCTTGCGGTTGGAAGCCTGGGGATCGCTATCTGGCCACCGAATTAATCTGCGAGAATGCGACGGTGGAGAAGATTGCCGGCGAAGCCGTGTCGCTTCTTTCTGACTCGCAGCGTGTGAAGACGATGAAAGAAGATCTGCTTCGCTTGCGGGAGCGACTCTCCGCCGGAGTGGCTGGAGAAGGGCCGAGCGCTCGGGCTGCCCGCGAGGTGATCGCTTTGGTTGGGCGTCATGGCTCGTGAATGCGCGACGTGGCTCGCGTCGATCCTCTGGAGTTCGGTGAATCGGTTGGTCCGAGGCCTGGTGCGTCGCGGTTGGATACGGCAGGCTGATCTGGACGTGCGGGTCGTGAGTGTCGGCAATGTTCAGTCGGGAGGAGCGGGGAAGACTCCGCTCGTGGCGCAAATCGCCCAGGAGGCGACCGCCCGCGGCTTGAGTGTTTGCATTCTCTCGCGGGGATATCGTGGACAGTGGGAAGATGTCGGGGGCGTGATCCCTCCCGGTGCCAATCCAGTCGATGCTCGTGTTACTGGGGATGAGCCGGCGCTTCTTCATGAGAGGGTTCCTCAAGCCTGGATTGCGGTGGGTGCCGATCGTGTGCGTTCCTTTCAGTCGGCCCGTGAAACGGCGGGGCGTCCGTTTGATCTGGTGATCCTGGATGATGGGTTCCAGCACTGGCGCATCCGGCGCGACGTGGACGTCGTGGCCGTGACGAGCGCCAGGCCTTCCGATGTGGTATTTCGGGATAGCGTCAG
>CAYOWB010000256.1:0-3239 GCA_964407515.1 uncultured Bacteriovoracaceae bacterium
CAGGAAAAGCTCGAAGTGTTCGTCGAAGAGAAGCTGCGCCGCGGTGAAGAGGGTGCCAAGAAGGGCTGATTTGAAGTCTGATGAGGAAGGCCCCGAGCTTCAAGAGAAGGGCGTAGAGGGAAGGGCTTAAAGGGACGCATGAAGAAGAAACACCCCGAGCACGTGAACCTGGAGCGCTGGCTGGTGTCCTACGCGGACTTCATTACGTTGCTGTTCGCGTTCTTCGTCGTCATGTACGCCATCTCGCAGGCCGACATCGCCAAGTTCAAGCGGGTGTCGGCGAGCTTGAAGGCGGCGTTCAATGCGGCTGGTCCGGTCGGCATGATCGACCTGGGCGGCAACTCCGGTGGTACGACGGCAAATCCCTTTGACGAGATCGAGCCATCGGGCGGCCGGGTTCATAATATGCCGGCGGGCAAGACCAACACCGCCTCGGACCCGGATCCGCAGCTTCAGGAAATGAAAGACCTGCTCGAAGAGACCATCAGCCTCGAACTCGGCGTGACGGATCTCTCCGATAAGATGCAGATGACCTTCGATAGTCGCGGACTGGTGATCCGGCTCGCGGCGAAGGACTTCTTCGATCACGGGGAAGTGGAAGTGCGGCCGGATCTCACTCCGGTGCTGGATCGGATCGGCCGTGTGCTGGCGAAGTCACGGCGGCTGGTGCGCGTGGAAGGGCACACGGATCCTTCCGAGGCCCATGTGGAAGGGTTCGCCAGCGACTGGGAGCTCTCCGCGGCGCGTGCCGCTTGGGCGGCTAAGTTCTGGATCAAGCGCTTCCAGATGGATCCCAAGCGCGTGGGGATCGCGGGTTACTCCCATTTCCGTCCGCTGACGAACAGCACCCATGAGTGGGGCAAAGCCTCGAACCGCCGGATTGAGGTCATCGTCCTCAATCACTTGTACGAGGCGCCCTGAGGAGATCGTCGCCTAGGGTATCCGCGATACCTTCGATCGCCAGACCGAACTGTTAAGAAAGCTGCATGAAGCGGGGGCTAAAGCGAAGCGCTAGAGTGGTCTAATGCAGTGCGTTAAGTCACTGACTCAAATACTGAACTTCGCCTACGCCATGATTCCTTCAAAATAAGACGCTCTAGGTGACGCGCCATATCAAGAAAGCCGATAGGGGCACCGAAGCGTAGGTTGGTCGGTTTGACAAAAGCCGTCTGTCAGTTTATAAATATAAATACTGTTAAAGGGAATTAACAGGGTGGGTTTTAGGAAGTAATGTCCTTAAGTAATAGGAGCCGCCCTTATGCTGTACCCTTCGCGCTCGATCCAAGCTGTCCTCCTCATCTCCAGTTTGACTCTGATGACTGCCGATTTTGCTATGGCTGCCGGAAAGAAGAAGCCCACTCCACAGCCGGGGCCGGTGTATTCCACGCCCGACCCCGTACGTCATGTGACCGTGCGCCCGGTCGATACCATGCCCTTTCATCTTCCGAACGGTAAGGTAGTCGATCTGCAGGCGGACCTGGGGCGCATGATCGATACGGCGATCGCGCGGAAATCCAAGAACCTTCGGAAGGTCGATCAGGGCTGGCACGGGGAAGACCCCTGTGGACGTCATCTGGAACTGCGTGCGGGTGTGAGCACCTTCCAGATGAATATCGCCGAGTTCGGATTAAAGGTCGGCTATTCGCCGACGGGTGAGAACTCGACGATCAGTGACTTAAAGGGCGAAGCGAAAGTCAGCGGTGGCCTGATCACGATGGACTTCAGCCTCCATAACTGCGTGGCCGCGAAGTGCGAGCAGATCGCCGCCGTTCGCGCGAGTCATGTGACGGCCAAGGTCTCGCTCTCGATGACGATCAATTTCGGAGAAGTCGAAACGGGTCCGGAGCTCGTGGTGAATACCCCTCTCGAAGGCATTCTTTCGAAGATCATGGATGATGGCATCGAGAAGCTCTCGAAGCATCCGGCTCTGGCGGCGCTCTATTGGTCGGCAAAAGTGAAGAAGGTGGTTCCGGAGGCGGGACTCGTCTTTTTCGATGCGGGACGGAATCTCGGAGTGAAGCCCAATCAGGTCTTTGAAATCTATGCCATCGAGCCGGCGCAGGGCGTCTGTGATGTCTGGCAGACCATTGCTTACGTTCATACGACCGAGCAGGTGGATGGACTTTCGAGCGTCGCGCTCATCGATGCGGTGATTGATGACGGTCGAGGTGTCAAGGAAGGTGATGAGGTCCGGATCCGCCAGAGAACGGAGGAGTAGGACATGCCGATCTCGGGGGATTCCAAACGCGACATCCTGTCTCTCAGGGCTCTCACGGCTCTCGCGGTCGCTTCGGTCGTCGGGTTGATGATCATCGCCGACGCCGGGGCGGCCGGAAAAAAGAAGCCTCAAGTCATCGACTCCGGTGACGGAAAGCGTGTCGTCGCGTTTGCGGGCGTCGAGCAGGTTCGGATTGAGATGCCGGACCGAGAATTCCACGACTTCGGTCATGAGTTCCATACGCGAATCCGCACGAAACTCGGCGAAAGCGGGCGGCTGATCGTCGCCGATCCGGACGTGAGTTCTCGACAGTTCGCCTTGCGGTCGGTCAAGCCGCTGGATCCCAATCAGGACTGGGCTGCGACGTATGTCCCCGCCGCAACGGTCTTCGTGAACGTGGAGGGAATGACTTTCGTCACCGGATACAAGGGAAGTCGGATGCTCTATGGCTTCGATGACCGCTCCCGAACGCCCTTCAACGATGGCCATGGGACACTGAAGAACGAGTTTCCGCTTCGTGATATCTCTTTTGAGCCGAACTGGTTTGATCGCACGTTCGATAAAAAGGGCGTCGCCCCGTTCGACTCGCTTGCCGGGCTTGATCTCGGCGAAGGACTGAGTCTCGATGTCCTCTTCGCTTGGCTCTCCGTCAAGTACGCTTCGTACCGCGCGGATCTTCATCTGAAGGTGAACGTCGATGCGCCTCTTGCCGGCGTGAATGAAGATCGACTGGTTCATGTGAAGGGACAAGGCTTCTTTTTTGACGTGGTGGGAGCCTACAAAGGATACAGCGGCGGCATTATGGTGGCTCGTCGCGATGCGATGCTGAAGGCGCTCCGTCGTTCGGTGGATGGGGCTTATGGCGCGATTGAACGCGCGGTCGCTGGACTTCCGTTGACAGCCCGGATCGATAACGTGGTCGATAAGACCGGAGAGCTGCTCCTCGGGACCGGCTTCGATGCGCGCGTGAAGCCCGGAGTCCGTTATGAGGTAGTCGACGCGCCAGGCGTGATCATCGAGG
>CAYOWB010000257.1:0-1536 GCA_964407515.1 uncultured Bacteriovoracaceae bacterium
GGTCGACGCCGTCGCCACCGCACCCGACAAGACCGCGATCGTGTCCGTCGGGGAGACCGCGGTCCGCCGCACGCTCACCTTCGGTCAGCTCGCCGACGAGGTCCTCAAGCTGGCAGTCGAGCTGGGCGGCACCGTGGCCGGAGAACATGGGACCGGCCTCCAGAAAGTCGATGCCCTCGCACTCGAACAGACCCCTTCATTGATCGAATTCCAGGGCCGACTGAAACGCTTCTTCGACCCCGCTGGAATTCTGAACCCGGGAAAAGTGATTCGCACCCAATAACCCCTGCAATGCCCATGACTTCGCGCACCGAGACATAATACTTTTAAGAGCCGTGTTTCTCCTGGTAAATCACCCCCTAGGAGACGTACCCTCGCGTGAAATCCACATGAAACGCACCCACGATCTATTTCTCTTCCTCTTCACTCTTGTGTTCACTCTGGCGCCCACCCTGAGCCAGGCAGGGGTGACTTTCCGCTCCATTCCGCCCGCACGATCCGTGGAAGAATCCAAGGCCACCCTCCAACAACGCAAAGACACCGTCATTCAACAGATGGCGAAATACCCTCTCGGGCAATTCGGAAAGAAAAACAGCGACTTCAGAAATCCTGCGCTCGCCCGAATGGCTGCCGGCGCTGGAGTCCAGGAAGTCATTCGAGTCCTGGAAGACCCACGCACTCGTCCTTATGCAAAGCCAGGCACGGACTTCGGGGGATTTTTGGGCCTCTGCGCCCGAAAAGGGGATTACGACTTCATGCTTCAGGGTCTGGTCCGCATGGCCACGCAATGGGGACCGGAGATCAGCAGCCATTCAATTCAGGCGCGAAGTCGCCTGATCCACGAGCTCCTCACGACCAGGGGGCCAATGGGCATTCCCTTCGTCAAACTCGGAATCTGCGGAAAAATCCCTGAGACCGAGAACCATCATCTCATGACTGAGACCGCTCGCTACCTCACCAATCAACTGCTCAACGAGGAGTGGCTCCACTCCGAAGTGCACTCCAGAATTCTCAACAACGAGGTGAACGGCTTCAATAGGAAGCTCCCGGAGCTTCTGCGCAGCTATCTGATTCATCACTTCGATGAATACAATTCCAAGCCTTATCAGGGCTACACCCTGCTCGCCCTGCAGAACCTGCACGACCTTGCTCATGACTCACGAGTGCGCGAGTCGGCGAAAATAGTCCTCGACTATCTTTCCGCCATCTTCGCCGTCCAAAGCATCGAACTCAAACGCCTGCCTCCCTTTCGGCGGCAGCCTCAATACCGGAATAACGGAAACCTCTTCAACGGCGACGCGGAGGCCGGGCGCTTCGCAGTACAAGCAGGAAACTATTCCTCCTTCGCGAAGCTCACTCATCATTACGAGTTAGAGTACGGGGACGGACACGCACTCGGTGCGGCGCTGACCGACTACCGGGTTCCGGACCTCATCCTCGGCCTCATGCTCGAACGCGAGAACCATGCTTACTTCCAAAGACTCCGGCACCAGACCCCCGAAGTCTACTGGATGTCGGAAAACTTCACGCTTTCGG
>CAYOWB010000257.1:1569-3198 GCA_964407515.1 uncultured Bacteriovoracaceae bacterium
CGGCTGGGCCATGCCGACGACCCTTCTCACCCGAAACGGAGGGTCCACGCGCGACGACTACATCCAGTTCCGCGGACACCGCATCCTCAAACACCGGAAGAACACCTGTGTCGCCCCAGGATTCGCCTGCGGCCTGATGCCGCACATCCCCGCATCGATCCCTGCCTCCTGCCGCGAGGTCCACGGACGCTTCACCTTCATTGACTACACGCGATGCCCGAACAAAAACCCCATCTACGTCGCTCTCTACTCCGCAATCTCGGACGATGCCCACTGTCTCGCCGCCGCGAACACCTACGGCTTCATGGAAGTCCGTGAAGCGAAGGGCCTGACCTTCACCCAGTTCCGGAAGGCCGTACTCGCCAAGAATGGCAACACGAAGTTCCGCTGCCATGAATCAAACCGGTATTTCACCACCCAGGGACGGACGATCGACTTCTGGCCTTACATCAAGAACTGGGACGGCTGGGAAATCATGGCGATCGATGGCGTCGGACAAGAGGGCAGCTTCCGCAAGTGGCCGCTCGCGGAAGGTGATATCATCAATGCAAATCGGGACGGTCTGGTCACAATCCGGAATCCTGCCCGCCACGAGACGCTCGTACTGGATCTCCGCAACAGTCAGGCACCACGCAGTTACACCGTGAAAGGACTCCTGCCGCAATGAGAGTAGAACTTCAAACCTCTCTCTCCTCCTACACCACCCTCGGAATCGGCGGTCCCGCTCGTCGGATGGCCCTCATCGACCGGGAAGATCAAATTATCGAGGCACTGAACCTCGCTCGCCAGCACGGAGAACCGGCCTTCGTCCTTGGAGGCGGAAGCAATCTCGTGATCCGCGACGAAGGCTTCCCAGGCACCGTGCTCCGGATGGGCATTCACGGAATCGAAGCGCGTCCGAATGGCGGCACCGTGCTCGTCACCGCCGCGGCAGGCGAGGACTGGGATTCCTTCGTTACGTACACGGTTGACAACGGCTGGGCCGGAATCGAATGTCTCGCGGGGATTCCAGGACAGGTCGGAGCCGCTCCGGTCCAGAATATCGGCGCCTATGGCCAGGAAGTCCGTGACGCCCTCCTCAGCGTTCGCGTCTACGACCGCGACACCCAAACGTTCGCGGAAGTTCCGGCAGTGGATTGCGGATTCGCCTATCGTCAGAGCCGCTTCAAGCGCTGCGACCGTTTCGTCGTTTCGAGCGTGACGTTTCAGCTGCGACGCGACCCGTTCGCCGGACAGGTGAAGTACTCGGAGCTCGCTCGCGCGCTCGGCGTCCCCTTGGGCGCGACGGCTCCTATTCAGCAGATCCGGGAAGTCGTTCTGAAGCTTCGCCGATCGAAGAGCATGGTCTTCGATCCGCAGGACCCGGATTCTCGCAGCGCAGGTTCGTTCATGACCAACCCGCTCCTCACTTCCGAGGAGTTCGCGCAGCTCCGAGAAATCACGGGTGACCAAGTCCCGCACTTCCCCGAAACGGACGGAAGGGTCAAGGTCCCCGCCGCATGGCTGATCGAGCAGGCAGGCTTCACCAAGGGCATGCGGCACGGGAACGTCGGCATCTCCTCGAAGCACTCCCTCGCACTGGTCAACCTCGGGGGCGGAACGGCCGCCGAACTGCTGGGCCTGGCCGCA
>CAYOWB010000258.1:0-3181 GCA_964407515.1 uncultured Bacteriovoracaceae bacterium
GCGAACACTGGAAGCTTCCGCTCCAGCTGGTGAATGCTATTCGGCATCACCACGAGCCGTCGCAGGCTCCCGAGGGAGACCGGGCGCTCGCTTTCGCCGTGCACATGGGTGACATGGTGTCGATGATGATTGGAAGTGGAACGGGCGTGGATACGTTAAGGTATCCTTTGGATTCCGGCTACAAGGACTTCGTTAAGATCGCCCCGACTCAGCTTGAGAGAATATTCCTGGTAACGGGTGCCGAGTTCGAAAAGACGAGAATGTCGCTCTTTGGTGGACAGGAGGAGCAGAAGGTATGAAGACAGTCGTGGTAGTAGACGACTCGGGAACGGCTCGGATGTTCATGCGCCGGTGTCTGGAAATTGCCGGATATCAGGGCGCTGAGTTCATCGAGGCGGGAAACGGACAAGAGGCATTGGAAGTCTTGAAGGCAAGGGGGGCCGTGGATCTCGTCGTAACGGACCTCAATATGCCTTCCATGGATGGCACGGAGTTCTTGAGGCGGGTAATGGAAGACCCCCAGCTGAACAAGGTGCCCGTGGTGGTGGTGACGAGCGCGAAGAATCGCGCGAAGGAACTGGAGCTCTACAAGCTCGGGGCATACGGGGTCCTGGCGAAGCCGATTTCCCCGGCGATGCTGGCGGAGACCCTTAAACCGTTGAATCCGGCGGGAGCAACGGGCGGAGAGCCCGGTGGCGGCGTGAGCGAGAGTGGAAGCGCAGGGGGCAATCCATGAAGGTTCCGTTCAGCAAGGAAGTCGTCGTTCAGGCGGTTTCGGAGTCTTTGGAAAACATGCTCTTCATGGAGCCGGAGCCTACCGGGGACTGTAGCGATGAATGCCATTCCGCCGGATGTCGTTGGGCAAAGCTTGGCGTGACCGCTCCTTACGAAGGCGAGATGACGATGATCTGTCCGGAGGAGCTCGCGGTTCAGATCACCGAGTCGCTCTTCGGGGGAAGTGAAACGACGCCGAATGCCGATCTGGTCGCGGACGCGATGGCCGAGATTCTCAATACGGTCGCAGGCCGCTTGCTCGGGCTGATCGTTCCGGAGAGCCAAGTCTTCAAGCTCGGGCTTCCGCAGACCGGAAAGGGCGAGCTGCCCGCGTCCACGGAAGATACGATCGAGGAGCGCTTCCTCATTGAAGGAAAGTGTTTCTGCCTTCGTATCCGTGGAGCCATCACGAAAAGCTGACGGGCAGGGATCGGCTCGTGTATCCTGAGTGCATGAGCTTCATTACCCAGCACGGAAAAGTCTTCGGAGAAACCCTTCCCGAAATCTGCGGCCATGAAAAGGAGATCGCGGAAGCGACGTCCAAGCCGCACGAACCCGTCTATCTGAAAGAGACAGACCTCAAACTCGAGGATATCCAGGCGACCTTCTCGGTCGCGCTCCACATGCATCAGCCGCTCGTTCCGACCGGCGTGAAGCTGCAGAATTCTCTCACTCCGGGACTTCCCGGAGTTCAGGAGCTGACGAGTAACCTGGATCACATGTTCCGCAACGGCGATGAGTACAATGCCTCGGTCTTCGCAGAGTGCTACGGGCGCATGGGACCGATCGTTTCAGACCTCGCGAAGGCGGGCCATCGTCCGCGTGTGATGCTGGATTACTCGGGAGAGCTGTTCTTCGGGCTCCGGAAAATGGGCCGACAGGATATCATCGATCGGCTCAAGCCTCTGGTGGCCGAGCCGACGTTGCGAGGGAAGGTGGAGTGGCTCGGAACGATGTGGGCGCATGCGGTCGCCTCGTCGACACCGGTTCCGGATTTGAAGCTGCACATGCGTGCGTGGCAGCAGGAATTCGCTCAGACGTTCGGTCTGGAAGCGCTGGCCCGTGTTCGCGGTTTTTCACCGCCGGAGATGCATCTGCCGAATCATCCCGACGTCGCCTACGAGTATGTGAAGGCGTTGCGTGAGTGTGGCTACCGCTGGCTGCTCGTGCAGGAACATTCAGTGGAGGAGCTCGATGGATCGGGACTGCGGTGGAAGCACCTGCCTCACCGTTTGGTCGTGAAGAACTCGCGCGGTGAAGAGACTTCGATCATCGCTATTGTGAAGACCCAAGGTTCGGACACGAAGCTTGTGGCGCAGATGCAGCCGCTGTACGAGGCCAAGGGACTTGGGCGGGTTCGGTTGCCGGGCGCTTCGGCGTCTTCGCCTGAAATCCCGCAGATCGTCTCCCAGATCGCCGATGGCGAGAACGGCGGCGTGATGATGAACGAGTTTCCCCAGGCTTATCGGCAGGGAATCGCGCATGCCGGACGCGGGGCCGTGGCGCCGGTGTGTGTGACGGAGTACCTGGAGCTGCTGGAGAAGGCCGGCATTCGCGATTCGGATTTCCCCGTGCTGCGCCCAGTGCGCCAGGGCAGGGTGCTGTCGAGGATCACGAGGTGGGAAGACGGCGCGGCGGATCGAGCCATTGCCGAGATCAAGAAGGAAGAGGGCGGCTTCTCGATGGAAGGCGGCTCGTGGACTGACAACATCAGCTGGGTGAACGGGTACGAGAACGTACTGACGCCGATGAATCAGCTGAGCGCGGAGTTTCATAAGAAGTTCGACGGCCGGAGGACCAGTCGGACGCGGGTTACCGCGAGGCTCTCTACTATCTGCTCGTGTCGCAGACGAGCTGCTTCCGTTACTGGGGGCAGGGCGCTTGGACGGATTACGCTCGTGAGATCATCCGGCGCGGGTCGGAAGTGTTGATGCGGGTTTAGGGGATCCGATATGCCGAGAATCACGACGTATGCGCTGGATCAGGAAGTGGTGAACAAAGCTTCCGTTCCGATGACGGACCGGATCTCGCGGCTGCTGGAAGTGCCTCGTGAGTACGTGGTGATCCAGGTGAATCGAGATTCCTTCGTGCGTGACGGACATGTTGTCGCGGGCGATCCGTTCGTGGAAGTCTGCATGTTCGAGCGAGAGCAGGAAAAGGAAGACGAGGTCGCGCGAATCATCACGGGCTGTCTGCGAGAGGCGGGGTGCCCGGCACTAGACGTCTACCTCACGCATCTGGTGCGCCGTCGGTACTTCGAGAACGGCGAGCACTTCTAGAGCGAAAAAGGCCAGCCACCGAAGTGACTGGCCTCTGGAGAATAGCGACAACACAGAAGTCGACTAAGCCTTGAGCGACTTCATGAACTTCCCGATACCTGCCAAATGGACGCCGAATATGTACCACC
>CAYOWB010000259.1:0-3027 GCA_964407515.1 uncultured Bacteriovoracaceae bacterium
AGACAATCCCCGCACTTCGCTAGCGAAGTCATCACAGGAAAAAGCACCTAAGACATATGACGACAACCCGCTCGCCATGCCGGCGTTCAGTGGTGGGCCGGTCCCGGAGGTGCCTCCGGAATTCGACATCCCGGATTCTCGGTACGTTGAGACCAATACCCGGCGCCAAATCTTTCGACGAGACGGCGTGTGCACCTACGTGGATCCGAAAACGGGCAAACGGTGTGGTGCAACGTATGGACTTCAATTGGAGCACATCAAGCCCTTTGCCCACGGTGGCAGTCACGCGTCTTCGAATCTCCGCGTAATGTGCCGACAGCATAATGCTCTCATGGCTCGGAGGCAGGGGCTTGCGAGGTGAGGTCACTTGCGGCCAGCCGGGGTAGATCATGCTTGCCCGGTTTGCACCCCGGTATCCCTGTCCCGTATGAACCGAAAACCAATAACGCAGTGCAAGGCCGACCATCCTATTCTGTACCGCTGAAACCGCAGACACCCCGGTACTGCAGGAAATTCGACAGGCCAGTCTTGGATGTCATTCGCAGGCCGATTTCTTCTCAAGCGGATCCTCAATTCCCCCGATCATACAAATGATGAAAACGATACTCTCGAAGGCTCTTGGGGTGATTGTGACTGGGTGCGTTGCGGCGAGCGGTGTGATCGCGGCGGAACAGAATGGCCAGAGCGGACCGTCGTCAAACGCGAAGCCCGCGATCGAGACGAAATCTCAGCGGTGCACCGCCGCGAAGGAGTTCGTCACCACGATGGAGTATCTGCGCTCGAACAAGGATCTGGGCGCCAACGAAGCGACTGCGCGAAAGTACGCGGAGCTGGCGGCCAAGGGCTGCGAAGGCGCGGCGAAGCGCTTCATCCGTGTCAGCGGTGCTTTCGAAGGCGGGATTTACCGGCAGCGATGCAGTGGAGAATGCGGCCAAGTTCATCTCTCGTTCCGACCAGGAGACGGACACCTTCGTCACGGTCTTCCGAGAAGCATTTCTCGAAGATTACCTGGATCTTGATCTCTCGGCTGCTCTCCGTCTCGCGCACCAGCTCACGACGGAGTTCAAGGGCGATCCTGTCCATGCCCGCCGCGATTTCCACGAGCTCGTGAAGTTCTGTGCCGACAAGAGAAATCTCGATCTGCCCAAACCTCAGTGCGCCGCTTTCGCCGCGCGCGTGACGGAGAAGGGTGTGGACTTCCCGAAAGGCGTCTCCGCGGATTTTCTGAAGGCGTTCGACTTCGTTCGCTCGAAAGCCGGGCCGGCGCTCTCTACTGGCGATGCTTTGAAGATCTCGGAAGAAGTAGTCTCCTCCGGGCCGGATGCGGCGGAGAACTTCATTCAGGGGTATCGTTACGCCGTATCCAAATCCGGCCTAAAGCTGGAAGTAGCGGGCGCGGTGGCCTTCGCGAAGCAAATGGCGGCCACTCGGAAGAACTAACGCCGTCAGACTTCTAGTAGAGAGTCGCTCCCTGGAAGAACTGGACTACTAGGAGCAAGGCGGCTCCCTAAAAAACTAAGGCCGCCAGGTCCCGAAGGACGAGGCGGCCCCAGTCAAAAAGTTCTCTTTCCTGATCAGAATTCGAAGGACAGCGCCAGGCCACTCGACACCTTGCCGGTGCGGGCGTCTGCAACCATGGTCGGTCCCGCCGCAACAGGAGCGTAGATCTTCTTCTTGTACTCGCGCTGTTCGTTCGCGATGCCGATGCGATAGGAACGGAAGATCACCGGTGTGAGCGAGAGCGCCGCGGCTCCGAGTCCAGATACGACGCCGAAGTCCCTCGCGTTCGCTGCCATGAAGATTCCGGCGCCCGCGTTAGTCAAGGTGGAGAGCCACATGACCTTGCGTGCGGTGCTCGCGGCGGAGTTGAGTGCTTCTTCGGCCATGCGCTCGCGTGTGAGCTGTTCGCGTTGCGTCTTCGCCGGCAATCCCTTGATTTCTCCCCAGCTCGATGCGTAGGGAGTTTGAGTTGCGGCGAGAATCGAGTTCGCGACGAGCCAGCCACCGCCGACGATCAAGCCAGCCAAGTGGGAAGCCTGTTCGGTGCTGTTGGAGGACTTTTTGAACTTCGTTTGAATTACGCCAGCGGAGAACGTGGCGAGAGCGGAGACTTGCAGCGGCAGGTACTCTCCGCAGCGACGATCGCGTTCCTTGCTCGATTCCATCTCAAGTCGATCGCTGGCACGAGGCGTGACCATCAGTTCCGGATAATCGAACTCTTGTTGAGTGGAGGTGCCCTGCGCGGCGAGCGTCGGAAGAGCGGCCAAATTAAGGAGGAAACATGAAAGTACGGTATAGTTCAAAATTTTGACAGTGGACACGGCGTGAGTTCTCCTTGAATCTATATATTCGATGCGAATGCCGGAAAGCACAAGCGGGAACCCGGTATTTCTATCTTTCGGAGATTAAGAAAATGACAAGGACAGTAGCTCTCTTCTCTCTAGTGATGACGCTGACTGCGGGGTCCGTCTTTGCGGCTGACCAGGTGGGTACTTTGACGCAGGTGGATGGAGGAGTGAAACTCTTCACCCATCCCGGGAAGAAAATGGAAGGACCGGCGCCGCATGCGCTGTTCGAAAGTGAATACTATTCCGTCCGCGACGCCAGGATCGGCGACCGCGTGGAGAAAGGAAACATCCTCCGGACTGCGCCGGGCTCCAAGGCCCGTGTCGTGTTTGATAACGGAGATCAGTATAATGTCGGCCCGGGCACCGCCTATCGCGTGTCCTGGGACCTGGACAGTGCGAAGGGGAATCCGACGGTCAATCTCATGTACGGAAAGCTCCGAGGCATCGTCGAAAAGGGCGGCCCGCGCTCGAAGCTGACGGTGCGTACGCGCTCCGCGACCATGGGTGTGCGCGGCACTGACTTTTTCATTGCTGATAGTGGCCATGAGGGGGGGACCGAAGTTTCGATCCTCCGCGGTGAGGTGGCGGTGAAGCCAGTCGCTTCAGAAGCGAAACCTGTACCTGTGAAGGCCGGGTGCTCAGCTGAGGTGCCTCCGCCCGTGGCCGCCGAGTCGGCGCC
>CAYOWB010000260.1:0-2996 GCA_964407515.1 uncultured Bacteriovoracaceae bacterium
CTCACACTGACAAGTCGATCTCCAGGCTTCACGCCGCTCTTTTCGGCGGGCGAACCCGGCATCACCTTCTCAACGAAAAGTTCGGAAGAATGCAATCCGAAGTCCTTGCCGAGAGAATCGGACTGAGCCGGCTTCGTGAGCTGCACGGTCTTGGGCTCTCCCCCGTTAGGCTGAATCGCCACGGTGAAAGCCTCTCCGGACTTCAAACCATCATAAAACTTCTCAAGCGACTCCCAGCTCTCGACGGCCTGTCCGTTGACCTGAACCACCTTGTCACCGGTCTTGACACCGGCCTTACCCGCAGGAGCTGCGGGATTCGACACGCCCACCTGGGTGGCGCGAGAACTCGGGAAGAGCCCCTGAATCTCGCCGACCTGGGTGTGCTCCCCATACATGTTGTACCCCTTCTCACCCGAAGAGGTCGCCGTGAGGATCTCCTTACCGCCATTCAGGCGCTTCACCTCAAACTGAATCGGCTTGCCGGGGTTCTCCCCGACGATCTGAAGCATCTCATCATATCGATGAACCGGCTTCCCCTGTACCGCGAGAATCTCGTCGCCGCTTCTGAAGCCAGCCCGCTCTGCCGGCGATCCTTTCACCACCCGGCCCACGACCGTGGCTACCTGCGGCTCACCGATCATGAGGATCGCCATGAATACCACGATGGCGAAGAGGAAGTTGAAGAGAGGGCCGCCAAAGAAGATGAAGAACCTCTTCCAAGGCGCCTGTGCCTGCAAGGTGCGCTTCTTCAGTTCAGCGGGGATCTCGGCATCCGGCTCTTCGCCGAGCAGTTTCACATAGCCGCCCAACGGAATCGCCGAAACACGCCACTCCGTCTCACCTCGCTGCCGGCTCCAAAGCCGGGGCCCGAAGCCAATCGAAAACACTTCCGCCTTCACGCCGAAGAGGCGTGCGAAGAGAAAATGACCGAACTCGTGAACGACGACGAGCGGCCCAAGAACGGCAAGAAACCCAAGAATGGAAAGCAGCACGATGACCTCCTAGCCGAACAGACGGGCAAGCCCGTACATCAACGGAAGACTGAAAACCACGCCGTCGAAACGATCCAAAAAACCACCATGACCGGGAAGGATCTTTCCGGAATCCTTGATTCCGAAAGCCCGCTTCAGGAAGCTCTCCGCCAGATCTCCAATCTGCGCCACGGCCCCGACCAGCACCGGAATGACTAGAATACCGAGCCATGACAGCCCGCGGAACAACAGAATTTTATACAAGAAGGTAATGACGACTCCCGCGGCGAGTCCACCCAAAGCGCCCTCCACCGTCTTCTTAGGACTGATCATGTAGAACAGAGGACGACGGCCGTATTTCTTTCCGGCAAAATAAGCTCCCGTGTCACCGGACCACACAATCAGAAGAAACACGATCGTCCAGTGAACCCCTGCCGGCAGATCGCGAAGCAAAGGAAGAAAGAACGGAATGAAGA
This sequence comes from uncultured Bacteriovoracaceae bacterium, assembly GCA_964407515.1. Classification (GTDB taxonomy): domain Bacteria; phylum Bdellovibrionota; class UBA1018; order UBA1018; family UBA1018; genus CAYOWB01. The sequence continues at coordinate 1,448 of CAYOWB010000260.1, forward strand.
CCAGATAAATCATCCCGAAGATGGAGAACATCAACTCCTGGAAATGCACGTTCAACACACCCCGGTGCCGTGGGGCGGTGAAGAGAAAGTAAGCAAACAGCCCGGAGAACGTGAGCATCAACAGCGCATACTCGGCCCGCGGCATCCAGAAGTTGATGAACGAGAGCAACCAGGCTCCCCCCAGGAGAACAAACCGCTTTTCGGGTTTGTCCGGAAGCGTGTAGATCGCGGCGGTGGACGCGTCGGAAATCGCGACAGTCACTAGAGCGGTACCGACCTTCCCTCCGATGATGATCAGGAGCAGGAGCAACACCCCGCCTATCACCCCCGTGGAAACCCGCTTACTCAGCTCTGAACTCATGCCTTTCCCCTTTCACCTGAAACCTTGGAAGCTGACAAACCGCCGAACCTCCGGTCCCGGCGGCCATACTCCTCGATCGCATCGCGTAGACTCTGTGCACGGAACTCCGGCCAACATTCATCAAGAAAGATGAACTCCGAGTAGGCAGCCTGCCAGAGAAGGAAATTGCTGATTCGTTTCTCTCCGCTGGTGCGGATCACGAGATCGATCTCGGACAACTCACCTAGATTCGCTGTCCACAGATACTGCGGAAGCAGCTTTTCATCCATCTCATCGGGCTTCCGCTTCCCATCGGCGCAATCCTTGGCGAAAAGTCGGGCAGCCCGGGCTATTTCACGACGGGACCCATAAGACAGAGCAAACGTCAGCCGGAGCCCGTCATTGGAAGAGAGCTGCTCGATCGCCGGGTCAAGAACAGAACGAACATCCGCCGGAAGCCGCTCCCGTTCGCCAATGACATCCAGCCGGACGTTCTGACGCCGCAGCTCTTCACGTTCACGAACCAGGTACTTCTTCAGGAGCCGCCACAAAACACTGAGCTCACCCGTGGGACGGGACCAATTCTCAGTAGAGAAAGCATACAGCGTGAGCGCCTTCACCCCGAGGCGATTCGCCTCGCGTACGATCTCTTTAACGCGCGCTGAGCCGCGGATGTGACCGAACGAACGCGGATACCCACGACGTTCCGCCCACCGCCCGTTGCCATCCATGATGATGGCGATGTGCTTGGGAATCCTCATGAAGGACCGATCCGTCTCAGCTCTCAGGCTAAATTTTCAGGATCTCGGTTTCCTTCGTGGCGACGATCTTATCGACTTCGGCAACTTTTTCGTCAGTCTTCTTCTGGATCTGATCCATCGCCTTCTTGGCCTCGTCTTCCGACAGAGCCTTCTTCTTTTCTTCGGCCTTGATGGCGTCGTTCGCGTCACGGCGCAGGTTGCGGACCGCGACTTTCTTTTCTTCGCCCATCTTCTTCACGAGCTTCACGAGCTCCTTGCGGCGCTCTTCCGTCATCTGAGGCAGGGAAATGCGGATGACCTTACCGTCGTTCTGCGGAGTGAGACCGATGTTGGCTGCGAGAATCGCCTTCTCGATTGCGCCGATCGTGCCGGCTTCCCACGGAGCGATCTGAATCGTACGGGCGTCCGGCGTGGTGACGTTGGCGACCTGGTTCACAGGTACGCTCGA
>CAYOWB010000261.1:0-2903 GCA_964407515.1 uncultured Bacteriovoracaceae bacterium
CTCCAGGTCGTTCAGCATCGAGAGCGCTTCAAGAAGTGTGGTACGTTCGAACTCTGGTTTCATAATACGACCGAAAAGGTGATCCCTTTGAAGTGGCGGTTGAAGTACTCTTCGCCCGGATTTCCGAAGTCCGACTTCGAGAAGCCGATCGAACCGATTCTTAAGGACGAAAGATTCTTGCGAAGGGGAATCAGGGTTTCGGCCGGAATCGGTTGCCGCTTGCCGCTATCCGGCAGGTGGCCCGCCCCGACGATGAAGACGTGGAACGTATTGCCGTGACGGGTGACGGGAACGTAAGCGCATTCACCGGCTCGCCCCGTGATCGCCCCGGCTCGGAGACAGCGCGAGATCAGGCCTTGGAACCGCCAGTCGAGCAGTCCGGCCAGTCCTCTCAAAGGACGTTCGTCGACGTAGCAAGTCGCCACGATCCCTTGGATTTTTCCTTCGAATAAGGCGCGGTCTCCGTCGAGCTCCAACACACCCTCAGTTTACCCATCCGCCGCTCGGGGTGACAAGGGGGAGTCAAGGAGTTGACGCGATTTCGTTCAGGCCGAGCAGGGAGTCACTTCCGGCACGCGCCGCCGCCGCAGCCGCAACCGTGCTCCGGCTTTCCACTGGCTGCGGCACGTAACGTCTCAACCCCTTCGCGGAGAATGAAGAAGGTGAGCCCCAAGGCCGCTGCCGCATCCGCCCACCAGAGCGAAGGCGCCACCCAGTAGACGATACTGCCGAGGAAGAGGATGACCGAGAGTTGGATGCAAGCCAAAGAGCAGGCGGCATCACTGAGAATGGTCGCGCTGCCCAGGGCGCGGCCCAGACGCAGCTTGCTTCTCCAGAGCCAGAACATGAAGGACAGGCTGACGAGCGCGACGACCATTCCAGGGAGCGTGCTGTCAGGATGTCGTCCGCCCACGAGCTGCAGAATGGCACCTGCGGCCGTACCGACGGCAAGGAGGATGAAGAGTGTTCCGATCCCGTACAGGGCCTGAATCTCCCGCGCGCGAGACTGAGTGCGGGTGCGCGAAGACTCCCGGTGAAACCGCCAGAGCACGAACGCCGCCGAGAAGGTCTCGATGAAGCTGTCGATGCCGAAGGAGACGAGCGATAACGACGATTCTTCGATGCCGAAGCCGACCGAAACGACACCCTCCAGAATGTTGTAGACGATCGTGAACCACGCCAGGAGGCGGGCGGTGTGGAGAAGCTTTTGAACGGTGGATCCGGCCGGTTGAAACGTGAATTCCACGCTAGGTCCTCGCTACATGATTCCTAGCGCACTGGCCTGGAATCGGCCATCGAAAGTCATCTTTTCCTCGGTCCACGGCGGACTGAAGGTCAGTTTGCAGTCGACTTCCGTGACGCCTTCCACTGACTCGATGGTTTGCTTCACGGCGGCGAGCAGCGAGTCGCCGACAGGGCAGTGTGGATCCGTGAGTCTACGACCCGGAGATCCCGATCAACATCGTGGATCTGGGCTCAATCTCGAGTTTGTAGATCAGGCCCAGATCCACGATGTTGATCGGGATCTCCGGGTCGTAGACCTCTTTCAAGGCCTCGCGGATTTTGACCATGGAAGGAGCCATCAGGATGCCTCCTGTTTCCAACCCAGGATGCCGGCGTGCAAAGTCGTCCAGCACAGCGTGGCGCATTTGATGCGAGCCGGGAACTTCCGTACCCCTTCGAGCGCCTCCAGGTCCGGGAGCTCCTGCGGCGCCTCGAACGCCGTCTCGCTTCTCATCATGCTCTTGAACTCCTGAGCGAGATGATCGGCGTCGGACAGCGACTTTCCGGGAAGCACCTGGGTCATCATCGATGAGCTGGCCGTGCAGATGGCGCAGCTCTTTCCCTCGAAGCTGACCAGTTCGAACCTTCCCTGGGGGTCGACTTTGCCGTAAACCGTGATCCGGTCGCCGCAGACAGGGTTGTGTCCGGAGGCGACGAAGTTCGCGCCCTTCAGAGGGCCGCAGTTCCGCGGCCTGCGGTAGTGGTCCAGGATCACGTCCCGGTAGAGCGCGTCGAGTCCCTGTTCGCTTTCGCGGTCGGGAATACTAGGATGCTGCGACATACTTTCCTCCGAAAATGCGGGAAGCCTTCTTGATCGCATCAATCAGGACATCGACTTCGTCACGAGTGTTGTAGAGCTGAAAACTGGCGCGGCACGTGGAAGCGGAGTTCATCCATTGATGCACCGGCTGGGCGCAGTGATGGCCGGCACGGACGGCAACGCCCTCGGCATCGAGAAACTGCGCCATGTCGTGCGCGTGGATCACGGGGTGCTCAAACGAGATCAGTCCCGCGCGAAGCTCCGGATCCAGGGGGCCGAAGACGCGAATGTTTTGAAGGGAGTCGATCCGCTCCAATGCATAGTTCGTCAGTTCGCGCGTGTGGGCGGCGATCTTGTCCATGCCTCCCGCTTCGCCCGTCAGGAACTTCAGTGCGGCAGCGAGTCCCGCCACTTCCGCGATGGGAGGCGTGCCCGCCTCGAATCGCCAGGGTGCTTCTTTGAAGGTGGAGCCTTCCGTCGTTACTTCTTCAATCATCTCTCCGCCACCCATGACAGGGTCCATGGAGTTCAAGAGTTCCGAGCGTCCGTAGAGTGCTCCAAGTCCGGTGGGGCCGAGCATCTTATGCGAAGAAAACGCGTAAAAGTCCGCGTCGAGCGCTTGCACATTCACTGGCAGATGAGGAATTGCCTGACAGCCGTCCACGCAAAGCAGCGCTCCGGCAGCATGCACTCGTTCAGCGATCCGCGCGATGGGGTTGATCGTTCCAAGAACGTTCGAGACATGAGCGATGGAAACCAGCTTCACGTCCTGGCTCTCGAGGAGCTTCTCGAGATGCTCCAGATCGAGGCGTCCGTCATCCGTCAATCGTATCCAGCGGACTTTGATCCCTCTGGTTCG
>CAYOWB010000262.1:0-236 GCA_964407515.1 uncultured Bacteriovoracaceae bacterium
CGTCCGGGATGCCGTAGGTGGCGCAGGTGCTCGAGAAGACGATGCGCTTGCAGCCAGACTCCCGCATGGCCTGCAGGAGGTTCAACGTCCCGGTCACGTTGTTGCGGTAATATTTCTCCGGATCCTGAACCGACTCGCCGACGTAGGCATAAGCCGCGAAATGGATCACCGCCACCGGCTTGTGCCGATCGAAGACTTCGCGGAGTCGCGGCAGATCCAGCAGATCAAGCCGATTG
>CAYOWB010000262.1:296-572 GCA_964407515.1 uncultured Bacteriovoracaceae bacterium
GCAAGCCTCTTGCAGGTGTGCGAGCCGATATAGCCCGCACCGCCCGTGACCAATACGGTTTGCGGTTGCTTTGTCATGAGAGCTTCACCCGTCGTCTCCTGGCTCAAGACGTGGCTAGAGCCTCTGAGGTTGCGGCAGTGTTCTTCTTGCCGCCGGTGTCCGGCGTGGTCATCCGGCTGCCTTGAACGACGCCCGAGTGACCGGGAAAGCACCGCAGGACGTCCTCGCGACGAAGGTTAGCCTTCTCGAGATGGAGATGGATCTTCTCGAAGCGGT
>CAYOWB010000262.1:584-841 GCA_964407515.1 uncultured Bacteriovoracaceae bacterium
CCCGCCAGGAAGCGATCCATCCAGGGAGCGGCAGCATTAAGCTCCGCACCGATCAGCTTGCATTTGAGGCTCTTGAGAAAGGCGTGGTCGTTGAATTCCACCTTCTGCAGGAGATGGAAGAAGTTCTGGATGAAGTTGTCGTTGGAGCCATCGGGATAGAGCACTCTCTGCTCCATCTCGACGATGCCTTTGTCGCTGATGTAGAAATCGAGCTTCTCGGCTTTGTTGATACCCAAGGTCTTGGAAAGGCCCAGCTG
>CAYOWB010000262.1:862-1305 GCA_964407515.1 uncultured Bacteriovoracaceae bacterium
GTACGCTTGTGCTTCTGCAGGAAGGGCAGGTGTTTGACCTTGGCCGCGGCCTCGACCTTTTCGGTGCTCCAGATCACGAAGGTGATGGAAACGTCAGTGGGGTAGAACACGACGTGGGGCGCGTAGGAGTCACAGAAATCGAGACTTCCCAGCGTGTTCTGGTAATGCTTGTCGATTTCCATCGTGGTGAGCTTGGTCTTCTGATCGACGATGTAGCCCTTCTTGAACAGAATCGACTCATATCCGGGGCCGAACGCGGCAGCCGAGGTGAGGAGTAGCTTGCCGTGTTGGTGGATGCTCTGGTGGGAAAGGTCCGTCCGGCGGTCCGGTAGCGGGAACCAGCAGTTGGCCAGCAGCGTGACCGATTCGCTTTCAAAAACCTTGAGATCGACCACCGGATTGCCGCGAGTGCGCGAAAAAAAGCCGGGCAGGGACATGTTGCG
>CAYOWB010000262.1:1445-2262 GCA_964407515.1 uncultured Bacteriovoracaceae bacterium
CTCTTTTCCGGTCATGGTCGTTCCCCCTCAAAACAGATCATTGAATCCTGAAGTCTTGTCCTTGTGGATGAGCACGTAGTTGGCGTCCGCGTAGCTTTCGCCCTGATGTGGCGTGAGTTTGCGCTTAGAGCTGTCGTACTTGAAAACCTGGTAGCCCGCGTCCTTGAAGAAAGCGGAGAGCTGGGACTCCTGGATGCCAAAGCCCTTCAGAAAGAAAGGCACGATCTCCATCAGGATGACCGGCTTGTGTTTGTGGAGCGTGGCCATCATCCCTTGCAGAGCGAAGAGCTCGGCGCCCTCGATGTCGATCTTGACGAAATCCAGGCGCGGAAGGGTTGGGAGGAACTCGTCGATCGAGACGACCTGACAGTCGAAAGTCTCATGCTTCTGGAAGTTGTGGTACGACTCCTTGCCTTGAAGCGTGTTGTCCCGGCCTTGGATGTGGGCCTGTCCCGCGCTGATCACTCCCATGTCCTGAAGCGGAACCTCGAAACGCAGGACCTCGGTCCTGGCGCCCACGCCTTTCTGGAATAGCTCGACGTTGGAGAGCTTGAAGTGGGAGAGCAGCTTGCGACAGACGCGATAGGTGAAAGGAATCGGCTCGAAAGCATAGACCTTGCCCGAGCCAGCGATCTGGCCCATGCGCACGGCGTAGTAGGCGTAGTTCGCGCCGATGTCGAGCGCCACCGAATCCTTCTTGAGGAAGCGCGGAAGCAGCTCCATTTCCGCTTCTTCCACTAGGCGCTTCTCGATATCGCGAAGCTTTCCGAAGTACTGGAACCAGAAATAACCGGTCGGCCCGAAGACCTTGAAGAGC
>CAYOWB010000262.1:2279-2882 GCA_964407515.1 uncultured Bacteriovoracaceae bacterium
CACGAATCGGGGATTTGACGGATGCCATGGTTCAGTTCCCCGTTTGGGCCTGCGCCTGGATCCGCGAGGAGGCCGTGGCTCGATCGTTGGACATCTTCTGCGTGGAGAGGCGCGGCCGGACTGCTGCTTCCGTGCGGTAACCGACGGCGCACCAGAAAGGCTGCGAATCGCTGAACTCGATGTTCTCGAGTCCGGCCTCTTCCATCATGCGGCGGATCTCGTTGCGGCTGAAACGCTGCTCAAGCCGCGTGCCGAAGCGATCCAGTGAGTCCAGTCGCATCATGTAGAAGCTCAGGTTGCGATAGGTCGAGAGCGGGAAGTTCTCGACGTTCATGCCGAGCTTCTCGAGCAGCAACGACAGACGAGCGAGCGGGTAGTAGATCGTCGCTGCCAGGAACTGGCTTGCCAAGAAGCGAAGCCCGTGCGGAAGGCGCGAGACTCCTCGGCGCATGCGGTCGCTGACCTCCCAGAGCCTGGGGTACCAGGACGGGCGATTTTCGAAGCTGTAGTAGATGTACAGCAGGAAAGGCGCACCGGGCTTGAGCTTGGCCGTGCAGGCGCGCAGGCCGTCGAGCGTGTCCGGAACGTGGTGGAGCACGCCTA
>CAYOWB010000263.1:0-147 GCA_964407515.1 uncultured Bacteriovoracaceae bacterium
CTGGAGTCCTCGTAGTCTGCGTGGGCAAAGCCGTGAAGCTCGCCCGCTACTTCCTGGGGTCGGACAAGGGTTACGAAGGCACGATCGTCTTCGGCCAAACCACGATCCCGGGTGACCTGACCGCCCCGATTTCCGAAACCTCAGAAG
>CAYOWB010000263.1:191-672 GCA_964407515.1 uncultured Bacteriovoracaceae bacterium
GCCTTATCTTCAAAAGCCGCCCATGCATTCCGCGAAGAAGAAGGACGGCAAACCACTTTATGAACTGGCACGTGCCGGCATCGAGGTGGAGCGCGAGGAGAAGCTCTGCCAGGTACGCGACTTCGTCATCACGAGCTACGAGAAGCCTCGCGCGAAGTTTCATCTCATGTGCAGCTCGGGGACCTACATCCGGACCCTGGCACAGGACTTCTCGCGTCTTCTCGGGACCGTTGGAATGCTGGATTCGCTGCGGCGCACGCAAGCTGGGCCGTTCGCGCTTTCATCGGCTTGCACGTTCGCCCAAATCCGTGAAGCCATCGTCGCCGACCGCGCTCTTTCGGAGTTGCCGTGCTGGGTGCCGTTTGACCGGCTGCTCGACCACTACCCTCGCGCCGAAGCCTCCGCCGACGAAGCGGAGCAGCTTCTCCAGGGACGCCAGGCGGTACTGTTCAACATTTTGAAGCGCGTGATCCCGCCTTCG
>CAYOWB010000263.1:705-2868 GCA_964407515.1 uncultured Bacteriovoracaceae bacterium
CGCCCATGAGGACTGCGTCGCCATTCAGTGCTCCGGCCGTCTCGTCGCCGTCGCGCGAAAGGAGAACGGAGCTTGGGGCATTGAGCGCGTGTTCGTGTGACGCTTCACGCCTGCCGGAACGTATGTAACCTGTGCTGAGGGATCGCGCATCCATGCGCTCATCTATCGCCATCGTGGCTCGATGAATCCCTCATCACAGGTTGCATACGTTCCTCGCTCGCAGTGAAGCGGCACCTTCATCACGACGTCGTGTTCGGTGAGTCCCTCGGGAGTTCTCATAAACCTCCAGCGTGAATCACCGCGATGCCGAGCGCGCGTTCGTGGCTCCACATGGAGTCGTGACCGAGCGATGGAGTCTGGCATTCCCCAGCGCTGGGGAATTTCCACGACCGGGGCATTGGCCGGAGCTTCAGACCAAAAGAAAGGGACGGATGTACTCCACCCGTCCCTGATCCCCTCCCTGTACTGCCTGAACAACCCCCTTACATCGTCACGAACACCGGCTCGGGATTCCCCATGAGCTCGACGATGCTGTCACCTGTTCCGCACCAGCCAAAGCCCTGGCGCACCCTAACTTCCCAACGGAAAGGACGGAAGTCTTCACAGACGCGGGTTGAGTGGTCGACGAACTCGATCGAGCCGCGCACACCTTGAGCCCCCCCATAAGTTCCGAGATAAATCGTGGACCCGCAGTCAGTCTCTGCCGACTTCTCGACGACAAAGAGCTGAGACACGGGGACTGCAAGCCCGAGCTGAGGCGCCCTGGACGCCTGCCAGTACGAGAACTCCACGAACATTCCCTGTTCCCCCACTTTCTCACCCATGGACACCTGGAATCCTCCCCCCTTCCTGAAGACCCCCTCCGCGTGCTTCACCTCCATCTTCGCTGCAAGATACGGAACGTACGTGCCAGCCTCTTTCATTTCGGCCAAGGCCGTCGTGCTCGCCACCGCCGTCGCCACCGCCATCATCATCACCATCGACATCTTCTGAATCTTCATTGAATACTCCAATATCTGGTATTGCCCCGGATCAGCCCGGATCAGCTTTTCGATGGAAGCGGGTTTACAAGCAAAGAACGTTTAACGGAAATTATTTGGAGTGACTATTTTGAATCAGTTTTTCTAATTACAACAACATCACCAGGTATTGCACAGCATCACCTCACGAGAGCCCTTGGCCCGAACGAGCGCCAGGGTGTATCCTGAGAACCGATATCAGAGGCAAACCATCCGAAAAAAGGAGCACCCATGAAACGCGTACTCTTTCTGACCATACCGGCACTCAGCCTGGCGTTCATCACCACGGCCGCTCAAGCGGATCTGGTCAAAGACGTTGATCAGCTTTCTCCGGAACAAGCTTACGAGGTCATGACGAAGCTTCAGGCGAAAGTCCTGCAGCCGATACCGGAGACTTTCTTCACGCGTCTCACCGTCTCGGTCGACGGAGGAGCGGGCGCGGTGAACCCGAAGTCCTACAACGACTACCTCACCGCTCGTGGTGGAAATAAAGTCAACACCCTTGGCGTCGGCAAGGCGCGCATCCTGTGGCGAGTATCGGACAACCTTCTTTTCGGCGCGATCTTCAGCGGCAGCATGAGCCATCAGACTCGCGAGCAGCAAACTGGAGTCTATTACCGCCACTCGCTGCTTGCCTCATCGGTGGATCTGGCCCTTGGCTACCGGATTGCTCTTTCAGAGAACTTCTTCATCGCTCCCACGTTGGGCGCGGGTGGAGTTTTCGCGAGAGTCACGGAAGCAACGACGAACGACACCAACTCCTCGACCTACGTTCTTCGTTACATGGGAATGGCACCGCACGCGATGGTTGAACTCCCGATCTATTACCGACTGAACCGCGTGTGGTCGATTGGCTTCACCAACGCCGTTCAGGTCGGAAATATCGCTAAGTTCTACCGTGCTGAAGACCGCCGGTCACAGACCCCGAACCTGAGCGTCACCGGCTATCAGGGCACACTGTCCATTGCCTTCAACCTATAGACAGGACAAGCAGGCGACCACGAAAGGACTCACCTGACAGTCCACTGAACCGGCACATGCCCGTGTTTCGCGCGTGAGACCTTCACGTAATCCACGAAGGCTCGACCAGCGCGAAGCACAGCATGTGGCGGAGCTTGCTAGCGAACGCGCACCGGCGCGATCT
>CAYOWB010000264.1:0-2849 GCA_964407515.1 uncultured Bacteriovoracaceae bacterium
GCGCATTATCCCAAGCCGCCGTACGGGACAAAGCGCAGTTGGACTTGAAATTCCAGCCCGCCTCCTGGAGCACCAGCGTTCGACGCCTCTTTCCGCGGCCCAGCGCAAGGCGCTCGCTCACGCACTCTGGCGTACCTCAGCACCAGGACAGCAGATCAACTACGAGGACGAAGAAACTATCCGAGAGATTGTGGAGACACTGAGTCTCCGCGAAATCACCGAGGGACTGCAATCACTTTCCACCGAAACCCGAAAGACCCTAAGACCCAACAAAGGCTGGTACGTCGACCACTTCAGCCTCTGGTACCGAGTCAAGAAGGCGAAGCTGGGGCGCCCAATCGCGGAGCTGAGAGACCCAGCACGCATTCTTGGCCTCCTGAATTCCGAGGAATCTGGACTCCGGGCACTTGGGATCGCGGCGAGACTCGGATTCGATAGCACCCGATTCAGCGACTTCCGAAGAAAGCTCGCTGAACTGCTCGTAACCGACCCCAATCCCTCAATCAGAAAGAGGGCGGCACAAAGCCTGTTTGGGATACCATTCTCGGCCACTGATAGGCGGCGATACGCCCTCTTGGAGGTCACCGAAGCCTTGCGTGCCGATCATCCACAGCTGGCTATCGAGGTGATTAAGAAAGAGGCGTTCATCGACTTCTCGTCTTGGAGCAGCCCCGTAGACGAGAAACTAGCGCAGTATACTCGGAAGACTACACCCAAGACCCGTCTCGCCATCGCGCAGACACTCGAACCGGATTCCTACCCTGCCACCCTTGAGGCACTCTTAACTTCGAAGGATCCTGAGGCAAGCTGGATTGCCGCGCGAATGGCGACTTCTTTGAAGAGTCCTCCCTCGGCGCTGACGACAGCCATCGAAAACGGACTGAGTCTATCCGATCGGGTAGCACGATTGCGCTGGGCGAACCTCCTGGAAGGCGCATTGGAGAAACTTCCGGGCCTCGAGAAGCTTCGACAACGGACCCTGCGGAAGGAATCAGACCCCGTGATGCGGGAAATCCTAACCAGCCATGAGTCCCCCTCTCACAAAGGGAAGTGCCTCTGGTCGCGACTACTGGAACTGGCCAACCCCTAGCCACTTAGGCCGCTCGTGACTTACCCGGTTTCCGGGGCTGCTCACTTTCTTCCGGACGAATCGGGCCGCTAGGGGGAACCTCTGGGCCATACATCCCGCCTTCGCCCGTTGGCAGATCGTAGGAGGCAATCCGCTCTGCTTCAGCGGGAGTCATTTTTCCATGATCTTCTGGGTTCCCGTGCGAAACGTTTCCGGACGGCTTCTCGCCTTCGTCCCGACGCCGTTTTTGGGAATGGCCTGTCTTAGCGTGACCTCCCGATTTTTTTGAAACCATGACACACACCTCTGCAGTCGAAAGGTGCAACCTCAGGACCTGACCAAGAGCCTGAAAAGACAAACGGCCCAGAGGAGTCCTCTGAGCCGCCGTCTATTCTCTTATCCCGAGCCGCCTATGCTGCGGCAGGTCTCAAAAAGGTGAGCGATACCTTTTGTTAGTGCTTCACCGGCCGCTTGTCGGCCTTCTCGGAGGCCTTTTCGGCGGCGATCAATGCCGTGGGCACGGTTTTGTTGGCCAAGAAGGTCTTGGGATCGGGCAGGTCGAGCGCCAGCTTCAAGACTTCGTCGGCGTGCTCGACAGGGATGATCTCCATCCCCTCAGTGATCTCCTTGGGCACCTTCTTCATGTCCGGCACGTTGCCCTTGGGGATCAAGACGGTCTTGATATTCCCGATCTTGGCTGCGAGCAGCTTCTCCTTCAGGCCACCGATGGGCAGGACTCGTCCGCGGAGCGTGATTTCGCCAGTCATGGCGACTTCGCGCTTCACGGGAATCTTGCACAGGGCGCTCGTGATCGCGGTGCACATGGTGATACCGGCCGACGGGCCGTCCTTCGGAACGGCGCCTTCCGGCACGTGCAGGTGGATATCGACCTTGTTATAGAACTCGGGGTCGAGGCCCAGAGGCTCCGCGATGGCGCGCACGTAGCTGAATGCGGCCGCGGCGGATTCCTGCATGACTTCGCCGAGTTTACCGGTGGTCTTCACCGCACCCTTGCCAGGCATGACGCTCACTTCGATCTGCAGCAGGTCGCCGCCGACTTCGGTGTACGCCAGGCCGTTGGTCAGGCCGATCTCGTTACGCTCCTCGGCCTTGCTGATGGTGTACTTCGGCGGTCCGAGCATTTCCTCGAGATCCTCCGGAGTGACTCTGATCATCTTGTTGACCATGGGCTTGGGTGCCTTGCCACCCTTGGCTTCGTTGACCTTCACCTCATGAGCCGCGCGGCGCTCGACGATCTTGCGAGCCACTTTGCGACAGATGGTCGCTACGGCGCGCTCGATGTTACGGACACCGGCTTCGCGCGTGTAGTGCCGAATCAGCGAGGAAACCGCTTCATCGGTGAGCTCCATGTCCCCTTCTTTGAGACCATGGGCTTCCATCTGCTTGCTGACGAGGTAACGGCGGACGATGTTGTACTTCTCGATCTCGGTGTAGCCGGCCAGTTCGATGACCTCCATACGATCCAGAAGAGGCTTCGGAATCGTGTAGAGTGTGTTGGCCGTCAGCATGAACATGACCTTCGAAACGTCATAATCGACTTCGAGATAGTGATCGCCGAAGCAGATGTTCTGTTCCGGATCGAGGACTTCAAGCAATGCCGAGGACGGGTCGCCGCGGAAGTCCATGCTCATCTTGTCCACTTCGTCGAGCAGGAAGAGCGGGTTCGAGGAACCGGCCTTCTTGAGCGACTGAATGATCTTTCCGGGCATGGCGCCGACGTATGTACGACGATGACCGCGGATTTCGGCTTCGTCACGGA
>CAYOWB010000265.1:0-2684 GCA_964407515.1 uncultured Bacteriovoracaceae bacterium
GGGAGAGGCCCGCATACCCATTTTGTCGAACTTCTTTCCGCGCGAGAAGCCGTTGAAGGTACTCTCCACGAGGAAGGTCGAAATGTCGCGACGGCCGGTGCCGGTGCGCGCGTAGACGTAAAAGAAGTCGCCGACGGGGGCGTTGGTGATGAACGTCTTGCTGCCATTGAGAACGTAGTGGTCGCCCTGGAGTTCCGCGCGGGTCTTTTGGCTCAAGGCGTCCGAGCCGGCTTCGGGTTCGGTGAGCCCCATGCCGCCCACCCATTCTCCGCTGAGGAGCTTCGGGAGGTAGCGCTTCTTTTGTTCGGCGCTTCCGCTCACGGAAACTTGGTAGACGCAGAGGATCGCGTGCGCGAGGTACGAAAGGGCGGTGGAGGCATCCGCCGCCGACATCTCCTCGAGAACCAGGGTGGTGCCCACCGCGTCCGAGCCGGCGCCGCCATCCGCTTCAGGGACGAGGATGCCATGAAGACCCATCTCGCCCATCTTGTGGAACGCCTCGCGGTTAAAACCGCTCTCGTGGTCCAAACGCTCGATGGTCGGTGCGAGTTCAGCCTGGGCGAACTGGCGCACCGAATCCTGCAACATCCGGTGTTCTTCTGAGAAAAACCACATGGCCTGACTCTTCGCAAAAGACTCAGGTTTTGACCAGCCTTTTCTGAGGGTTAGAGGTGGGGAGAGGGGGTCGGTCTTGACGCATTGTGGCGATCGGCCGTGGCCGATATCCTGAGAAATGGGGGGCCTGTAATATGAAGAAGACGGCTGTCATGTCGGCGGGGGTTTCCACTCTTTTTTTGATGTCCATCTCGGCGATGGCGGCAGGCCCGTTCTGTTCGCCTGATGGGATGTACTGCGGCTTTGATAAGATGCCGCTCTACGATCAGACGAACGAAGCAATCGATCCGCGACATGTGGACTGGCTGCCGAATGGCGGCAACCACAGCATGCTCTGTGGTCCGACGACCGCGGCGATGGTTCTGGGTGCGGCGGTCAGTCACAAGAACTCCGATGTCTTTCTGCAGGGTTTCACCAAGAGTTTCTCTTCGATGAACGAAGTGCAGCGGATTCGCGAAATGTCCGCTCTGCTCGGGACGCGGGCGAAAGCCGGTACGACACTCAAGGAAGAGCGGAGGGGAACTTCCGATCGCGGCTCTGACTTTTTTGTTTACGACCGAGGCGTGAAGAGGTCGTTGGCCAAAGGCGGGATGGAGTCGGACAATCCGAATACCTCTGCTGAGGGGTACATGCGCGGCATCCGTTCCGGTAAGATCTACGCGCTCGATTACGGTCATTACACCAAGAAGCGGAAGTCAGTCTGGTTCTACAAGTACACCACCTATGAACGGAGTGGCGGCCACTTCGTGGCGATTAAGGGCGTGTGGAGAAGTCCACAGTTCGGAGCGATTCTGGAGCTGAATAACCCCTGGCGCGGAGTTCGCGAGTGGAAAGGGGTATTCCGCATGGAGTTGCCGGACCCTGGATCGCGGCTGATCGACTTGTTGCCGGGTTACGACAATATCGCGTACCATTTAGGTAACTCGGGCAACTATTACCCGATTATCGACGGGTACACGTACCTTCCTAGTTACTAAGATGGCGACTCGGGCAAGCTGCTGAGTCGGGGTGAGGATCTGGCGATGAAAATCTGGTTCGTTGTGGTGGTTCCGATGGCGGTGTGTTCGGCGGTCGCGGGCGTCATCGTGGCTAGAGGCTTGTCTGACGTTCGAGGCGGTCGCGGGATCGCCAGCGTGCACAGCGGGGTGACTTCGTCCGGCTCGTCGTCCAGCTCGTGGATGGATGCTATCGGTGCGGTGGGGGAAAGTCTGTCCGCGGCGACGCAAACCGTGGATGGGGCTCCTGCCAGATCCGGCGGAGAGGTGACTTCTGCCTCCGAAGAAAAGCTGAAGAAGATTCTCTCGGATCCCGAAATGCAGCCGCTCTTCGTCGCTTTAACCGCGGATGAGCATGCCGAGGAATCACCTGAGGGCGTGGTCGCTTCCCATGAGCTGCTCGAGAAGATGAAGAACGACCCCGAGTATGGGATCGCCACGATTCGCAAGGGATTGAGCGCTATTCCAGCCGCCGAATATCCTCTGGAGCGTGCTTCCCTGCTGATGGTCGCCGCTGAGTTGCCGGGAAAGGCCGCGGAAGCACGCGAGCTGGCGATGAAGGAATTGACCGAAAACGTCGTCATGCCCAGGCCCGATGCATCGGCCGCGACGACGGAGGAGGAAATGGACCGGGCGCTGAGCACGACCCCGGCCATGATGCTTCCCGTGAGCGCCCACGTGGCCGCGCTCCGGACGACGGATAAACCGCAAGAGGCGTTTGCCATGACGTTGAACGGGATCGTCGCGCAGAAGGATCACGGGATTCGTGCGGCAATCGCGTCCCATTTTGCATCGAGCTATCCCGATATGAAGGAGGCTCTGCGCGAGGCGCTGGCCGCGAAGAATATCATCCTGCCCGTGCTCGAGCCCGAGAAGGTGGAAGAATGATCCCGAGAAAGCTGAAGTGGTTGGGCGTCACTACGGGAGTGGTGATCGTCGGTGGGGCATTTCTTACGGGCTATCTCCTGGCGAGGAGGACTCCGCCAGCCGAGGTGCTGAGTTCCCAGTTCGAGGAGCCGGAACCGACTGTTACGAATGAGGCGCGCGGAGACGTTTCCGAGACGGCTCCCGCCC
>CAYOWB010000266.1:0-2638 GCA_964407515.1 uncultured Bacteriovoracaceae bacterium
TTCGGGCGGTGCATCCGGGAACGCTGCGGTTGGCGGAGTGGGTGCGGTCGGAGCCACAGGCGCGGGCTCGGGTGCTGGCTGAGCCACAGGAGCCGGCGGAGTTACAAGTGCTGGCGCAGGCGGAGCTACAGGCACGGAGGGAGCTGGCGCGGCCGGCTCTGCGGAAGTGATGCCGAGCTTCGTCAGTAGGAACTGATGGATCTTCCTCATGTTGGGCGGCATCCGCTCCACGAGTTCCGGGTACTTCGAAATCCGTTCCGATGACCTCGCGTGGTGCTTCACCACGGCGTCAATGCACGCCGGGTCGTTCTGGGGAGCGGAATTCGCAGTGACACCCTTACAATGCTTGCTGAACTCGCTCTTGATTCCCGCGCAGGCTTTCGTGTCGCCCTTCTTACATCTGTCCAGTGCTCCGATGACCACTAAGCTGTCGATCAGCTCTTTGACCGCCTCGCTTGGAGGCAGTTTGGCGCAACGGGCTTGTACCTCGGGAGAGGGCTTGTTTCCCATGGCGGTCACGCACGCGTTGCAGCTCTCCTGAGTGAGATGCATGGAAGTGTAGTGGTGTGGGCCCGTTTGTGGGTCGAAGGTGCAGAGCGCCTGGCATCCGTAGAAGACATCGTTCAGAGGGACCCGTCCACTGTTGTGATCCTTCGCCATGACCAGCCGCTGTTCCGGGCTGCTGAGATCGGAAACCGAATGCAGGGTCTCGTGAAAGATCTGCTGTGAAACGAAACTGATGCGCTCATCGTCGGTGGCGTTCTGCGGTGCCTTCGCCGGGTCCGCGTCGACGAGGAACAAGTGCTCAGGCAGCTCTTTCTGATAAAAGGCCGCCGTGTCATTTCCGTTGCTCGTTTTGGTGAACCTGCGCTGGCATTCCGCCTTCATGTGGGGCGCGATTTCCTCGCAGGGCGCCGTGACGCGGTCATCGGACATGGGGTCATCCGCGTGTTTTCCAAGACAGCTGATCTTGGGGCGCTTCGCAGTCAGGGTGATGGCATACTGCTTCGCGAGCGTCGGATTGTACTGCGAGAGACAGCTGAGTCCTTGGTTGGCCACGCGGTCAGTCGCCTTCACCAGGCTCTCGATGACTTTGTTGTTCTTCGCCTGATCTTCGCGGTACATGCAGGTGTTTTCATCGATGCTGAAGCCGTTCGCCAGGTAGTACCTTCCACTGCCGTCCGAGCACTCCGCGGCCGTGAACTGCTCGAATCCGACGAAGGGGTCCGAACTCATGAGTTGTGACGTGAGATCGTTCAACTCCACTTCGCAGGCGGCCTCATCGATTGAGATTCCAGAGCTCGCAGAGAGGCACTTCACGTACTCACTGTTCTTCTTCTGAGCGCGTTTCTCGATCGTGGCCAGTCTGGCCAGTTCGGTCGTCTCCTCCGTCCGTTCTCCCTTCGCAAGCCAGCTTTGCTTTCCTTTAGGGCCGGTGAGGACGTAGTCACGGATCAGTCGTTGACCGAAGCGCGGATAGGTCCATGTTTCCAGTTTGTCGAGCGGCCCGTCCGTGTGGCTCGCCGAGAGTACCGAGGTGCTCTCGACCAGACCTTTGGGTGAGAGCTTCTCTGTCTTCCGGAGTACAGGTGTCTCGCCGCGGTAAGTCGTGGTGACTCGTTCTCTTCTGTTCGATGAGAGAGTCATGATCTGTTGAGTCGCGGGGAAAACCTTCCGGTCGATAGTCTTGAAGTAGGTAAGTCGCCCTGTGCGATCAAACCTCCGGTAGAGATCTGGCAGCAGATCGCCATCGAGGTCAATTTCCGATGTTCGGGTGAAGACGGCGGATTGGAGCCCCGTCCTGAGTACCAGGTGCGGTGCCGTGATCTCGTCAGAATGCACGACAGCACTGGCGATCGATACGATCGCCAACGTGATTCCCGTTTTCCACCTCGGAAGCCGCCCCATTGTGGTCCTGACCCCTCTTCTAATGCATTATCGGAACAATGGAGTGAAACACTTAAGTTCCTACTTTTTCTTTAAAAGTTTCGAAGGATTGACTACTCTTTCCGGCATGATCGACGTCAACGAAGACCTCACGCGCCGGACGGCGGAACTCGCCCGGTTGGAACTGACGGACGAAGAAGTCCGCACCTTCACCCCTCAGCTGAAAGAGATCCTCAAATACGTGGAGCTGCTCGCGCAAGCCGATGTGAAGGATGTGTCGCCAATGACGCATCCCCTGGATCTCACCGCGCCGATGCGCGAGGACGCTGCCAGGCCTTCACCCACGGATGCCGACGGCAAACCGAAGACTCTCGGGCCGGCTCCCGAGGTTGTCCAAGACGGCTTTAAAGTGCCGCCGATACTGTGAGGTCCGACATGCATTCCTTTCGAACCATCCGAGAGATTCACGACGCTTTTGACCAGAAGAAGCTGACCGCGGTCGAGCTGACCCGTCAGTATCTCACAGCGGCTCATGCGAGCCGGCACAACGCCTATCTGACCCTCTGCGATGATCGCGCGCTTTCCCAAGCTCGCGCGGCGGATGATCTGATTGCCAAGCACGGGCGCGTTCCGCGCGATCAGTATCCGCTGCTCGGTGTGCCGATGGGGATCAAAGACGCTTTGACGATCGAAGGAGTCCGCACCACGTGTGGTTCCAAGATGCTCGAGAACTACGTGCCCCCTTACACGA
>CAYOWB010000267.1:0-2625 GCA_964407515.1 uncultured Bacteriovoracaceae bacterium
CGGCCACTGATAACTGATCCAGACGGACCGGCCGGCCTTTCTCGTCATTCTGAGGAAGGGCTTGAAAATCGCCTTTCCGGTCGGGTCTTTTACGTCGATCAAATTGCGGCCGATCAGGCCGGGGTTGACCGGGTGAAACGCCATGATGATGTCGGTGCCATCTCGAACCTCCTGAACCCAGACGTAGCTTCCGCACCGACCGTTGAATTCCGTCGTTCTGAATTCAGGCAGATCAGGAGACTTCTTTTCGCGCACCAGCCGGCACGCCTGGTTCACGACTTCCTCGATGTCTTTCTTTCCGCATGGGGCAGGCGAGGCGTTCGCGGTGCCTAGGAGGAGACTCAGTAATGCTGCGATCGAGACGGGAACCCGGATCATGGTTCTCTCCTGATTCTGTTGTGAATCTCGATGGTGACATGGGGGCACGGCAAAAGGCGAGTGGCAAAGCGTCGGGCATTCGAGAATTTTTTCAACGAAAGCCCGATATGTCGCGGGGCGGCGCCGGCAAAAACGCTTGAGCTTTTGAAAATCCTGACAGACGATCGGCCCGATGAAGACAAGATTTCATGATGTCGGCTTCCTGGTTATTCTGACGGTACTTCTGACGGTGTTTGCGGGCTGTCGCGAAACGCCGGAGACACAAGACGTGTCGTTTCCGGCAGGGCAGACTGAAGACGCCGTGTTCGGGTTGGATCACTCGAACTGGGATCAGTGGAAAGAATGGTACGCCGGAATGGTCATGGCTCGCGCTTCGGCGCGCCGGGCGGCGGACTTCCGCGATGACATTTACACGGATCCCGCGAATGCTTG
The DNA here is from genome assembly GCA_964407515.1 of uncultured Bacteriovoracaceae bacterium. Classification (GTDB taxonomy): domain Bacteria; phylum Bdellovibrionota; class UBA1018; order UBA1018; family UBA1018; genus CAYOWB01. The sequence continues at coordinate 811 of CAYOWB010000267.1, forward strand.
GAGCGACCGGTCTTACCGGCAACTCTATATCTTCATGTTCGATCGCGACTTCTACGCCGATGGGCACTATCGGACCGAGGAACTGATCGCGAAGGCGCGTAAGCGCTTCGGCTACGTGGATTCCGCCCTGCTCTGGCAGTCTTATCCGCAGCTCGGTTTTGATACGCGCAATCAGTATGATCTGTTCGCCACGTTTCCCGGAGGCATCGAGCGCGTTCGTCGTGAGGTGAGCGATGTGCTGCATCGCCACGGGATCCGCGTCTTCATTAACTACAATCCGTGGGAGTTCGCCCAGAGCGATGAGAGACAGTCCTATCGGAAGCTCGCTGAGCTCGTGAAGGCACTGGATGCCGATGGAGTCATGCTCGATACGATGACTTATGTCCCCTGGGGCATGAAGCAGGAGATGGATCGAGTGAAGAAGGGCGTGGTGTTTTCGCCTGAGCTGCGTCCGGTCGACAAGGACTTGTCTGATGCCCGTCAATCTTGGGCGCAGTGGTACAATTACGGACCTACCGACAAGCCGTCGATCCTTCGGCAGAAATGGCTTGAGCCGCGCCACATGCAGTTTGCGATTCGGCGTTGGGATCACAACCGCAAGCTGGATATCGTCTACAGCTTCTTCAATGCGTCGGGACTGCACCTTTGGGAAAACATCTTCTCGGTCTGGAATCCTTACCATGCCGCCGATCGTCGCTTGATCGCCGAGACGGGAGTCCTGCTGCGTGAGTATGCCGATATCCTTTCGCAGGGACAGTGGCTGCCGCTGATCCCCACGGGGACCTCCGGGTTGGACGCGAACGAGTGGCGTCTGGCGGATGGAAAGACGACTCGGGCGATTCTCTTCCGGAATCGCACTGATTCGACTCAGTACTACACGGTTCCTGAAACGCAGGCGGGAGAACGTCGCCGGTTCTTCGCGTTCTGGGGCACCGAGGGCGGACGCGCGCTCGCGGCGGGGGATCGCATTGCGATCGAGGCGCATGGAACCCAAGCCCTCGTTCTGGATGAGCCCGCGCACGCCGGGAAGGTTGACGCGGAATTCAAGCGGGCCGGAGAGGATGCGGCCGCGCCGGATTCGGCTTGGGACCGTCGGACGCCCTGGCCGGAACAGGTTTCGATGGCGCCTCGCGTGCCCGTCACGCCCGTTTCCGTGGAGGAGTTGCCGGAGGGCTTCGTGGCATTACCGGGCGGGGTGTATCAGATGAGCACGGGGCATAAGCGCCGTGAAACGGGCTGCATTCCTCACGGAGCTTCGGCCGAGGCGATGTGGGGATGGTACTACGAGGACAATGTTACTCATTGGGCGGAAGTCGCGATCCAGCCCTTCGCCATCAAGAAGACCGCGGTGACAAACGCCGAGTATGTCGCCTTCGTTCACGCCACCGGTTACCAGCCGGCGGATCCGGAACGGTTCCTAAAACAGATTCCTCGGCTGCGGGGCGGCGCGCTTCCGAAGGCTCTGTCGCGTGATTTAGCTGTGTTACCGGTCACGCACATCACGATCGACGATGCTCGTGCCTACGCCGAGTGGAAGGGCGAACGGCTTCCCTCCGAGGCGGAATGGCAGTGGGCCGCGGAAGGGGCCGGGTACTCGAATCCTTGGCCGTGGGGACGGGAGAATCCAGACGCGAAGCGAGTCAATATGACTGGCCGGATCTCCGCGGTGGATGCTTATCCTGCCGGCGCCACGCCGCAAGGTGTGCTGGGAATGTCAGGGAATGTTTATGAGTGGGTGGACAGTCGCTGGACTGACGGGCATTCGGACTTCGTCCTTCTCCGTGGTGGAGTTTATCTGCCGTCTGCGTCGAGCCA
>CAYOWB010000268.1:0-2592 GCA_964407515.1 uncultured Bacteriovoracaceae bacterium
TGAAACGTGGTCAATGTTCTCATTTCCGACTTCAACGAACACAATGGCACTAAGCCGCTCGATGACGACGTGACCCTCGCAGTCGTTAAAGTACGGAGACTGGAACCCCTGCCGCCCGCATGAAGAGAGAGTTTGAATTCAAGAAGTGGGAAGTGGGCCTTATGGCGATAGCAGCTTTGCTTTTCGCCGGGTCGAGCTATCTCTACTTCTCCGGAGTGTCCATCCGGCATCGTTTCCTTGGCTGGCAGGATGAAGCGGATACGGAGCCGGTCGGAAAACTAGCCAACGCGGACGGAAGCATTCAGCGGCAGCTCTTCAACGGAACGGACTTCCAGAACGTCTTCTCCGGCACCCCGCTCTTCAACCTGGACACCATTGTCACGGGCCCTGACGGAAGAGCGACAATCACGATGAATGACGGCGGCTCCATCGATCTCGGTCCGAACACGATGGTCCGACTCGCCTTCGAATCACGCTTGTCGCTCGATGGCATTTCAAGGTCAGCGAACGTCCAGGTCGTCGCCGGTAACGTCACCGGCCAGGCCCAGAAGCAGAAGATCGTCATCAAGACGCGCGATCAGGTCATCGCGATCAACAAACAGACGAAGGAAACAATTCGCATCGCAAGCGCGCCCCTGGTGAAGCCGACTCCCGTGGCGACGCCCACTCCGGCCGCGAAACCTGCTCTCATCTCGCTCTTCAACGCCATTACTGGAACGGCGCCGAGCCCGACCCCGTCCCCGACCGTCCAGGTGGCCGCCGCGCCTAGCCCCGTAGCTCCATCACCCTCTCCGAGTCCAGTCCTGATCGCGCGGGCTTCGCCCAGCCCTTCCCCCAGCCCCTCCCTCGCTCCGCCTGTTCGCATCCAGGTCAAGATGATCGCCCCCCGGTTGAACGAGGTCCTGAGCGCACCGAACGGATCGGACAAGCCTTCGGTCGAAGCGCAGTTTGAGTGGCAGACGGAGCCGGCTGACCTCGAAACGCGCCTCATCCTGACTAAGACGACTCAAAAAGATCCGATCGTAGAAAAAGATTTCCGCGGAGAACAAGGAAAGACCGCGTACAAGTATAAGTTTGAGTCCCCGGGACAGTACGAATGGGAACTCATGGTCACCGACAAACGTCTTCCGGTCCCGAAGAGGCTCAAGTCCCGCTTCCAGGTCCGTCCGGAGTTCGAAGCGATCGAGCTCTTGCCTCCGCTCATCGGCGGCAAGGAGATTTCTAACAACGAGCTGAACGGAGAGATGCTGCAGGAGTTTGACATCACCCTCCGATGGAAGAAGTACCGCCGCGCCGACGACTACACGATTCTCGTCACCGAACGACCCGACTCGCCGAAGCCGATGGTCCAGCGCAAGACCGAAGAGGTTGAGTACAGATTCAACCGGAACAAGGTCTACAATCGCCAGTTCTATTATCTCGTAAAGGCGCAGCTGCCGTCCGGATTCGTAGCGACATCGAAGTCACAGGTCTTCAACTTCGTTTTCCTCCCTCCGAAGCTTGTCGTGCCTGAAAGCGGTGCTCGGCTTTCCTTGGCGGGGCTGAACGGAAATCTGCTCATGACCTGGCAGAAGACGAACTTCACGAAGGGCTACGAGATTCAGATCTCACGCGACCCAAGGTTCCAAGTCGTCGCATTGCAGAAAAAGGTGTCCGAGAACTTCCTCATCTTCACCCCGCCTGGTGCGGGAACCTACTACTGGAGAGTGAAGAGCTTCTCAAGTGGAGTGGAGAGCACGTTCTCCGCGGCAAGAATTCTGGTTCTGACTCCCTGAGCGACCCTGTTCAGATGGTCCCAAGCGTGGAGAAGACGAAGCTGACCCACAAGAGCACCAGAACCATGATACCGGCAGCCAACATCCACGCCCGAAAGAAGCTCTTGTTTGGCGGGTAAACCGAATACCAGGTCCGGAAGAACGCGTTCGGGTTCGCTCCGTCCAGAACCGAATTCAACTTGGTGAACACCTCATCACACTGTCCCTTGAGCAAGCTCTCGCCATAAGCAGCAGTGCCGTTCGCCGGGCTCCCCCAATAGCCATGGAGACGGCGCGAGAAACGCTTCCACGCGCGTTGCATGCGCGTCTTCCCCGCGCTTCTCTGCGGTAGCTCCCGGTAACTCGGGGCCACGGACTGCGGCGAAAGCTGCAGGGCCACCGACGTATCACGCGAACCCCCGTGTTCCAGCGGATCAGGCCAAAGAGGAGACGTTCCCACCGCGCCGCGAATCACCAGCGCCGAGCTCGCGGAAACGAGAACGGGACCTCGTCGCCGGCCGAAGCTCCAGGTGCGTCGCCGCAGCAGCCGCCCGGCCTCCTCAATCGCAGTCAACTGCCGTGGACCGAGATGACCAGAGAAGCAGACGAAGTACCTGAACCCGCGGCGATAGAGCGCCGTGGACACGTCCACCAGCCAATCCCGCAACACATAAGGCCGAACGGTGACGCTCAGCACAGAAGTATTGGAGTCGGTCCCGAGCGCCATTCGAGGAAACACGACGGCGCGCCAACCCACTCGCTCCTTTTCGATACGTTCCGCGGTCATCCAGGCCAATCTTTCTGCCTCGATCGCGTCAATCCCAACCGGCAGATGCGG
>CAYOWB010000269.1:0-2517 GCA_964407515.1 uncultured Bacteriovoracaceae bacterium
TCGAGGTCGTGAAGACCGTGAAGATCGGCAGCATCGCCAAGGTGATCTCCGGCGATTCGGCACTGGCTTCGGCAGGTCGCATCGTGCGCCAAGTCCAGCCGGGTGCAGCGCTCCCGGCTGCGACGCGAGGACTGGCTTCTGTCCGCTCGGTGCAGCAAGGCCTCGCGGCATCGGAAACGATCGAGCTTCCGAAGCAGAACCTGCCCAAGGCGGACTTTCAGGGAACTCCGCTTCCGGCTGTCGACCGGATCGGGGCCTGGCTGTTGAGTGTTCTTGAAAGCTCGATGCTTCCGTACCGGCTGTGGCGCTATTCGCAGTACGACCAATCTTATAGCAAAGCCGCGGATGGAGCGGAGTATGGGCAGGAGAAGAATGTCCAGAGATGGGCTGAGCACGCAAGGGAGAGCTCCTGGGCGAAGCAGATCGGCCTCGATCAGGTTCCGCTTTCTCCGGAGTCCTCTGCGACCGATCCGGTCGTCGTGGCCGTGATCGACAGTGGAATCGACTACAATCATCCGGCTCTGCACGACGCGCTTTGGCTCAATCCCTCACCGACGACTGACTGGCGCGGAATGAAGGACCGCTATGGCTGGGACTTTGTCTCGGGGGATAGTCGCCCGTTCGATGACCACTTCCACGGCACGGAAGTCGCTTCGGCTCTCGTCGCCGTCGCGCCCTTTGTGAAGGTGATGCCGGTGAAGGTCTTCAATCCGTGGGGGATCACGCATTCGGCGTCGATGTACAGCGCGTTCAAGTATGCGGTCGATCACGGTGCGAAGATCATTCTGTGTGGCTGGGCTACCCGTCAGCCTTCGAAAGCGATCGAGCTGGGCGTCGCGTACGCGCGCGAGCACGGAGTCGTGGTTGTCGCCGCCGCGGGGGATCGCGGAGAGTCGTTGGAGGAGGTTCCTGCCTTTCCGGCAAGTCTTTCGGAAAGGTACGAGAACGTGCTGACGGTGACTGGCGTGGATACCGGCGATCAGATCGTGCGCAAGCACAAGGCGTACGCGAATTTCGGTGTGAAGCAGATCGCTCTCGCGGCGCCCGGGCAGGATATTTACGTCGCGGATCCTCGGAGCGGTGATGACCATGTCACGTCAACCGGGATTTCGGCGGCGATTGCCGCGGGGGGGCTGGCTCGCGTTATGGCCACGGAGTCTTCCAAGACGCCGGTTGAAGCAAAGCAGAATCTGCTTCAAGAGGCCGAAGTGGTCCCGGGGCTCGTCGATCAGGTTCAGGGCGGATTGAGACTGAGGGTGATGCGGTGAGTCTGTTCCGGTTCCGTAACCGGTTTTCAGTTTGCTTGTGATTGGAGACGCGGCAAGAATAGGGCTATGACGATGCTCTATTCCTTGGTTCCGTTGATTTTCATGTTCACTCTCTCGCTTGAAGCGCAGGCGGGGCCTGTCGTTCTCGCGACGAAGCTCAGTTATCCGGAGAGTCCAGTCGCGCTGCGTGGCGTGGGCGATGGAAAGGACCTGCTCTTCGTCGAGTATGGCGCTCATCGCGTCGCGCGGATATCGCCCTCCGGTCAAGTTACGACCTATTGGAAGAAGGAGGGATGCGGCCCAGCGGCAGTGGCGCTCTTGTCCCGACCGGCCACGGTCGTGGTGACCTGTTATGACGAAAATCGAATCTACGGACTGTCGCCCGAGTCGGCGGAAGTGGAATGGACTTTGGAGCTGCAGAAGGGCCCAAATGACTTGATTGAGGATCCCGAGGGCGGGTTTTTCATCACGGCCTCAGGGGTCTTCGATCCTAAGAGTCCCATTGAAGGAAGGCTCTTTCATGTGACGTTCAAGGAAGGAAAACCTTCCGCCATGGAGCTGGCGGACGATCTTCATTACCCTAACGGCGTGGCCTTGTCCGGCGATGGCAAGCGGCTGGTGGTCTCCGAGCATCTGGCGGGGCGGATTCTGGAATTCGCGTTGGAGCGGACCGGACAGGGCGTGAAGCTTGGCGGTCGCAAGGTGTTTGTGACTTTGCGCGAGCTTCTGCCGGATCCCGTGAAGGCGGACCCGAAAATGGCGAGGCCTTACCTCGGGCCGGATGGGCTCAAGCGCGGGCCGGATGGAAACTTTTACGTGGCTCAGTTTGGCGCCGGGCGCGTTCTTGTGATCACACCCGACGGCAAACTGGTGCGCGCGATTTCGGTCCCCATGCCGTTCGTGACGAACCTCGGGTTCTCGGTGTGGGGAATGGAAGTGACTGCCGTTCGGGATCATCTGAACGCACCCTACGAAGGCGCGCTGTTTCGATTCAAGAGGTGAGACCTCTGGTGCCGAGAGGGAGTTCCACCGTGAACGTCGCCCCTTGTCCGGGAGTGCTGTCCACGCGAATGGCTCCTCCGTGCGCGGAAACGATCTGCTGGACGATATAGAGTCCTAGTCCGAGTCCGGAGCTCTTTGAACCGGGAACGGCTCTTTCAAAACGTTCGAAGATCCGCTGCTGCATCTCCTTGGGGATGCCCATGCCCTGGTCGCGCAAGCTTCGCATGGCTTCGAACAGGCGCCGGAC
>CAYOWB010000270.1:0-2484 GCA_964407515.1 uncultured Bacteriovoracaceae bacterium
AAACGGCGTCGGCAAGCTTCCACGACTTCGTGACTTCCATCGCGGCAGGTGCGGAAGGAGAGCAAAACGCTCCGTCACTCCGCAGCGGCACTTGCCAGACCGGACTTACATTCACGCTTCGCGCGAATTTCGGCGCGCCGGCGGGAGTCTGCATCAGTCCCGGGCGACCCAACGCCACGCCGTCATCGACGACGGCGATTCGGATTCCACGACCGTCGGCCTGCGGAAACTGCCTTTCCCATTCACTGACTCCGAACTCTTCCTTGCCACCGAAGATCGGCATCTCGTCACCGGCAAGTGAGCTATCGGCGCTGCCGGACTCGATTCCGACCGGCAGATCGAGAACCACGCGGGCATCCGGATCCTCATCGAAGATCCGGCGCTGAAGGGATTCGACCTCCGAGGCGGGAAGGCCCAGCTGCGCCACGCCGGCGGCATCGCTTTTCACATAGGGAAGAACCGAGGAAGGCAGCGGGGCTTCATGAAGGAGGACCAGCGAAACCGATGCGCCATCCTGAGCCGCCTGTTCGATGTGCTTTTGCTCGAGAGGAGAAAGCTGATTCTCAGCTCGCGAATCTTGGGGATGTTGACCGCCGGAACACGCGGCGAGCAGGAGAGAAAGGAAACAACCCATCCATTGTATGCGGTGTATGCGGTGTATGCGGTGCATGCGGTGAACTTGGCGCTTCTGCTTCAGCTGTAACTTCATACGGCCCCTTTTACATGGTCAGGACACGCCTGTCGCTTGGCGAGTTTTATCATTTCTTGACCTCTTTGATCAAGTTTATATGTAAGCAAGTGTTTTCCACCACTTAGCCACATTCCCGCCCATCAGCCGAGCCTCTCTTACAATGAGTCAGGCGATCACTTGGCCCATTGAACTCATTCTCACTGGATGTCGTCCTCGACTAGTAGCCGCCCCCATTTGGAGACTGACTGGCTCATGCTCTCGCGCGACGAACGTGCACAGCGAAGGAGTGACTTGGAGAGGATATTGAAGAACGCGCGCCCGAGCCCGGCAGAGAAAATCAGTCAGCCGCGATAGAGCACGAGACAAACGGATACATCGAAACGTCAGGACTGGTCCTGGCGCCAGGAGCCTGCTTCAGGAACTACTCAACGGGGACCAGGGACAGACTCCGCCCGAGCGGATCTCAGGCGGCCTCCGACTCAAGAACGCTGCGCTTCGTCTCGTCTAGCCGCTCACCCAGCAAATTGAGTTCTTCATCACTGCAATTCTCCTCGACCTTCGTGAAGAGTTCCTCTTCCTCTTCCTCGAGGTGGTGCTCTACGCACTCCAGAAGCTCACGGAAGGTGTTCTCAATGGCGTCTTCGTCATCGACTTCTTCCTCGGTCGAGATTTCAGAAAGGAGGCCTTTGATGCGCTCATGCTCTTCATAGGACTCTTCGATGATGTCCTTGTACTCATCCCGCACCTGGAAGTGAGGATAGAAGACCGCCTCTTCCGCCTGAATGTGCAGTTCGAGCTCTTCTTTGATGAAGCCCAGAATTTCCTTCTTCTCCGAGAACGATTCGGACTTCTCGAACTGACGGAAGAGATTCCTGACGCGCAGATGATCGGTTTTAAGAAGATCGACAGCGTTCATAGTAGCCACCTTTCCACGAAAACTACTCGCTGCCAGTGCAAAAAAGGGCCCAGCGGCTGAACAAGAAAAAAGGCATCCGCACTCTCTTCAAGCCATGCCGCAGCAGCCATAACGAACCGCGACTCTTGCATGACCTCCAGCGCACAGGCCATTACTGCAATTGACTGACTGACCGTGCATGTTGCATTTGCGTGCCGTCACCTATTGAGCGCCTGCCGTCGCGCCGTCAGCGCGTTATGCTCCCGGCAAAGGATCCGAAGATTCGACGGGTCATGACTTCCACCATGCGCGAATGGCTTGATGTGCTCCAGCTGCAGTCCGTACGTGGCACCACACCGTTTGCCCGTTTTCGGATCTACATAGGTGCACACACCGTCTCGACGGAAGACGGCACGTCGCTTCTGAGCCTCGACATATCGTGATTCCGGGATGTCAAACTCCGGTGGCACCTCCGGGACCGGCGCATCACTGAACGCCGGCATGGCGAGCGGATTGTCGTCGTATGTTTTTAGTGTATTTTCTCGTGATAGCTTCGCTGGCGAAGTGAAGGGATTACGTCCGGCGCTCGGTTTCGCTGGCGAAGTACCGGCATTGAGTCCACCTTTCAGCTTCGCTGGCGAAGTAACTTGCGGACGGGTAGCGTCTGGCTTTGCCATAGATCCACTCACGGCACCGACCGCACCCTCGCAGTCCTGACACTGCTCGTCTAGCGTCACTTTTCCTTGGTTCTTCACCTCCCCTTGCCTTCGCAGCTCTTCACGCTCTTCTCGTGCCGTCTTCCTGACTGGATCTACTTTCTTAAGAACGATCTCGGCCATCTGATCCAGAAGCTCTTGATACGATCGCCCCTTCAGCCGGTGTGCGAGAAGATCGCGAA
>CAYOWB010000271.1:0-2195 GCA_964407515.1 uncultured Bacteriovoracaceae bacterium
TCCGCAATCAGAATGATTCCCGATTTCACAGCTCCACCTCCTTGCCGCTATTGATCTTCAATGTGGTCCGGCCATCGTTCATATGCAGGATCATGGTACGTGAACACTTTCCGCCGACGTCCTCTTTGGCGATCATAATGTTGTTCTTCCAAAGAACCTTTCGGAGAACGGCGTAGTTCCTCTCTCCGATTCGAAACACCCCGTTGTCATCCAACGGAGACGCTCCGCCCGCCACCTTGCAGACCAGGTTCTCTTTCGTGGCGCCCATCTCGTAAAGCTGCCCAAGCATCCTCACGACCCCCGTATCGACAAACATGTACGGTTTCTCTTTGGCGCGTTCCATATCCGTCGAGGAAAGCGGCAGCATGCAATGAATCAGCCCCCCGACGCATGCCACCGGATCAAACAGGCTGACACCGACACATGAACCGAGCGAATACGTCACGATCTTGGCCGACGGCTCCGCGGACAGCCCGAGATTCGCCAAGATCCTTCTCGGTGCGGCGCTGCTCGCCAGCCCCGCCGCCGCCCAGACCGGCGGCACGGTCATTCCGACCACGATCAGCTTGCCGCTCTCCCTCAATTCCGCGGCCAGACTCACGTCGACTCCTTCCTATAGATCGAAGGTCGGACGCTCTTCATGCCGCCTGGCAACTCTGTCAGCGTTTCCGAATGACCTACAAAAAGAAACCCGCCGGGACGCAGAATTCCGGAAAGTCGCTGCACGAGCTTACTCCTGACCTCAGCATCGAAGTAGATCATCACATTCCGGCAGAAGATGAAGTCAAAGGGCGATTTCATCGGAAAAGAATCGGCCGACAAGTTGAGTCGCGCGAACGACACCGCTCTCTTCACGCGATCCGCGATCACGAACCGGCTACCGTCGCCGATCTTCTGGCAACATGATTGGTACTCGACGGGAATCTGCTGCGCCTTCTCCACCTCGTAACTCCCCTCGAGCGCCTTCCGGAGAACCACGGTGGAGATGTCCGTAGCGAGGATTTTAAAAGAAGCGGCGCCACCGTGATCACGCAGCATCCGGTCCATGATCATCGCGATGGTATAGGGTTCCTCTCCGCTCGAACAAGCCGCCGACCAGAACCGGAATTCCTTCCTGTTATGGGTCAGCCCAGCCGAGACCGCCTGCTTCAGAAAGTCAAAGTGATCCACTTCCCTGAAGAAGCTCGTGACGTTCGTCGAGATCGCGTCAAGGAGTGTAACGACCTCCTCACCGCTCTGATCTCGCGTGACAAAGTTCAGATAGTCCATCGGGTCCTGCAACCCCAGGGCAGTCATCCGCTTGCCGATTCGCGCCGCGACAAGGGTCTCCTTGCCGTCGCGAAGCGTAATGCCGCTCTTCTCGTAAACCAAGTCGCGAAATCTGAGAAAGGTCTGCCTGTTCATGGGGGAGCTCCGTGAAGGGCCCGGGAAGGCGACTGTCCGCCCTCCCGGGGCACTGTGATCCGAATCAGAACTTCGCTAGTTCATCCTCGGTCAGGGGGATCGCTTCCTCCACGTTCTTCGTCGGCTTCTTGCCATCAGGAAGTTCCCGAGGCTGTAGAAGATCGGCTTGCCCCGGTAGACCTCGATCCCCTGCGCCACGTGCGGGTGGTGCACGCTTGCGCCCATGGGTACGTCATGCTGAGTCGGGGCAGGCAACAGGTGGTGCTGAGCGCTAGCCTTGGTCATCGAACGCTGGTGACCGAGTACGAACTGACCAATGAGTTTGGCCAACTCCTCAGCCTGGCCATTCAGCTCCTCGGCAGCACTCGCGGACTCCTCGGAGAGCGACGCATTCTGCTGCGTTACCTTGTTCATCTCGCCGACTCCCTCATTGATCTGATCGATACCCTTCGACTGCTCAGTCGTCGCGGCACTGACTTCCGCGATGAGCTGCGCAACCTTCTGGGCTCCGTCGACGATCTGCTTCAGGATGTCCGCCACTTGAGCGGATACGGCAACACCGTTGTCCGCGTTGGTTTGCGACTCTTCGATGAGCGCGGAAGTGTTCTTCGCCGCCTCAGCACTGCGCTGAGCGAGATTCCGCACTTCTTCGGCGACGACCGCGAAGCCCTTGCCCGCATCGCCAGCCCTCGCCGCTTCAACCGCGGCATTCAGGGCGAGCAAGTTGGTCTGGAAGGCGATCTCGTCGATCGTCTTGATGATCTTGGCCGTCTCGTCCGAGGATTTCTTGA
>CAYOWB010000272.1:0-1944 GCA_964407515.1 uncultured Bacteriovoracaceae bacterium
GATCACATCGTGAGGAGTCGTGATCTCCGCAGCCAGCTCCGGGCGCCTCAAATGCGAACGCAGAAAGTTGATGTTGAACTTCTTGATCGACGACGGGTTGCTGCAGAAGTGCGCCTCGCTGAGGTACCGGCCGTCGTAGTCGAAGTAACGGACATCCAGATACGGGCGACCGTTCTTATCGAGACGCTCCTCGAAGGTAACGCGGTCCGGAGTCATCACGTGCGCGCTCTTGGAAAGCCTCGCCTGCTTGAGCTTCGCTTCCGCGTCAACCAACACGGCCTCGCACTTCTCACACGCCTTCGCCGTGACGTCATTCTCCGCGCCGCACACATGGCAGAGCTTCAACCGAAACCGATAGCCGCAAGGCACGAGCAAATAGCTCGACGGATCCTGGGTCGATCCCCGGCACTTTCTCCCAAAGTGCTCCATCACCACACCGTCCGGGTCCGCATATCCCCAAAAGGTATTCTCAAACCCACACTTCGGACACGGCACCAGCACCGGCACGGTGTCCTTGGCCGGGCGCTTTTCGCTCACTTCCGGCGCATAGATGTCATGCCCCATTCCCGTGTAGTCCAGGATGAAACAGTCCTTCTTCTCGGGAGACAGACGCAGCCCCCGCCCCACGATCTGCTGGTACAGACTATTGGACTCCGTCGGGCGCAAGATCGCGATGACATCCACATGGGGCGCATCAAACCCCGTCGTCAGCACCGACACGTTGACGAGGTACTTGAACTTCCGCGCCTTAAAGTCGGCGATCGTCTGATCGCGCTCCGTCATGTCGGTGTCGCCCACTACCAGTCGCGCCTGTCCCTCGGGCAAGTAAGAGAGAATTTCCTCGGCGTGCCGGACCGAGGCACTGAAGATCATCACCCCCTGCCGATGGTACCGCTCCGTAATATCGACGATGTTGTTGATGATGAGCGGAGTCAGCCGCTTCTGATTCTTGAGGATCTCCTCGACCTCGGCCGCCGTGTACATCCGACCACTCTCCGAAAGCTCCGAGAAGTCGTAACTCGTGACCGGAATATCGACCTTCACCGGCACCGTGAGGAAACGGTTCTTGATCATGTACGACAACGGCAGTTCGAAAACGCACTGCTTAAAGAATCGTGCCTGCTCCGTCTTGATCTCACCCGTTTGCGCGCGCTCATAGATCCAACCCAAACCCAAGCGGTAAGGCGTCGCGGTCAACCCCAGGATACATAGGCCGGGGTTGCGAGCCATCAGCTTTCGGATCACTTCCTGGTACTGAGTGTCGTTATCATCCGCCACCCGATGGCACTCATCGATGACCAGCAGCGAGAAGTCGTCGAAAAAGTCATCCGACGCGCGTGCGATCGACTGCACGCTCCCGAAGATCGCTTTGTGCTGCCGCTCTTTCTTGCCCAGGCTCGCCGAGAAGATGCCCGCAGAAAGGCCGTAGCTCACGTACTTCTCGTGATTCTGCTCTACCAACTCTTTGACGTGAGCCAGCACCAGGACTCGGCCCTTGGCGATGCGAGCCAGCTCGGCAATGACCAGACTCTTGCCTGCGCCAGTCGGCAACACCACCACCGCAGGCGCTCGGCTGGTCTTGAAGTATTTGACGGCGTTGTCGACCGCCGTCTGTTGATAGTCACGAAGCTGGTACATGGTCTGTCCGGCATCCTGCCATATCAGTCGCGAAATGGAAACGGAGGCGAAAGGCCTGCGAGGGGACCACCACCAGCCGGCCCCAGCCCGGGTATGGTCTCTCCTTCGGCGCTGCTTGGGCGAACTAACCGCTGCTCCCATTGAGCCTCTTGGCCTTCGATGACGTCGCGGCGTCTGCTGTACGGCGCATTCTGGAACACCCCGTACTGAAAGGGGCAATCCAGCCCGGTTGTACCCAGCCCTTTAGAACACCATGTTCTAAAACGACCACTACAGCGCCGCTGTACCCAGCCCTTTAGAACGCCA
>CAYOWB010000273.1:0-1505 GCA_964407515.1 uncultured Bacteriovoracaceae bacterium
TCGCGCATGACCTTCCAGTCCGGCATTCCCTCCGACCAGACATAAGATGACCGAAGGCCAAGTGACCACGGGCTCTTATGTCTGGTCGGAGGGAATGCCGGACTGGAAGGTCATGCGCGAGGTGCAGGCTTTTGAGAGTCTGACCGCGTCTCCGCCTCCCCATGCGCCTGCTGCGGAAGTTTCGGCTGTTGCGGAACCCGTTGCCGAGCCTGTCGCGGAGGTGGCTACTCCCGTGGCCATGGCGGTGGAAGAGCAACCGTCGACTGCCGCACCTGTCACGATTGCCGCAGCCGAACACGAAACTGTGGCCGAGCCTGCTCCCGCGGCTGATGCCGCAGCGGCACAGGCCGGGGCTTCGAGCTTCGTCGCGCAACCGAAGGCGAAGAAGTCGAGCGGCCTGCTGAAATACCTGCTCATCCTGTTACTCGTGGCGGGCGCGGTTGCGGCTTACCTCAACGGCCTGCTGGACCCGGCGCTTCAGTCTCCGGCGATCAGGAATGGGGTAGAGGCCGCTTCGACGTTCTTTGCAGAGAAGGTCCCGTTCGTGAGTAAGTGGCTCTCGCCCTTGCCCACGATGGATGATGTCGATCCGGAAGAATACGAGGCGCTGAAAACCACGGCCAAGACGGCAGTCAATCGCGAAGGAGCCAGGGCTGCCATCGCATTGTCGAAGGCAGATTTGCTGATGCCGACGTTCTACGTCGTATCCAATCTTCCCGACGGCACCCACTTCGACATTCACGTCGAAGGGGTTTCGGACACTCTTCTGAATCACCTGGAATTCTCCGCTCGCGTCCAGACGGCTTTGGAAAAGAAGCTCGGAAAGACCGGGCAGGTGAAGTTCAGTGACGGGAAGCCCATGGCGCGCGGCGAATATGTCGTGACTCTGAGCGAGTCCGACCATCAGCCCGATGTGGTGCGTGGAATTCTGGCGCAGATGCCTGCGGTTGGCCAGGGAGGAAAGAAGATTGTCATTCGGAAGACCTACTTCCTGGGCGGTCCAAAGGATCAGACGTACGCCGTGAGGCTCAAGGAGTTTCACGACAAGCTGAAGATCAAGGCGAGCGCGGAGTTGAACGAACTTAAACAGTTCGTAATGACTCTGGAAAGCCAACTGAGCGGATCCAATACTCACTTCGTGAAGCTGAAGAGAGGAAAGATCGGCAAGGTCCAACAGAAGTCCTGGTCTGACTTCAACGGTAAGTGGGCGGAGCTGGATGGGCAGCTGCAACAAAGCTTCCAGAAGTGGACTCCCGAGGCTTTAGCGGCCGAGTACTTCTATGCCTCGTTGTACAAGCTCACGCAGCAAGCTGGCCAAGCCGTGGCGCAGGTACACGGACTGCATCATGCGTTCTTCACAGGCGGGGTGGATCTCAAGTCTCACGAGATTCAGCTGGGGCAGGCGGCCGCGCAAGCTCAAGCACTTCTCGCCGAACTGAAGTCCAAGATCGAACAGGCGGAAAAGCTTCCGCTTACCCCAAATGGCATGCCGAGGAGAGACGGAC
>CAYOWB010000273.1:1537-1937 GCA_964407515.1 uncultured Bacteriovoracaceae bacterium
TGAGCGCAAACCGGTCCTGGAGTCGTTTTCGTTGTTCGCTGTGATTCCAAAGAAAAGCCCCTGCCGGCTTAAGGTCCATGACGTGAGCCGACTCGGAATCGGTTTTGATTTTGATACCGAGGGGGAGGAGTCGGCTCTGAGCCCGGTTTCCCGGGGTGAAACCGTGGAGCTTCATTTCTACCTGAACCAGTCCCTGTATCTGCCTCTGGTGCTGAAAGTGGCTCGGATAGAAGGCGGCTCGGTGCGTCGAGTGGGGGCCGAGTTCAAGGACCAGCAGACGGCTGGATACCGGGCGTTCCTGGCGTTCTTCCAGATGCTCGAGGCAATCAGCGAGGTTGCCCAGGTCGATCAGACGGGTACCTAGGTATTTTTTTCCCGTTCAGGGCCTTGAACTTGCTTC
>CAYOWB010000274.1:0-476 GCA_964407515.1 uncultured Bacteriovoracaceae bacterium
TTCCGGACCGCTGGTTTTCATGGTCTTCGACATAACCCAGGCGATCGCCTTCACAATCTGCTGCATGATGTTCAGATGGTAGAGCACTGCCATGAGTCCTGAGAAGAAGATGATCGTCGGCATGACGATGAAGGCGAATCCGGCGGCAATGACCACGCCCGGTGTTCCCTCGACCGGGATGGGGCCGAAAGGATACCTCGCGAGATTGCCGAAGACGAACTCCGCGCCGGATTGCGTGGCGCTCAGGATTCCCAGGACCGCGTCGTTCAAGAGGGCGAAAGTGGCGCGGCCCGCGCCTGTCTTCAGGATGAGCAGTGCGAACGTCAGTTGAAGGCCGAGGCCCCAGGCGATCAGCGACCAGCGGATCTTCCTACGGTTCGTGCTGAACAGAACTGCGATCCCGATCATGGTGAGGATGCCGAAGATACTAATGAAGCGCATAGGGAGCCTCCTGAGGTCCGGTCGTGTCTTGAGTT
>CAYOWB010000274.1:528-1918 GCA_964407515.1 uncultured Bacteriovoracaceae bacterium
GTTACGCGGCATGTATTGCCGGCCGAGAGTCGCCGAGTCTGCTGATACCATTGATGGTGCATGAAGGTGTCTGCGTATTGGTCGTGGTCCGCCGTCACGGCCGCTCTTCACATGGTCGTGTTGTCGTTCCCGATGCCCTGCTCTGGAGCGGATGATATCTTTGATCGCTTCGAGGGCAGGGTGCGACTCGGCATGGAAGTCGAGCTAACCCCGCGGCAGTATGAACAGTTCGTTCGATACTTCGACTTCTCTGATTTCCAAAGAAGACATCCACTCGGTGAAGCCCGTCTGAACGGATCCCAGGCGATGGCACTCGCGGAGATTGCCGACGAGTATCTCGATGATCCGCTCAATTTCGATTCGCTTCCCGATACCTGGAAGGCCCGTCTGACCGAGGGAATAGAAGGCGGGTTCCGCGTTCAGCTGGAGCCTGTGAAGCCGCTCGAAGCGGGCAGTCCTCCAGGACGACTGGTTCTGCGTGAACAGAAGCTTGAGGCGGGGGCGACAATCGACACCGGAAAACCGCGCGAGGTCGTCAAAGCGGAGACTGACGAGACCCGAAGGGCGCGGGGGCATCTGCGGCTCGATCAGGAGGGTGAACGGGGTCTGGTCCTGCCCTCTGGAACTCGGGAGCGACAGAACTGGCAGAAGATTGTCGATCGTTGGAAGTCGATTCCCTCTTATGAGCGGTTTCTCGAGGTACTTCAGCTGGAGCGCCTGACTGCGAGACAGAAGTCGCGCCTAGTTTTTCTGCGGATTGTGAAGCCCGAGGATCTCTCTCTCAAAAGCGGGCTTCCGATCAAGATCCAGGATGCATTGCGTGGGCTTTCCTGGAAGGCCGAAGGCGTGAATGACGTCGTCTCGCATATCGAGGTTGTCAACGATCCGAGTGTGGAGCAGAGGAGTGCTCGGAAGTTCATCAGTCAGGTCCGGGAATTTGCCAGCCTCGGAGGCTTCTGGGATGCGATGAAGGAGCCCCTGAAGGCGATGAGTAGGACCGGTGCGAGGGATCTGACGACGTCTTATCATTTTCACCTCAGTCTCCCGGACTCCAATCTGGAGAAGGTGGCGGTTCTTGAAAACCTGTCTCGCTTCGTGCGCGGAGTCGAGAAAGACCTTCCGGTCCTTGAGGGGCGGCACGTGATCTTCAATCAGGTGACGGAACGAGGGCTGGTCCGTCTGGTGGCGCAGAACCGTGTCGAGATGCGTGCGCAGTACGATGATCCTGAAATAGAGCTTCGGGGGCTCCTGAGGAAGATTGAGAATACTCAGGCGTTCGAGGAAGAGCTGGACGGACTGCTGACGGAAGAACGAATGCGGCGGCTTCTGCAGAGGCTTCTGGCATCGGCTCAGTCGAGAGACGCAAGTTCATTCTCGGAGAACTGGCAGA
>CAYOWB010000275.1:0-1904 GCA_964407515.1 uncultured Bacteriovoracaceae bacterium
CGTCTTTCCGGACGGCAACGTGTGGTCGGTGGAGAAGCCTTTGTGGTACTTCACGTCTCCTTCGCCGTTATCCGTCGAGTCACCGAAGCTTCGGTGTTCGAACTCGGCCAGGATGGCTTCGAGACGCTTCCGCATGACATTGGCCAGAACGTTAAGACGTCCCCGGTGCGCCATGCCGACGACCAGTTCGCAGATTCCGTGCTCGGCGCCGTGTTCCACCATCGCGTCCATGGCGACGATCAGGGACTCGCCCCCTTCCAGTGAAAAACGTTTCTGACCGACGTATCGAGCGTGCAGGAACTTTTCAAAGCCTTCCGCTTCGATCAGTCGCCGCAGGATCTTCCGGCGGGTATCGGCGTCCGGGCGGACCCAGCGCCTGCGGTCTTCCATGCGAAGTTGGACCCACTCCCGGGCGTCATGATTCTGGATATGGGTGTATTCGACGCCGATCGTGGAGCAGTAGATTTCTCGCAGTCGCCGGATGATCTCGGCGAGCGTCGACTCCTTGAGGCCGATGAGATGCCCGGCTGCGAACGTCCGGTGTAAGTCCTCTTCGGTCAGGCCGAAATGTTGAAGTTCCAGCAGTGGGTGCGAGGAGGCAGCGGGATGGAGCGGATCGATCGAGGCGAGCAGCCAGCCGCGTTCCCGATGTGCGGTGATCAGCTTGGCTACCTTGGCTTCATGTTCGAGTTGACTCAGGTCCTCGGAGCATCGCTTGGCGCGTTCTCCGGTAGAGAAGCCATCGAAAAAGTAGCGCCAGGTTGGGTCGACTGACTCCGGATCGTTGAGGTAACGGCGGTATAAGTCGTCGATGTAGTCAGCGTTGAGGGCGTGAAGGTAAGTGTTCATTGTCGAAGGGCCTCCGTCAATACACGACCTTCCGACATGCTGGGAGCGATGATGGAGAGCAGGTACGAGAGAGTAGGCGCCAAATCCACGATCTCCGCGCGCGTGGAGTATCGTCCTGGCTTGAAGGCCTCGCCCAAGAGAATGAGGGGAACCGTTCGATCGTACGAATAGCCCGTCTGATGCGAAACGATGTCATCGTTGGTGAAGTGGTAGGGCTTGGGAATCACGAGAACGTCGCCGCTCCGTCCGGTAACATATGACTTGAGGATGCGGCGTTCGAAAACGCCGGGGGGGAGTTGCCGGGTCTTTACATCCGTGGATGAGTAGACGTGCAGAACCCCCGGCAGCGATTTGAGCGCGGCCTTCGCCTCTTCCTCGATCGCGGCTCGGCCTGGCTTCGGCAGGGCGAGCATCGTCGGGTTCAAGAAGACGTTCAGATCTCCGTTATAGGAGACCCACTTCCCTTCAGTAGGTTTTCCGAACTTCTCCGAGAGGCGTTTTTCCACCGCGGCCGTCATTGCCGCTTCATCAATATATCCCGCCTCGACGCGGTTCTGTTTCAGCCACAAGGGGTGATGGGAGATACCGTGATCAGCCGTCAAAACCACCATGACCTGGCTCAGTCCGCCCGGGATTTTCTTTTTCAGCGTGTTAAGAAGCCGAGCCACGACACGGTCCTCGGCCTTGGTGAGTTCTTCCAGCTCGCGGCTGTTCGGACCGAATACGTGTCCGAGGTAGTCGTGTCCCGAGAAACTCAAGGCGAGGATGTCCGTCGCTTTG
Organism: uncultured Bacteriovoracaceae bacterium; assembly: GCA_964407515.1. Lineage (GTDB taxonomy): Bacteria > Bdellovibrionota > UBA1018 > UBA1018 > UBA1018 > CAYOWB01. The sequence goes on from CAYOWB010000275.1 coordinate 1,630, forward strand.
CCGGACCCGAGCCCGTAGGCGTCGATGGCTTGTTCCGCCGCGCTCCCCACGAGCTCCGCACCGAACGGAAGAAGCAGCGCTCCTTTGCTGTCTTTCGGGGCAACGTGCGGAAACTCGTAGCCGAATCCCTTGAGGAAGTACTGAGAGCCCATGGCCCCAAGCGGCCTTGGCATACTGGAAGAAAGGCCGCTCGCCGGAGTGGCCTCCTGCCATCGAAGGACTTCCGACTTCCGTTCCTGGATCTTTGCGTTCAGGACCTGAACCCAGGCGGGCAG
>CAYOWB010000276.1:0-1831 GCA_964407515.1 uncultured Bacteriovoracaceae bacterium
CGCCATGCACGGCGGCACGTACAGTCATCCTGACTTCGCATGCCTCCCTCGCGCTACGCGCTCGGGCACGCTTCACGCTGGCATGAGCCCCCGAGGGGAGTACTCCTTTCCCCGCGCGCGACCGATGCAAGCACAAGATGTGCGGCCCCAGTGGAGAGAGTGAAAAAGACCCCAGGCATGAACGCGGCATAGAGCCGTGCCTATGGAAGGCCTGGCCCTGCTGCGCGGAACTGGCGCTTTCGCGATCTGACCCGGAGGGCACTGATCTCAATTCGCGCCTACGGCATTTCAGTCTCGCGGCAGAAGTCCCAGAAGGTCCGCACACGAATGCGCCCCGTATCGTATTGGCGGGATCCAGAGTGCACTTGATAGAACACCGGGATGGATGTCCGCTCTTCGAAGTAGCGAATCGCACGCGAGGGCGAAGCTTCGCCGCTCTTACACTCTACCGCGAAGAGCGGCTTCCCTTCTCGAAGCACAACAAAGTCGACCTCTCGTCCGTCGGTATCACGAAGATACCTGAGCTCCATGCCGTACCCCTGAGTATCCTCGATCCAATGACAGTACTTCAGCAGCTGACACGCGACCAAGTTCTCAAAACGAGGACCACTTGCTCCAATAGACGTCCAATCAAAGAGATAGAGTTTTCTCTCCTTCTTCACAGCGCGGATCCTCGGCGCTCCAAATGGCGGAATGCGAAAACAGACATAAAGATTCTCAAGGATCGTCAGCCACCGCTCGACAGTCTTATGATCAACCTCCAGACCCTCCCTTAAACTCTTCACTGAAAGTGGAGACCCCACTTTGACCGGAAGCAGATCCACCAACTGTTCTATCAGCGAGACCTCACGGACCAGCTCTAAATCACGCAGATCTTCACGTATGACCCGACTGAGACGATCCCGCCTCCAAATCCTATGCTCCGCTTCATCCTGGGTGAAAAAGGGTTCCGGGAAGCCGCTCCACTTCAACAAATCGGCCAGAACCTCCGGACCGGCCTTGGGATCTAGTTCATTGACGGACAGAGGATGTAGCCGGAAGTAGCGATACCGATTAGCAAGCGAGTCGCCCCCCTTCCGGTAATAATCCAACCGAGCCGACCCCGTCACGACGAACTGAATAGTCGATTTCTGTTTGTCATAGAACCCCTTCAGCAGGTTTCTCCAGCGAGCATATTTATGAATCTCATCCAGCACAATTCGACTTTGACCCGCAGGCAGCTGCGCACCTCTCAATCGAGCGGCGTCGCCTGGGTTGTCCCAGTTGAGGTACCCCGCATGATGTTCATTCGCAGCAGGCCCCAGAAGTGAGAGGCCGAGCGTCGTCTTCCCAACCTGACGAGGTCCCCCCAAAAAAACCATCTTGCGGCGCGCAAGAACCGCCTCAACAACAGAAGTCAGATAACGCGGAATCTTCATATAGTAGAGTATAGTCCACTTTACTCATGAGTAAAGTGGACTTTCGTCCACTTTCTCCACCCTACTCCCACTCAATCGTCGCGGGCGGCTTCGAAGAGATGTCGTAGACCACGCGAATCACGCCGCGGACCTCGTTGCAGATCTTCGAGGACACCTCGGCGAGGAACTTCGGGTCGAAGTGGAACCAGTCGGCCGTCATGCCGTCACTGGAGGTCACCGCCCGAAGCGCGACGACGTGGTCGTGCGTGCGTCCGTCGCCTTGCACACCGACGGAACGAATCGGCAGAAACACCGCGAAGGCCTGCCAGATCTTCTCGTACAATCCCGCCTCACGAATGGACCGGATGAAGATCTCATCCACGAGCCGGAGCGTATCGAGATTCTCGCGAGTGATCTCGCCGATCACGCGCACC
>CAYOWB010000277.1:0-1748 GCA_964407515.1 uncultured Bacteriovoracaceae bacterium
GGGCGAAGAACGGATATCCGCGACTGCGGGAGTTGATTACCGAGACGCTCTCGCTCGACCCTCGACCCGCTTTCGTCGCGCGCAAACCCGCCGACGGCTGCCGCCACGGCGTGCGGCTCCTGGACTTCGACGTCCGCTGGGAAGTCCAGTCCGACGGTTCATTCCTCGTCGTCGAAATCGTGCCGCAGGGCTAGCTGCCAGAGTGAGTTGCTCGAAGTGGACTACCCAGAGTTACTGTCCAGAGCTCCCTCGGTGCCCCGGGCTCGCGGAGCAGGCAGATCGACTGGGGGCTTCGCTTCATCGCCTCTCGCAGGCCAGGCTGACTAAGTAGTCGCTGAGAGACCTATCGCCGAAAACTGTAATGGCGTCACAGATTCTGGCTATAGGTCCCCGGACCTATCGCGCATTTCTGTGACGCCATCACAGAAATGCGGGGTAGGGCGTCCGCAGTGCCTTGGCGGGGTCTCGTTTGAGAGCTAACCTTGTTTCTCCGTTCTCCCACCCAGGACGCGACTGAATGGTGGTTCGCATTGGGGCGCAACCCTTCCTTGGTACAACGGTACAACTCAATACCGCGTTCAAGGATGGAGATTTGTTGACCCCTCCGTGAGTAGATGGAGAAAGCCGAGGTCAGTATTTAAACGAGCTTCCACCAAGGAACTCGCGCAAGATCGAGTGACGCGGCACCACTTCCACGGGGATGGGCTGAAAGTAGGACAGGAACTTCAGCAGGCGGAGCGCCTCGGCGTAGGTCGGGGAGTCGTGCGTGACCTCCTTGAGGACCGGTTCGACCATCGTTTTGATCGCCGCCAGTTCGTAAATCAGCGCCGTATTGAACAAGATGTCCGCATTCTCCTGGTACGGGAAGATGTGCTTGGATTCGCCCTCGCGCACAGACGGCCAGCGTAGAATCGTCTGGGACGCGGAATACCCCCGGAACTGATAGTCCCGGATCAGTCGGCGTAGCAGTCGCGTGTCCGTGGTGGGAATGCGGTTGTGGCTGTCGAGTGGGATCTCGGTCAGGGCACTCGCGTAGATCTTGAAGATCGACTCGCGGGGAAGGGAATCCGAAAACATGGGATTCAGCCCGTGAATCCCTTCAATCATGACGATGCTGTTCTCATCAGGCTTGATCTTGCGGCCTGACATGCCGCTTTTTCCAGTTTTGAAGTCGTAATGCGGAAGCTCGATCTCCTTGCCCTCGATCAGGCAACGCAGGTGATCTTGAAAGAGCTCGACGTTGAGCGCCCTGGGTGATTCAAAGTCGTGATCGCCGTTCGCCGTGCGGGGCGTCTTGTCACGGTCGAGGAAGTAGTCGTCCATCGACACCAGTTGAGGCTTAAGACCGTTGACCCGGAGCTGAACTCCCAGGCGTTTAGTGGAGGTCGTTTTTCCTGAGGAGGATGGACCGGACAGAAGAACGATACGCGCTGTCTTCTTTTTCGTGATGAGATCTGCGATTTTGGCGATCTTCTTTTCGTGGAACGCTTCCGCGATGAGGACGAACTCGACGAAGCCACCCGCTTGAATCACCTCGTTCAGCATTCCGACGTCTTCGACCTCCAGGATCTCGCGCCAACGCAGGGTTTCCTTGAAGACGTCGTAGAGCTTGCGGCTGCGACGGGAGTGCACCAGCTTCTCGGGGTGAGTGGTCGTCGGAAGCGGGAGGATGAGGCCGCGGTCATACGGAAGCTGGCCGAACTTCTGGATGTAGCCGGTCGACGGCGCGAGATAACCGTAGAAATAGT
>CAYOWB010000278.1:0-155 GCA_964407515.1 uncultured Bacteriovoracaceae bacterium
TCTTCAAGGACGAGGTTAAGAGCCGAAGCACCTTCACCCCGGGAGACTCCTTGGACATAGGCGCCAAAATCACGGACACCCACTCATTCCACTTCAGGAGCGATCTAGCCCTGGCCCAACGCGACGGCTACTATGAGGCTCAAATCTGGGGCGAA
>CAYOWB010000278.1:217-1663 GCA_964407515.1 uncultured Bacteriovoracaceae bacterium
GTCACACCCGAGACCCGGAAGAAGCTCCAAGCCACCGGAATCCCCGTCCACGAGTGTGTCGTGACCGATGCGAACAAGGATGGATTCCCGGAGAAACTAGAGGCAGGGAAGCGTCTATGAGAGTTCTACTCTCTGAACTGCACTGCCCTCCTCGACTGATGGGGCTCCCGACGCCGAAGCACCTGCTGCTGCTGCTTCTTTTCCTCACGGGACTCTCCCCGTCGTGGGCTGCCGATCCGTGTCTTACGGATGCGCTTCGGCGTCTGACGGAATCGGGCCACACGCGAGTGGGGGACCACACCGCTTTTCGCACGAATCGCGGCATCGACAGCTACAAGAAGCTATTCGGGGCCGAGTTCGAGCAGGACCTGGACCGGCTTTCAAGCAAAGCGCACTGGCTCGACTGTGGATAGGCATTATAAAGCGCATCCCTAACGCTGAAATCCCGTGGGCGCGGCTGGCGATGCGGCACCCCTGGCGGGACGGCGCACCTTCTTCTTCGGCCGGAGGCCGGCCGGAGTCTCCGTCCGTTTGTCATTACCTCACCGAGCAAGGCGCGCCCATTCGTCCCGCTCTCGAGAACGAGTGTCTGGTCGCACTCCCGGCTTTGCCGCTCTTTACCGATCCCGACGAGACGACCTGCGGACTCTTCACCGAAGACTTCGTCTTCATCAAGCAGGTGGATCTGGGCCTGTGTGTAACCAAGGGCCTGTGTATCGATCTCGAGACCGGCACGCTGGTCCGTTCGGTGTGGGACATGCTCGGTAATTTGTTAACTCAGGTGATCCCGTATGTGCCGGAAACGAAGGCGGAGCTTCAGGAAAAGATTCGTGCGACGAAGCCAAGGAAAAGCAGTTATCGCACCTTGTTCATGAGTGGAGAATACGATGCGGTCATGGCCAGATACCGGCGCCCCTCCGAGATCCTGGGGCCGGCTCAATCAAGTAAACCGCCGCGAATCTCAGGGTCTGCCGTCAAAAGACTGGCGATAAACCAATTTCTGGCCGGAGGCTCACGAATACCTCGAACAAATACGCTGACCGAATACCCTGAACGATCCCCTGATCTTGATTCATCTTTCCTCCGAAATAAGCCGAAAAGACTGACGGAGGATCTATGCGCCGACTTCTATTGGCCATCATAATCGTTTGGGTGGCGTTCACCGGTCACCCACCCGGTCACCTCACCGACGCACGAGCGGACACCGCTGCAATCGATCAATTCTTCGAGAGTCAACCAAGCCTGCAGCAAATACGAGCCTTCCGAGCCAAGCAGACTCAGATCGCCGACGCCGTGGCCGTGATCCGGCGAGCGATCCCGCTGATGAAATCGCCCGACGAAGTCCTCTCGCTGTTTCCGCCCGGCTTCGTGATATCGGAGGCCTACGCGCAAGAACTCTCGAAGCTCTCCGCCCTGCTGGCGCCCAAGTTCCTCGCGCTCGGGCCG
>CAYOWB010000279.1:0-371 GCA_964407515.1 uncultured Bacteriovoracaceae bacterium
CATGAGCTTCGCGGCCTCGGCGTCGAACTGATCGCCATGCGCTGCGCGGGCTTCAACAACGTCGATCTGCATGCCTGCCAGGAAACCGGCATGAGCGTGGTTCGCGTTCCGGCCTACTCTCCCTACGCCGTGGCGGAGCACACGGTCGCTCTCATGCTGGCGTTGAATCGCAAGATCCACCGCGCCCACAACCGGATCCGCGAGGGCAACTTCTCACTCTCGGGACTCGAGGGCTTCGACATGCATCGGAAGACGGCGGGAATCATCGGAACGGGCCGCATCGGCAAGTGCACCGTCAACATTCTGCAGGGCTTCGGCATGAAGATCCTGGCGCACGATAAATACGTGGATCCGGAACTCGCTTCCCGTCC
>CAYOWB010000279.1:416-645 GCA_964407515.1 uncultured Bacteriovoracaceae bacterium
GAATCCGATATCGTAAGCCTTCACTCTCCTCTCACGCCGGAGACCCGCCACCTCATCAACCACGAAACGATCGACAAGATGAAAGACGGCGTGATGATCATCAACACGAGCCGCGGGGGACTCATCGACACCAGGGCACTCATCGAGGGCCTCAAGAGGCGCAAGATCCGAAGCGCCGGACTGGATGTATACGAGGAAGAAAGCCACTACTTCTTCGAAGACTTCTCCG
>CAYOWB010000279.1:712-1656 GCA_964407515.1 uncultured Bacteriovoracaceae bacterium
GAGCCACCAGGCCTTTCTGACGGATGAGGCCCTGGAGGCCATCGCGGAAGTCACGTTCGGGAATATTCGCGAATACGTGAGCGGTAAACGCGGCACGCAGCTCACCAACTCCGTGCACGCGGCCTGACGACGGCTTCCTTTCAGAACAAATCTCTTGCGGTTACCCCCTTACTTGAGCTATTCAGTCCGCCACCTAAGGAGAAAGTCTATGAAGCCATTGGTCCGATGGGTTGCGGCACTTTTTTTCACACTATCCGCGTTTCATCCGTTCCTGTCTCACGCGGACTCCACGCAACTTCTGGTCACAGCCTCAAATGACTTCGAGTCCACGCCGACCACGCTGACCTTAACTCTCGACGCGGACAGCAACGTGAAGGGCATGGTCGTGAACAGCCCGAGCAGCGGCCGCAAGACCTTCAGCGTGGAAGATATCCGCAAGGGAGCCGCGATCGTGAAAAACCAGGGAATGGAAGCGGTGATCTTGAAGGCACGGGCCTTTGAACCCGGGAGCGGCGGGAAACTCATCCTGAAATTCCTGACAAACGGCCTGACCCGCACCTACGCCACCCGGGAGATCGAAATCGACCGCGAGGGCACCGAATGGAAGCTCTATGCCAACGACCAGAGCGGGCGGAGACGGTTCACGCGGATGCATTTCACCACGACCAAGTTTCTAGGCAAGGTCATCGGGATTCAGGGCGTCCAGTTTCAATAGCGTATTCCCGCTGCGCCAGCTCACGCACCTCGTCCTGGTCGTGCGACACGATGACGAGCGGAGCGGGCCAAAGCTGATGGAGTTCCACGAGCTCGCGCCGGAGCGAAGTCCTCAACCCCGGATCAAGTGCTGAAAACGGCTCATCCAGGAGTATCACTCTCGGCTTCCAAACAAGCGCGCGGATAAAAGCGACCCGTTGACGTTCACCCCCGGAGAGTGTCCCGACATC
>CAYOWB010000280.1:0-1503 GCA_964407515.1 uncultured Bacteriovoracaceae bacterium
GAGCTGACACTTTCCAGTCCCTTCCATGTATAATCTTTGGAAGCTACTATGAGCCCCGAAGCCGGACAAAAGAAGATCCAGAAGCTCAAACGCGAGTTGGAACAGCATAGGCGTTCGCGCGGGATGCTTCAGGCCGCCTCACGGGTGTTCAGTGCGGTGGTCAAAACCTCTCCCTTCGCCATGGTGGCTCTGAACAGCAAAGGGCAGGTGATGCTCTGGAATCCCGCGGCTGAAAAGCTTTTCGGGTGGACCGAGAAGGAAGTGACCGGCAAGCAGCTCCCGTACCTGTCTCGAAAAGATGCCAAACAGGTCCGTGACTTCGTTGGAGAGTCATTGAAGGGAAAAGAGACTACGAAGTACGAGACCGTCCGATGGAGAAAGGATGGGAGTCCGGTCCATGTGTCCGTCTCGGTCGTTCCCTTGCGAACCCTCAGCGGGGAGGTCTCCGGGTTTGTTGCCTTCCTGGAAGATATCGGTCCGAGAAAACAAGCCGAACTGGAGCTTCAAGAGGCGCTTTCACGCAATAAAGCCATCTTGGACAATATTCCGGATATCGCCTGGCTCAAGGACACCGAGTCGCGCATCATCGCCGTGAACGAACCCTTCGCCCGCGCGGTCGGCTGCGCAACTGAGTCGCTGCAAGGGAAGACGGATCGTGAGTTCTGGCCCTTGGAACTCGCCGAACGATACATCGCCGACGACAAGGCCGTCATGAAGTCGAAGCAGACCAAGCGGATGGAAGAGCCGCTGGCCGACTCCCATGGCGAGATCCAGTGGATCGAAACGATCAAGACGCCCGTCTTCAACAAGAAAGGGGAAGTGATCGGGACCACCGGGATCGCACGTGATATCACCGAACGTAAGCGCTTCGAGGAGACTCTCAAGCGGTATTCCGAGTGGGTTGTGGAGGCCCAGGAGACCGAGAGACGTCGTGTCGCCAGTGAGCTGCACGATGGCGTGAGTCAGCTGCTCGGCTCGGCACGCTTCCGGATTGCCGCGATGGAGAAACGCGTCGCGGAGCTGTGCCCGAAGGCGTTCGAGGAGATCCAGGCCATTCATTCGCTCCTGAAGGAATCTATCGAGGAGGTGCGCCGTATCTCACACGCCATGCGACCCGGGGTGTTGGATGATCTCGGATTGATTCCCGCGATTCAGGCGCTGGGCAAGGAATTCAGGGACCGGTCCGGAATTACGGTGAACGTGCGAACCGGAGAGTTGCCAGAGGACTTCTCGAGGAATGCCGAAGTGGCCATCTACCGGGTGTTACAAGAGGCATTGAACAATATCGATAAGCATGCACACGCGACTCATGTGTCCGTCTCCATCGGCGCGATGAGGGAAACCTGCGTTCTCGTGATATCGGACAACGGAAAAGGATTCCCTCAGGGCAAATCGAAGTCGAAGACCAAGTCAGTCCCAGACTCCCGCACGGGGCTCGGGCTGGTCCATATTCGTGAGCGCATCGCGCAGCTTGGCGGCGAGACGGAGATCGAATCGATCCCG